>NZ_JAMYLV010000011.1:0-178485 GCF_040318195.1 Mesorhizobium sp. M1273 | reverse complement strand
GCCGCCGATGCTGCCAAAGTTCCCATCAGCCATCGCATCAAGAAATGCGCCTGGAACGACGACTATCTCATCAATGCCATCACTCATATGCGATAGCCCTGCCCTCAAGGGGGAGGTTTGACTACTTCGACGATTTCGCCAATCACCGCACGGCAGCAAAAATCTTATTTGCCGGCTAATTTTAGCAACCTACCTACTCCCGCTTCAGCCTTCGGCAAAGCTCGTCAAGCTGCTCCAGCGTCCGGTAGGCGACGCTGATCACGCCGCCGCGCTGGTTGTGCTCGATCGTGACGATCATGCCGATCGTGCTGGTCATCAGCCGCTCCAGCGCCAGCGTGTCGGCATCCTTTTGCGGCGGTGCGGCGGGCTGGCGTTTTGCCGACGGCGCGCCGACCGGCAGCTGCGCCAAGGCCTCGGCCTGGCGCACCGAAAGCCCCTCATCGATGATCCGCTTGGCAAGCCCGGCCGGGTCGTTGGCCGTCACCAGGGTACGGGCGTGGCCGGCCGAGAGCGCCCCGTCGACCAGCATGTCGCGGATGACGTCGGGCAGCTTGAGCAGTCTCAACGTGTTGGCGACATGGCTGCGGCTCTTGCCGATCACCTGGCCGAGATCGGCCTGGGTATAGCCATGGTCGTCGATCAGCTGCTGGTAGCCGAGCGCCTCCTCGACCGGGTTGAGGTCGGTGCGCTGGACGTTTTCGATGATCGCCAGTTCGAGCGCCGTGCGATCGTCGACGTCGCGCACGATAATCGGGATTTCGGTCAGCCCGGCGCGTTGCGCCGCGCGCCAGCGTCGCTCGCCGGCGATGATCTCGTAGCGGCCCGGTTGGGTTTTCGACGGCCGCGCCACCACCGGCTGCACCACGCCATGTTCGCGGATCGACTGGGCGAGGTCGGTCAGGTCGGCGTCGCCAAAATGCCGGCGCGGGTTTTTCGGATTGGGGCTGAGGAACTCGATCGGCACCTTGCCGTCGCCCGCCAACCCGGGCTTTTCCGGTGCCGCTGGGCGATCGATTTCGCCGATCAGGGCCGCCAGTCCCCGTCCCAGTCTTTTCCTCGAAGGGTCTTCGTTCATCGTCCGTCCAGATCGTTTCGGTATCGAATCGGGTTTATTATTTACAACCGGTTAAGCGGCACGCAATTTGCGCTCGCGGCGGATGACTTCCGAAGCAAGCTGCAGATAGGCCTGGCTGCCCGAACATTTGAGGTCGTAGAGAATCGCCGGTTTGCCGTAGGACGGCGCCTCGGAAACGCGGACATTGCGCGGGATGACGGTTTCATAGACCTTGTCGCCCATATGCGCCCGCACATCCTGCACCACCTGGTTGGCGAGATTGTTGCGCCCGTCGAACATGGTCAGCACGATGCCCTGGATCGTCAGGTCGGGGTTGATCGAGCGGCGCACCTGCTCGACCGTCTCCAAAAGCTGGCTCAGGCCCTCCAGCGCGAAAAACTCGCACTGCAGCGGCACCAGCACCGAATCGGCCGCAGCCATCGAATTCAGTGTCAGCAGGTTGAGCGACGGCGGGCAGTCGATCAGCACATAGCCGAAATTGGCCGAGCGCTCAGCCGAAGCCCGCAGCGCGTTGCGCAGCCGCAGCACCCGATCCGGCGCCGAGGCGATTTCCATCTCGATGCCGAGCAGGTCGAGCGTCGACGGTACGATCGACAGGCCAGGCACCGCCGTCGGGATCGCCGCCGCTTCGAGATCCAGCTCGCCGGTCAGCACATCATAGGACGAGACGGTGCGGTCGCGCCGGTCGATGCCAAGCCCGGTGCTGGCGTTGCCCTGCGGGTCGAGATCGACGATCAGCACCTGTTCGCCTATGGCCGCCAGCGCGGTGGCCAGATTGATGGCGGTCGTCGTCTTGCCGACGCCGCCCTTCTGGTTGGCGACGGTGATGATTCGGGGGCCGTTCTTCATCATGGGTCTATGCCAGAAATTCATTTGGGTCGCCGGTCACAAGCCAGGGTGCTGTCGCAAGTCGGATACTTCGAGAATGACGCCCTGTGCGTCGGTTGCACTGGCATGTTCTACCAGATCGAAAGACCATCGTTGAGCGCTTTCTGCCACTTCGGCGCGGTAATCCCGGCCTTTGTGAAACAGGCCGCGCGAACCCTTGGTCAGCCACGGTGCCGCCAGGTCGAGCAGGTCGGGCAGCGAGGCGAGTGCCCTGGCTGTGACGATTTGCGGTGCAGGAACAAGGGGATAGCTGTCGTCGATGCGGCGCGCGATAACCTTGGCGGGCAGGCTGAACTGTCCGATGACCGCTTGCAGGAACGATGCTTTTTTCCGGCTGCTTTCAACCAGGTCGATACCGGCGCCGTCCCGCTCGGCAAGCAAAAAGGCCAGCACAAGGCCGGGAAACCCACCGCCGGAGCCGAGATCGACCCAGCGCTTCGCCTCTGGTTTGATTCGCGCCAGCTGCGCGCTGTCGAGGATGTGGCGGCGCCAGACATCGTCCTGCGTCGATTGCGCGGCCAGATTGATCCGGCGGTTCCATTTCCGGAAGACGGCCTCGAACTCGACCAGGCGATCGAATGTTTCACGTGAAACCGGGCCCGCTGCCGCCTGCAGGTTTGCCCAGGACGCAGCGCTCACGCGACCTGCTTTCGCGCGGCCGCCTCGGCATTGCGGACATGGGCGACAATAATCGCCAGCGCCGCCGGCGTCATGCCTTCCATGCGTTGCGCATCGGCAATCGAGCGCGGCTGGCGTGCCAGCATCTTCTGCTTCAACTCGTTCGACAGGCCGGGAACAGAAGCAAAGTCGAGCGACTCGGGAATAAGCCTGCTCTCCTCATGCCTGATCTGCGAAACATCGGCCTGCTGGCGGTCGAGATAGACAGAATATTTGGCTTCCGTTTCAAGACGTTCGGCCGTTTTGCTGTCGATCGCCGCGAAAGCCGGCTCGACCCGCGCCAGCCAGGCTATGTCGACGCCGGGATAGGCCAGCAACTCATAGGCCGAGCGGCGGACGCCGTCCCGGTTGATTTCGAGCCCATGGCGCGCTGCCTCATTGGGGGTCATGGTGGTGCCGAGGGCGAGCTGTCGCGCCTTCTCAAGGTCTTGCATACTATTGTTGAACCGCTGCATCCGCTCCGGCGAGGCAATCCCCAGCCTTATCGCCAGTGGCGTCAGCCGCTCATCGGCGTTGTCGGCTCGCAGCGATAGCCGGAACTCGGCCCGCGAGGTGAACATGCGGTAGGGTTCGGCAATGCCGCGGCTGGTCAAATCGTCGACCATCACGCTGATATAGGCTTCGGTGCGGCTGAGCACGATTTCCTCGCTCGCCGACGCCTTGCGCGCTGCATTCAAGCCGGCAAGCAGCCCTTGCGCGCCGGCCTCCTCGTAGCCGGTGGTGCCGTTGATCTGGCCGGCGAGGAAAAGGCGGGCGATCCGCCTGGTTTCCAGCGTCGGCTTGAGCTCGCGTGGATCGACATGGTCATACTCGATGGCATAGCCCGGCTGCAGCATGGTTGCCCGCTCCAGCCCCGGAATGGTCTTCAGGATGTCGAGTTGCACGTCCTCGGGCAGCGAGGTCGAAATGCCGTTCGGGTACACCGTGTCGTCGTCCAGCCCTTCCGGCTCCAGAAAGATCTGGTGGCCTTCGCGGTCACCGAACTTGACGATCTTGTCTTCGATCGACGGGCAATAACGCGGCCCGACGCCTTCGATCGAGCCCGAATACATGGCCGAGCGGCCGAGATTGGCGCGAATCAGCTCGTGCGTCGCATTGGTCGTTCGGGTAATGCCGCAATGGATCTGCGGATTTTCGATGCGATCGGTCAGCAGCGAGAACGGCACGGGGTCCTCGTCCGCCGCCTGGCTCTCCAGTGACGCCCAATCGATCGTCCTGCCGTCCAGCCGCGGCGGCGTGCCGGTCTTCAGCCGCCCGAGCTTGAAGCCGGCGCGGCTCATCGTCGCCGACAGGCCGATGCTCGCCTGCTCGTTCATGCGGCCGGCGACGATCTTCTTCTCGCCGATATGGATCAGCCCGCGCAGAAAAGTGCCGGTCGTCAGCACCACGGCGCCGCAGGCGAGCCGGCTTCCATCCGCCAGCAGCACCGCCGCGATGCGTCCGTCGTCGATTTCCCCGTCGTTGATTTCGAAATCCAGCACCTCGCCTTCGATGACATCGAGGCCAGCCTGCTGGCGGATTGCCGCCTGCATGGCGAGCCGATACAGTTTTCGGTCGGCCTGCGTTCGCGGACCACGCACCGCTGGCCCCTTGCGGCGGTTGAGCAGGCGGAACTGGATGCCGGCGGCATCGGCGACGCGCCCCATCAGCCCGTCCATGGCGTCGATCTCGCGAACCAGATGGCCCTTGCCGAGACCGCCGATCGCCGGATTGCAAGACATCACGCCGATCGTGTCGAAACGCAGCGTCACCAGCGCCGTCCTGGCGCCAGCCCGCGCGGCCGCACTAGCCGCCTCGCAACCAGCATGGCCGCCGCCCACCACCACCACATCATAGTGATTGGTCATTTGTATATTCCGATTCAAATCCGCCGACACATGTGCCCGTGAGCCTGCACTGTCAAGGACACCCACTAGTCGTTTCACGTGAAACAATTCCGTCTGCGTTCATCGCTACGTGTTTCACGTGAATCATCACCGGCTTCCCCCCACTAAGCGAGCAAGCTAGCGACACGCCCGCATCTCGGTACTTGGCAATGTTTCACGTGAGTCATTTGCCGATACAGAACTGCGAAAAGATAACGTCCAGCATATCCTCGACATCGACCGCCCCGACGATGCGTCCAAGCCGATCCGCCGCCAGGCGCAGTTCCTCGGCCCGTAGCTCCTGCCCGCGATCACCACTGACCACTGCTGCGAGCAGGAAGCGTTTCGTCTCGTTGAGCAGCTCGACGTGCCGCAGCCGCGACGGCAGGACATCGCCGGCCTTGCCGATCTGGACTGCGGCACGACGCCCGATCTCGTCCAGCAATTCGGTCAGACCCGTGCCGTCCCGCGTCGAGATAGCGAAATCATAGTGCGCCGCAGGCGAGGGCGATTTGCCCCCCAGCAGGTCAATTTTTGTACCGACCCTCAGCGCCTGAATGTCGCCCGGCAGCATACCGATCGCGATTGGCTCCGCCAGATCCTCCAGCAGCAACAGCAGATCAGCGCTGTGCGCCTTGGTCCTGGCCTTCTCGATGCCGATCGCCTCGATCTTGCCGGGCGCCTCCCGCAGACCGGCGGTGTCGGTTACCCTGACCCGCACCCCTTGCAGGTCCAGTACCACCTCGAGCAGGTCGCGGGTCGTGCCCGGCTCGTCGGTGACGATGGCCGCTTCGCGCCGCGCCAGGGCGTTGAACAGACTGGATTTGCCGGCATTCGGTGCGCCGAGGATGACGACTTCGAACCCGTCGCGGATGATCTCGGCAGCCCGGAAGCCGGCGACATGGCGCTCGATTTCGTCGATCACGGCCTGAACATCCGACCAGACTGTGTCGGCGACCGAGCCCGGCACGTCGTCCTCGTCGGCAAAATCGATCTCGGCCTCGATCATCGCGCGGGCGTGGATCAGCCGTCGGCGCCAGCCCAGATAGAGTTCGCTCTGCACCCCTTGGGCGTTGTGAACGGCAAAGCGCCGCTGCGCCTCGGTTTCAGCGTTGATGAGATCGGCCAGCGCCTCGGTTTCGACCAGATCGAGCTTGCCGTTGAGAAAGGCGCGGCGGGTGAATTCGCCAGGCTCGGCATGCCTGACGCCGTCGCAGGAGGCGATCGTTTCCAGCATCCTCGCCACAACGGCGCGCCCGCCATGCACATGGAACTCTGCAACGTCCTCGCCGGTAAAACTGTCGGGGCCGGCAAAGAAGACGACCAGGCCGCTGTCCAGCACCGATCCGTCGGGCGCCCGGAACTTGCGATAGGTGGCAACGCGGTTTGGCACCTTCGATCCAGCAATCGTTTCGACAGCGAATCGACTCTGCGGCCCGGAAATCCGGATCACCGCAATGCCGGCCGGCAGGCGCCCGCTCGACAGCGCCACGATGGAGTCTTTTGAAATCATTTGCCCGCTCTGCCGAAGCGCCCTAGCTATGCCTGTTCAATCCGCATCGAGTAGTGCCGTGACATTGCCTGCACAAAACCTGCTTGCCGAAGAGGCCAGCCCCTATCTGCAGCAGCACAGCGGCAATCCCGTGCACTGGCGGCCATGGTCGCCCGCCGCTCTGGCCGAAGCAAAGGTGCTGCAGCGTCCGATCCTGCTCTCTGTCGGCTACGCCGCGTGCCATTGGTGCCACGTCATGGCGCATGAGAGCTTCGAGAACGACGACGTCGCCGCCGTCATGAACCGTCTCTTCGTCAATATCAAGGTCGACCGCGAGGAGCGCCCCGACATCGACCAGATCTACATGGCGGCGCTGTCCTCGATGGGCGAGCAGGGCGGCTGGCCGCTGACCATGTTCCTGACGCCGGAGGGCAAGCCGTTCTGGGGCGGCACTTACTTTCCGCGCGAAGCCCGCTACGGCCGGCCGGGTTTCGTCCAGGTGCTGGAGGCGGTTGACAAGGCTTGGCGGGAGAAGAAAGAAAGCGTTAACCAGAGTGCCGACGGCCTGACCACGCATGTCGAGACGCGGCTGGCGGGCAGCCATGGCAAGGCCGTGCTCGACCGCGGCATGCTGGCGAACCTCGCCAATGGCATTGACGGCATGATCGACCGCGATTTGGGCGGTCTGCGCGGCGCGCCGAAATTCCCCAACGCGCCGTTCATGCAGAGCCTCTGGCTGTCCTGGCTGCGCGACGGCACCGCATCCCACCGCGACGCCGTTCTCCTCAGCCTCGAAAAGATGCTGGCCGGCGGCATCTATGACCATATTGGCGGCGGACTCAGCCGCTACTCGACCGACGCCGAATGGCTGGTCCCGCATTTCGAAAAAATGCTCTACGACAATGCCCAGCTCATCCGCTTGTGCAATTGGGCCTATGCGTCAACCGGCGAGGAATTGTTCCGGCTGCGAATCGAAGAGACCATTGCCTGGCTGTTGCGCGAAATGCGAGTCGAGGGCGATGCCTTCGCCGCCAGCCTTGATGCCGATAGCGAGGGCGAGGAGGGGTTGTTCTACACCTGGAGCAGGGATGAGCTAGAAGCAGCCCTTGGCGACGATTCAGCATTGTTTTTCAAATACTTCACGCTTGCCGACCCGCATGGTTGGGAAGGCAAGCCGATCATTTGCCAGACTGATGCTCAACAGGCGCAGAGCGTCATCGATCGTGACCTTCTGGTTCCGCTCAAGCAAAGGCTGCTGGCAGCGAGGGAACAGCGCGTGCGGCCCGGGCGTGACGGCAAGGCCCTGACCGACTGGAACGGCTTGATGATCGCAGCCCTTGCCGAGGCCGGACGGTCGCTTGGCCGATCCGACTGGATCGAAGCGGCGGCAGCGGCCTTTGCCGCCATTGCGGCTGCCGGACGTGACGGCCGCCTGCCGCATTCGATGCTCGGCGCAAAGAAGCTGTTTCCGGCTCTGTCGAGCGACTATGCCGCCATGGCCAACGCCGCCATCTTACTGTTCGAGGCGACCGGCGATCCCGACTATATAGATCGCGCCGGGAACTTCATTGAGCAACTCGATCTTTGGCACCGGGACAGCGACAAGACCGGCTACTATCTGACCGCGTCCGACAGCGCGGATGTGCCGATCCGCATCCGCGGCGATGTCGACGAAGCCATTCCTTCCGCTACCGGCCAGATCATCGAAGCCCTGGTCCGATTGTCGTCGCTTTCGGGCGATCTCGATCTCTGGGAAAAAGCCTGGACAGTCGCAGAGCACGCGGGCGGGCGGGCGGAGCACCAGGGCTATGGCCAGGCGGGTATAGTCAATGCCTGTGCCTTGGCGCTTGAACCGCTGAAGTTGGTGATCGTGGATAGACCGGAGCATCCAAGGCTTGTTCCGGTTGCGAATCGAAATCCAGACCCGCGCCGGGTGGACATCGTCGTGCCTGTTGGCTCGGCGACAAATCTGCCGGCCTTGCCAGGCGGCGTCCTGCCGCCAACGGCCGAGCCCGGCGCCTGGCTCTGCACGGGGCAGGTCTGCCTGCCGGTGATAACCGACGCTGAGGAACTCGAGCGGCAGTTGCGCCGTCGATAGGTCGAGGTGCACAGAACCGGAACGCCGGCGGGACAGCGCCTTGCCCCCTTTACGTATTCATCGAATCGAAGAAATCCGCGTTGGTCTTGGTCTGCTTGAGCTTGTCGATCAGGAACTCGATGGCGTCGGTCGTTCCCATCGGCGCCAGGATGCGGCGCAGCACGAAGATCTTCTGCAGGTCCTGGCGCGGAACCAGCAGGTCTTCCTTGCGGGTGCCGGATTTGAGGATGTCCATGGCCGGATAGATGCGCTTGTCCGCCACCTTGCGGTCGAGCACGATTTCCGAATTGCCGGTGCCCTTGAACTCTTCGAAGATGACCTCGTCCATGCGGCTGCCGGTATCGATCAGCGCCGTGGCGATGATGGTCAGCGAGCCGCCTTCCTCGATGTTGCGGGCAGCACCGAAGAAGCGCTTCGGCCGCTGCAGCGCGTTGGCGTCGACACCACCGGTCAGCACCTTGCCGGATGACGGCACGACGGTGTTGTAGGCGCGGCCGAGGCGGGTGATCGAATCCAGCAGGATGACGACGTCACGGCCGTGCTCGACCAGGCGCTTGGCCTTCTCGATGACCATTTCGGCAACCTGGACGTGGCGCACCGCCGGCTCGTCGAAGGTCGAGGACACCACCTCGCCCTTCACCGAGCGCTGCATGTCGGTGACTTCCTCCGGCCGCTCGTCGATCAGAAGCACGATCAAATAGCATTCCGGATGGTTGGTGGTGATCGAATGGGCGATGTTCTGCAGCAGCACCGTCTTGCCGGTGCGCGGCTGCGCCACGATCAACGCGCGCTGGCCCTTGCCGAGCGGCGCCACCAGGTCGATGACGCGCGCCGAAATATCCTTGGAGGTCGGAACCTCCATCTCCATCTTCAGCCGCGAGGTCGGATAAAGCGGCGTCAGATTGTCGAAATGAATTTTATGGCGGATTTTTTCCGGGTCGTCGAAATTGATCGTGTTGACCTTGAGCAGCGCGAAATAGCGCTCGCCCTCTTTCGGGCTGCGGATCGGCCCTTCGACCGTATCGCCGGTCTTCAGCGAGAACCGCCGGATCTGCGACGGTGAAATATAGATGTCGTCGGGACCCGGCAGATAGTTGGCATTGGCGGAGCGCAGGAAGCCAAAGCCGTCCTGCAGCACTTCGACGACGCCGTCGCCGATGATCTCGATATCCTGGGTCGCCAGCCTTTTCAGGATCGCGAACATCAGCTCCTGCTTGCGCATGACGCTGGCGTTCTCGACCTCGAGCGATTCCGCATAAGCGATCAGCTCTGGCGGTTTCTTGTTCTTGAACTCTGTGAGTTTCATTTCTTGCATCATTAGACGGACTCTGAGTAAGCTTTGGGAAAAATATCGGCGGGATGCGACAAATGCCGGGCGCGGCCGAAGCGATAAATGGGCGGCGCATGACGGGAAGGAAGACCCGTCTTTTATCGTCGGTCGGTTGAAAGAGCAAGCCGCCTTTTGCGGGCAACCGAAGACGTCAGAACGGTTTCACGATTACCAGAACGACGATGACGATCATCAGCAATGTAGGGATCTCGTTGACGATCCGCCAGTGCCTTGCCGATTTTTCATTGCGGTCTTCGGCAAATTTGCGGACGGCGCCGGCGAGATAGCCATGCACGGCCGACAGGCCCACCACCGCAGCGATCTTGGCATGCAGCCAGCCGCCTTGAAAACCAAAGCCTTTCCAGGCGAGCCACAGGCCGAATGCCCAGGTGATCACCATTGCCGGATTGATGATGCCGCGCAGCAGGCGGCGCTCCATCACCTTGAAAGTCTCCGACTGGACGGAGCCTTTTTCGGCATCGGCATGATAGACCAGCAAGCGCGGCAGATAGAGCATGCCAGCCATCCAGGAGATGACGGCAATCACATGGATCGCCTTCGCCCAGGGATAGAAATCATCGGGCCCGAAGAAAAACAGCAGCCCGGCCAGCACCAGAAAGATGGCGATCGCGATTGCCGCGCGGCGCATCGCGCCCTTACCGGTGTTGGTGCCGTTCGCATTGTCTGCGCCCATCATCGTCACGATGCGCTCCGCACCAGTTTCACCATCTGCTCGACATGCGCCAGCGGCGTCTCCGGCGTGATGCCGTGGCCGAGGTTGAAGATCAGTGGTCCGTCGCCCAGCGCCTTCAGGATCGCCCCCACGCCGTCGGCAAGCGCTTTGCCGCCGGCTACAAGCCGCAGCGGATCGAGATTGCCCTGCACGGCGCCGTCACGCTGCAATTCCTTCGCGCTCGACAACGGCACGGTCCAGTCGAGGCCCAGCCCGGTCACGCCGGTCTTCTGGCGATAGCTTCGATAGTGATCTCCCGCGCCCTTGGGAAAGCCGATGACCGGAACATTGGGATGGGCAGCCTTCACTTGCCGGACGATCGAGGCCACCGGCTCGACGCAGAACAATTCGAAAGACGCTTCGTCGAGCACGCCTGACCACGAATCGAAGATCTGCACCACGTCGGCGCCGGCCTCGATCTGGCGGATCAGATAGGCAGCCGAATGATCGGCGAGCACCTTCAGCAGCCTAAGAAAGGCCGCCGGCTCGCGATAGCCGAACAGCCTGGCCGGCGCCTGGTCGGGCGTACCGTGGCCGGCAATCATGTAGGTCGCCACCGTCCAGGGCGCACCGCAGAAGCCGATCAGCGTCGTTTCATCAGGCAGTCTGGCGCGCAACCGCCGCACCGTCTCGTAGACCGGCTCGAGATTCACGTGAAACGTTTCGCCGTCGAGAGCCGCAATTTCCGCAGCCGTGATCGGCGTCAGCAGCGGGCCGCGTCCTTCCTCGAAGCGCACGTCGCGGCCGAGCGCATGCGGCACGACAAGAATATCGGAAAACAGGATCGATGCATCGAAGCCGAAGCGTTCGATCGGCTGCAGCGTCACTTCGACGGCGAGATCCGGGTCGTAGCAAAGATCGAGGAAGGATCCGGCCCGTCTCCTCGTCTCCCGGTATTCCGGCAGATAGCGGCCGGCCTGGCGCATCATCCAGAGCGGTGGCGGAAACGCCGCCTTGCCTCTCAACACGTCCAGCACGATCCGGTCTTGAGGCATTGAGCGCTCGCCTTTCCAGGCTTCCCTATAATTAAATATTCTATTTTTAGGAATCTTATGATTCTAAGAGTCTGTTGGTTGTGGTGGTTGTCTCCTGTCCCGCTTTGCCCTCGAAAAGACCAGCCAGCATATTGTCGCGCGCTTCTCCAACGGGATTGCAGGACTTTGTGGAAAGTCGGGAATTTACGACTGGAGTCAACGCGTTGCCGCCAGGCCAGGGAAATTGCCCCTGTGGATGAAGCGAAGGCAAAAAGCTCCGTCCCCGGACTTGTCCCCAACCGCCCGGAGAAGCCGACAGCACATCGAATTGTGGACAAACCGCCATCTGATACAGTCGCTTTGCGGTGGCCGAGTTTCCCGCCCGGCTTATCCACATCGGCCCACAGCCTGGAATGTATCCTGTGAACAAACCGCAGAGCTTCTTTCACCTTCACCTGATTTCCGACGCCACCGGCGAAACGCTGCTGGCCGCCGGCCGCGCGGCTTCCGCGCAATACAAGGACGCGCGCGCCATCGAACATATCTACCCGCTCATCCGCACCGAAAAGCAGGTGACGAAGGTGTTCGAGGATATCGAGGAGGAGCCGGGCATCATCCTCTATACGGTGGTCGACCAGAAGCTTGCCCGCGGCATCGACGAACGCTGCGCGGCCATGGGCCTGCCTTGCGTCTCGGTGCTGGAACCGGTGCTGACGGTGTTCCAGTCCTATCTCGGCACGCCGGCCGGCCGCCGCGTCGGTGCCCAGCATGTGCTGGACGCCGAATATTTCCGCCGCATCGACGCGCTCAACTTCACCATGGAGCATGACGATGGCCAGCTGCCGGCCAATATGGATGATGCCGACATCGTGCTCGTCGGCATCTCCCGCACCTCGAAGACGCCGACCAGCATCTATCTCGCCAATCGCGGCATCAAGACCGCCAACATCCCGATCGTGCTCGGCGTTCCGGTGCCCGAAAGCCTGGTCAATGCCACCAGGCCGCTGATCGTCGGCCTGGTCGCCACCGCCGAACGGATCTCGCAGGTCCGGCAGAACCGCATTCTCGGCACCAGCGCCTACGAACCGACCGACTATGTCGACCGCGCCGCGATCGCCGAAGAGCTCGCCTATGCCCGCCAGATATGCACGCGGCACGGCTGGCCGATGATCGACGTCAGCCGCCGTTCGATCGAGGAGACGGCGGCGGCCATCGTTGCCCTGCGCGGCAAGACGCGCTAGGGCGTGTAATATTCAGGTGATGCCGGCCTGCAAACGGCGGTTTCCTGCGCTTCCGGTGCTCACGTACGAAATGTACGCTCCGCTCCGGTTCTCGGAAGCCACCATTTTCGGCGCGGCCTGACCTGAATCTCGACGCACCCTAGTGACGCCAGCAAACGGGCGAAAAAAATGGCCGAAAAAATCATCCTTGCCTCGGGCAGCCCGTTCCGCAAAGCGCTGCTCGTCAATGCCGGCGTCACTGTCGAAGCGGTTCCGGCTTCTGTCGATGAGCGCGCGCTCGAGGCGCCGCTGCAGAACACTGGCGTGTCGCCGGAGGACGTCGCCCTGGTGCTCGCCGAAGCCAAGGCCACCGACGTCAGTGAGCGCAAGCCCGGCGCCCTGGTGCTCGGCTGCGACCAGACGCTGTCGCTCGGCGACGAGCTGTTCCACAAGCCGGCCGACATGGAAGGAGCGCGCCGTCATCTGCTGGCGCTGTCGGGCAAGACGCATCATCTCAACAGCGCCGTCGTGCTCGGCCGTGACGGCCAGGTTCTGTGGCGGCATGTCGGCATCGCCAGCCTGACCATGCGCAAGCTCGATCCGGCCTTCATCGGCCGCCATCTGGCGCGCGTCGGCGCCAAGGCGTTGTCCAGCGTCGGCGCTTACCAGATCGAAGGCGAAGGCATCCAGCTGTTCGAAAAAATCGAAGGCGACTATTTTACTATTGTCGGCTTGCCACTTTTGCCGGTGCTGGCCAAGCTGCGTGAGTTCGGGGCGATCGATGGCTGAGGCCCCAAAAAAAGCCTTCGTCACCGGCCACCCGATCGCGCATTCCAGGTCTCCGAAGATCCACGGCCACTGGCTGGCGAAATACGGCATCGACGGCGTCTACGAGGCCATCGACGTTGCACCGGAGGCCTTTGCCGAATTCCTGCAGGCGCTGCAGGCACAAGGCTATCGCGGCGGCAACGTCACCATCCCGCACAAGGAAGCCGCCTTCGCACTGGCGGCGCGACGCGACGCCGACGCCGAACAGATCGGTGCGGTCAATACGCTGTGGTTCGAGAATGGCGAATTGTGCGGCGGCAACACCGATGCCCATGGCTTTGCCGCCAATCTGGACGAATATGCACCGGGCTGGGCGGCCAACGGCCCCGCCGTGGTGCTCGGTGCCGGCGGCGCCGCTCGCGCGGTCATCCATGCGCTGAAGCAGCGCGGCGTCAGCGACATCCACATCGTCAACCGGACGCTTGCGAGGGCGCAGGAGCTGCGCGACCGCTTCGGTGCCGGCGTTTCCGCCCACAACCTCGCGGCGACCGGCGAATTGCTCGAAGATGCCGGCCTGCTGGTCAACACGACAGCGCTCGGCATGCATGGCAATGAAGGCCTGTCCGCGGATCCAGGCAGACTGCCGGACCGCGCCATCGTCACCGACATCGTCTACGTGCCGCTGGAGACGCCGCTGCTTGCTACCGCCAAAGCGCGCGGCCTGAGAACCGTCGATGGGCTCGGCATGCTGCTGCACCAGGCGGTGCCCGGCTTCGAGCGGTGGTTCGGCATCAGGCCAGAAGTCACCGCCGAACTGCGGCAAATAATTATTGCCGATATCGGCGCGATAAAATGATCGTGCTCGGCCTCACCGGATCGATCGGCATGGGCAAATCGACCGCGGCCAAGATGTTCGCCGAGGCCGGCGTGCCGGTCCATGATTCCGACGAGGCTGTGCATCGCCTTTATGCCGGCAAGGCCGCGCCCTTGGTCGAGGAGGCCTTTCCCGGCACCACCCGATCCGGTGCGGTCGACCGCGCGGCACTGGCGGAGCGGGTGCTCGGCGACGCCGCCGCGCTGAAACGGCTGGAAGCAATCATCCATCCGCTGGTCCGTGCCGACGCCGATGCCTTCCTGGCTGAACATCGTGCCGCCGGCGCGCCGCTTGCCGTGCTCGATATACCGCTGCTGTTCGAGACCGGCGGCCGCAACCGCGTCGACAAGGTCGTGGTCGTCACCGCGCCGCCCGAAGTCCAGCGCGCCCGCGTGCTGGCGCGGCCGGGCATGAACGAGGAGAAACTGGCGTCGATCCTGGCCAGGCAGGTTCCCGACACCGAAAAGCGCCGGCGCGCCGACTTTGTCATCGACACCGGTCAGGGCTTTGACGCCACTCGCGCGGCCGTCAAGGCCATCATCGCCGAACTAGTCGTGGATAAGGCAGCCAGGCCTGGTTAAGAGGCTTGCAGACCCACATTACTTGTTGCCATTTTGTTCCTGGTGTGATTCGGTTAGAATGATGCCGGCACCAGTGGACTGATTCGATGCGTGAGATCATCTTCGATACGGAAACCACCGGCCTCGACACGCGCGAGGACCGCGTCATCGAGCTTGGCGGCGTCGAGCTGGTCAACCGCTTCCCGACCGGCCGAACCTTCCACAAATACATCAACCCGCAAGGCCGCCAGATCCATCACGAGGCGCAGGCCGTGCACGGCATCAGCGCCGCCGATCTTCAGGGCAAGCCGACTTTCATGGAGATCGCCGAGGAGTTTCTGGCCTTCATCGACGGCGCCAAACTGGTCGCGCACAATGCCGGCTTCGACATCGGCTTCCTCAATCTCGAATTCAGCCGGCTTGGCCATCCGGCCATCGATCCGGGACGGATCGTCGACACGCTGGCGCTGGCGCGCCGCAAGCATCCGATGGGCCCCAATTCGCTCGACGCGCTCTGCCGCCGCTACGGCATCGACAACGGCCGCCGCACCAAGCACGGCGCGCTGCTCGATTCGGAATTGCTGGCCGAGGTCTATATCGAGCTCATCGGCGGCAAGCAGGCAAGCCTTATCCTCGACAGCATCCTGACTCCGGCGGGCGGCAGGCAGAATGTCGACGACATCGATATTTCGATCGGTGTGCGGCCGATCGCCTTGCCGTCGCGCCTGACCGATGCCGAGCGCGCAGCACACGCAGGCATGGTTGGCAGCCTCGGCGAAAAAGCGCTGTGGCTGCGCGTCCCCCCGGAAGCGAGTTCCGCGGCACAGTGATTTTGACCGGAGTGATCCTTCGCGCCCCCCTCTGTCCTGCCGGACATCTCCCCCTCAAGGGGGGAGATTGGCAGACCCAGCGTCTCGCTCATTCCTGCGGCGATGAAGGATTGGCGAAGGCTGACGTGAAGTCCGATCTCCCCCCTGTTCGCGATGTCTCCGGTCCAAACACCCCCTTGAGGGGGAGATGGCCGGCAGGCCAGAGGGGGGTACTGCCCCGCCGGCGTCTCAAACAAAAAACCCGGCTTCGCGCCGGGTTTTTCAAACGCTGCGAGCCAACCAGCCTCAGCTCACCTTGACCTTGGCGGCGGCAGCCTGGTCCTCGGCCAGCTTCTGCTGGAACATCTGCGCGAAATCGATCGGGTCTAGCATCAGCGGCGGGAAGCCGCCGTTGCGTGTTGCCTCGGCGATGATCTGCCGGGCGAACGGGAACAGCAGCCGCGGGCATTCGATGAACAGGATCGGCAGCATGTGCTCCTGCGGGAAGCCGCTGATGGAGAAGACGCCGCCATAGACCAGCTCGACGTTGAACAGCACTTCCTGGTCGAACGACGCTTTTGCGTTCAGCGTCAAATTGACGTCGAACTGCTTGTCCGAAAGCGGGTTGGCGTTGACGTTGACATTGATGGCGATGCCCGGAGCCTTGTCGCGGCCGCGCAACGAGTTCGGTGCGCCGGGGCTTTCGAAGGACAGGTCCTTCACATATTGCGCAAGCACGTTGAGCGAAGGCTGCGCCGCATTTCCATTACCGTTGGCTGCGCCGGTCGGCGCGTCGTCGTTGCTGGCCATAAGCTGTGGTCCTTTTGCCTGGGCAGCGTTGCTGACCGGATTGAAATTCGGGCGTTCGCTATCATGGCCGGCCCGACAAGACAAGTTTGCAAAAGACGCCGGTTGCCTTGCAGCTACTCGTCCTTGAGGCGGCGCCAGGGAGAACCCGGTCCGCGCGTATGGTCGTCGGCCCGCGAATAGTCGCCGTCGTCGAGATCGATGGTCTTGCCGCGTTGCCTTGCCCGCAAACCACTGCTGAAATCGGTTGCCAGCACGATGCGGCCTTTCAGCATCCGCCAGGCAAGATCGCGCACCGGCGGCAGGAACAGCAGAAGGCCGAAAATATCCGAGATGAAGCCGGGGATGATCAAAAGGATCGCTGCCAGCACGATCATGGCGCCATGCGCAAGCTGGCCGCTCGGATCACGCCCGGCATCCATTTCGGCACGGACCCTGGCCATGACGCCAAAACCCTGGTGCCGCAGCAGCAGGGCGCCGGCGACACTCGAGGCCATCACCAAGCCGACTGTCGCCAGCGCGCCGACCTGGCGGCCGACAATAACGAAACCGGCTATCTCCAGCAGCGGAAGCGCGAGAATGAACAGGGGAAGCAGCGAGATACGCAAATCTTGACCGATCGTTTTCGATGTTTTGCCGGCCGGCGAGCAATCGCCGCTGGCACCAGAGCTGTTAGATAGGTATGGCTGCCTTTGATTTGAATGATTGCGCCATGCGTTCTATATGCTTTGGATACTGAACGCTATGTGATCGCGGCCCTTGCTTGGCCGCTGGTCCGGCCAAAGCAGGGATTGATTGGCGCAAGATATGGGCTTCTTCGACTTCGGCACGATTTTCTTTCTGATTGCGGCGGTGGTGATCTTCTTCCAGCTGCGCAACGTGCTTGGCCGACGCACGGGCAACGAGCGCCCACCCTTCGATCCATATACGGCAGCGCGCAAAAACGACAAGGATGCCGCCCAGAAACCCGAGAACGTGGTCTCGCTGCCGCGCAAGCGCCTGGCGGGAGAGCCGGCGGCCGATGCCTATGTGGCGATCGATGCCTTTGCCAAGCCGGACACCGATCTCAACCGGGGCCTGCGGGCGATCAAGGACAATGATCCGACCTTCGACCCGAAGACCTTCGTCGACGGCGCCAAGATGGCCTCCGAGATGATCGTCATGGCCTACGCCGATGGCGACCGCAAAACGCTGAAGAACCTTTTGTCGCGCGAGGTCTATGACGGCTTCGTCGCGGCCATCGGCGACCGTGAGGCGAAAGCCGAAAAGATCCAGTCCTCCTTCGTCGGCATCGACAAGGCCGACATCGTTTCGGCCGAGATGAAGGGCAGCGAGGCCCACATCACGCTGCGCATTGTCAGCGAACTGATTTCGGCGACCCGCGACAAGGCCGGCGCCGTCATCGACGGCGATCCCGAAACCGTCGCCGAGGTCAAGGATGTCTGGACCTTCGCTCGTGACGCGCGCTCGCGCGATCCGAACTGGAAGCTCGTCGCCACCGAAGAAGAAGACTGAACTGGACGGCGGCGGAGGCTGTCGTGTCGCTTTCTCGAGCCTTCAGCGAAAAATCCTTTGGCGAATTGCCGGGCTGGGGTGAGGACGACCATCTCCCTGCCTTTGACGCCTTTCGCCGCTCAGCCTTTCATATCCTGAGCAAACCCTACCGCTCCGGCGCGCTCGGCGTCGACTACAATGGCTTTGCCGACGCCTATGCCGAAGCGCGCACCGTTTCGCCGGCGAATCGGTCGCAGGCTCGAAGCTTTTTCGAGCGCCATTTCGTTCCGGCCCGTATCGATGCCGAAGATGGTGGTCCCGGCCTGGTCACCGGCTTTTATGAGCCGGAGGTCGAAGCCTCGCCGGTACGCACGCAACGGTTTTCGGTGCCGTTGCTGGCGCGCCCGGCCGACCTAGTCGACATCGACGACGGCAATCGTCCTTCAGCCTTGGATCCTTATCTCGCCTTTGCTCGTGCGGCGCCGAACGGCCCGGTCGAATATTTCGACCGCGGCGAGATCGAACGCGGCGCGCTTGCCGGAAAAAGGCTGGAAATCGCCTGGCTCGCCGACAAGGTCGACGCCTTCTTCATTCACGTGCAGGGCGCGGCACGCCTCAAGATGACCGACGGCAGGCTTCGCCGCATCACCTATGCCGCCAAATCCGGCCAGCGCTTTACCGGACCGGGCAAGATCTTGAGCGAGGAAGGCGAGATCCCGCTGGAGAAAGTGACGATGCAGTCGATCCGTGCCTGGTTCAAGGCGCATCCGGAACGCGTCGACGAGATCCTTTGGCGCAACCGCTCCTACATCTTCTTCCGCGAGATGGGCGTCGACGACTCAGAGCTCGGCCCGATCGCTGCCGCCAAGGTGGCGCTGACCCCCGGCCGCTCGATCGCCGTCGACCGACTGCTGCACACGTTCGGCACGCCCTTCCATATCGATGCGCCGTCGCTGACCGCTTTCGACGGAAAACCGTTCCGGCGGCTGATGATCGCGCAGGACACCGGCTCGGCGATCACCGGGCCGGCCCGCGGCGATCTGTTTGCCGGGTCGGGCGATGCTGCCGGCGAGATCGCCGGCGTTATCCGCAACGCCGCAGATTTTTATGCGCTGATCCCCCGGCCGCTGGTTTCAGGAGCAGGCCGATGACCCGGCGCATCGACAGGCTGAGCGAGGACGACCGGGTGCTGTGGAACCTGGTGGCGCACACGGCAAAACCGCTGAAGGGCAGAACCGCCGTCGAAATTCCGCACGTCGGGCCGGAGACCGACGAGACCAGGCAGGCGCCGCCGCGGGCACAGGTCGCGGGCAATGCTGCCACGGCCGCAAAGCCGAAGGCGCAGCATGTCTCCCACGCACTCGACGAACCGACGCTGGACAAGCTGTCGAAGGGCCGGCTGCCGATCGAGGGCCGCGTCGACCTGCATGGCCTGACGCAGGACGAAGCCTATTCGCTGCTGTTTTCCTTTCTGCACCGGGCGCATGCCGGCGGCATCCGCTACGTCCTCGTGATCACCGGCAAGGGCTCTTCGTCGGGCGGCGATGGCGTCTTGCGGCGCGCCGTGCCGTCATGGCTGTCGACACCCGCCTTCCGGCCCCTCGTCTCCAGCCACGACCATGCCGCCCGCAAACATGGCGGCTCGGGTGCGCTCTATATCCGCTTGCGGCGGGCGCGCTCATGAGGAAACGCTGATGAGGGACGCACCTATGAGGATGCACCCATGAAGGTGCGCTTGTGACCCCGTTCGGCGAAAAGCTTCGCGTGCTGCGAAACGAGCGCGGCGTCAGCCAGAAGGACATGGCCAAGGCGATCGGCGTCAGCGCAGCCTATCTCTCGGCGCTGGAACACGGCCGCCGCGGTGCGCCGAGCTGGACGCTGATCCAGAAGATCATCGGCTATTTCAACATCATCTGGGACGAGGCCGAGGAACTGGCGCGGTTGGCCGAAACCTCGCATCCGCGCGTCAAGCTCGACACGTCGGGTCTTAGCCCTGCGGCGACCGAGCTTGCCAATCTCCTGGCCGACAACATCGAAAAGCTTGACGAAGCCGAGCTTCGCCGCATCATTGCGTCGCTCCGCGCCGCACTGGCACGACCGAAATGAGCTGCCTTGTTACTGGACAGAGCCGACCAGCACCTGCTGGCCGCCGCGGATCGAGACCCAGCGGCCGGTATTGTCGATCGCCTGCCGCTTGAGGAAACGATAGCCGGTCTGGTCCCAGGAACGGACCTGGTCGGTCAGATTGTCGAGGATGTAGTCGCCCTTGTCGGTGCGCACCGTCAGCACGGCGTGGCCTTCGCCATCCGGCTTGCGCACGACGGTCATCAGCAGATCGGAAAACGAGACGCCCAGCCGGTTCAGCTCACGGCGCTTTTCCAGGACATAGTCCTCGCAATCGCCGACGCCCTTGTCGGGATAGGCCCAGACCTCGTCCTTGCCGTAGATGTCGAAGTCGCTCTCCGGCTTGACGGCGGCGTTGACCCTTGTCGTGACGCTGAGCAGCTTGCGCCACAGCGAGCCGGTCAGGCTGGCGGGCGACAGATCCTTCGGGCGGATCGAACATTCGGACGCGTAGCTCTTGCAGAAATCATAATGGCCGATCGGCTGCGAGGTCGGGCCACCTGTTATCATCGGGCTGGCTGCCGAGGCCGAACCGGCCCAACCTGCCGCCACAGTAAGTCCGGCCAGCGCACACAGGCGCAGCGTTCTCGCCATTGGTGAGGAAATCATTGTCCCCGCTTGTCCCTTGTTGTTAACGAAACGTTAAGGGGTATTTACAGTCCGTGTCAATTATGAGGATGGATTGATTTTTGCGGCATGGTTACCCGCGTGGCGCCAACGCGACTATTGTGCAACAGGTCGACCGGCCGCACGGCCCCGCCAACCGATGATTTTGGCATTGACCGACCTGATGCGGATTGACGGGCATCATCACTGGTCGCCTATTTCTTGCCGGCCCTGACCAGCTTGGGCTTGACCGCAACACGGTTCTGACGGCCGTAGCTGGTAATGAAGTCGACGATGCGCGGCACGATTTCGGAGCGGAAGCGCGAGCCGTTGAACACACCATAATGGCCGACCGCCGGCTGCATGTAATGGGCGTGCCTGTCGGCCGGGATGTTGATGCACAGGTCGTGCGCAGCCTTGGTCTGGCCGAGGCCGGAGATGTCGTCGTTCTCGCCCTCGACCGTGAACAGGGCGACATTGCGGATCACCGAAGGGTCGACCGCCACGCCGCGATGCGTCATCGTGCCCTTGGGCAAGGCCTGGCGGACAAACACGGTGTCGACGGTCTGCAGGTAGAATTCCGCCGTCAGATCCATCACCGCCAGATATTCATCGTAGAACTCGCGGTGCTTCTCGGCATTGTCGCCGTCATGCTTCACCAGATGCATGAAAAAGTCCTTGTGGGCGATGATGTGGCGGTCGAGGTTCATGCTCATGAACCCCGAAAGCTGCAGGAAGCCAGGATAGACCTCGCGGCCGAAGCCCGGCACCGGCCAGGGCGCGCGCATGATGACGTTGTCGCGGAACCAGTCGATGCCCTTTTCTTGCGCCAGCAGATTGACCGCCGTCGGATTGCGGCGCGTGTCGATCGGCCCGCCCATCAGCGTCATCGTCGAGGGCACGAACGGATCACCCTTGGCTTCCATCAGCGCCGCCGCCGCCAGCACCGGCACCGAAGGCTGGCACACCGCCATCACATGGGTGTCGGGACCCAGCGCATGCAGCATGTCGACGATGTAGTCGATATAGTCGTCAAGATCGAAGCTGCCGTCGGCCAGCGGCACCATGCGGGCGTCGACCCAGTCGGTGATATGCACGTCGGCATAGGGCAGCATCGCCTCAACCGTGCCGCGCAGCAGCGTCGCGTAGTGGCCAGACATCGGCGCGACGATCAACAGTTTCGGATCCGGTCGGCGCCCAGCAGGAACCGCCCGCTCGAAACGGACCAGGTTGCAGAACGGCCGCGACCAGACGGTATGTTCGCTGACCTCGACGGTTTTCCAGTCGACCACGGTCTTGGTCAGGCCGAATTGCGGCTTGCCGTAGCGGCGCGTCGTGCGCTCGAACAGTTCGGCCGTTGCCGCAACCGAGCGACCCCAGGACGTGTGTGAGACCGGGTTGAGCGGATTGGAGTAGAACAGGCGCACCGCATCGGCATAGAGGCGCGCCGGCTGCAAGGCGGCGTGGTTCAGTTCGTAGAGCTGGTAGAACATCGAGAACCCCGCTGCCGACTGCGATCGAAGGGCCGACGAGCAGCGCCGAGCCTTGAATGCCTTGCGGGGAAGTTAGCAACAATCTGCTGCGATGCAATACGTCAACTTGCGTGATTTAGGCTCGTTCTTTCGTCCAAGGCGTTGAGAATCCGCCTGGAACGGCAACAGCCGGCTCAATGTGCACCTGCGAAGGCCAGGCAGGCAGCACGGCTATTGGGACGAGCGTCGGAGGCGGTGTCCGGCCGTGGCGGCCGTTAGACCCGTGCCATGCAGACAGCGGTGTGACCCGAGCTGATGAAGCCAAGCTGACTGGCGGCGCCCTTCGACAGATCGAGCATCCGCCCCTTGATGAACGGGCCGCGGTCGTTGATGCGCACGACGACACTGCGGCCATTGTTGCGATTGGTCACCTTCAGCTTGGTGCCGAACGGCAGGCTGCGATGTGCGGCGGTCAGCGCCGACGGGTTCATGCGTTCGCCGGAAGCGGTTCTGGAATGCAGTGAGTACCAGGACGCACGGCCGCACTGAGCGGCGGCGCTGGCAGTGGATGCGCCGACCATCAGGCCAGCCGCGATCGTGGCCGCGACAAGCGCGGTCTGGTTGCTTTTGTTCATGTGTTGGGGACTGGCTCCGTTGACAGACCCGCAGCGGTTAGGGACGAATGAGGCAGCAAATGCGGCAATGATCTGTCGGTTCCATGGCAATGTTACACGTTTGGAGTCGATGCGAAACAATTTGTCAGAGATTTCCCGCAGCGCGGCACAGCTTCCTTGATGATCTTTCCACCGATCTCCGCATGTCTTGCGCAGGATCAGAGGTTAGCATCTAAGTAGAAGTTGGCGTGATTGGGTTGCTTCTTTTAGCTGTTCCATTTCGGCCGGAACGCGGCTGATGATCGACTTGGAGAGGAGTTCTAGCGATGAGATTGATCAAAAATCTGCTGGCCTTGATTGTGCTCGCCATCGGCGTGCTGTGGTCATTGCAAGGCATCGGTTGGGTCCAGGGCAGCTTCATGACCGGCCAGTCGCAATGGCTCTATGCCGGCATCGTGACCGCGCTGGTTGGCTTGGTCGGCCTGGCCTGGGCAAACCGTTCGCGCGGTTGAGCAGGCGTCCATGCTCAAGCTCCCTTCAGAGCAGCGCACAACGGACCGGTGGCGGCCGCTCACCGCGACCAGTACTGCCAGCCCCAGTAGAAACTTTCGTCGCGCGGCGGCAGGCGGTTGCGCTCGGCGTCCAGATGCACCGGTGTCGGCGTTTTGCGTTCGTCTTCAGGCGGCTGTTTGTCTCCGGCCTTGATCAGGCGGAGCCAATGGCCGAAATGCGCAAACAGTACAGCGGTGGAATGGGGCATCGTCACGTCTCCGGTCCGGTTACTCCCGCCCCGCCCACGGGACGAGCACCCACTCGATCCTGCGGATGATGAATTCGAGCACGAAGGCAATGGCCGCGATCACCAGTATGCCCATCACTACCACGTCGGTGACGAGGAACTGGGCAGCGGACTGGATCATGAATCCGAGCCCGCGCGTCGCGGCCACCAGCTCGGCGGCGACCAGCGTCGACCAGCCGGCGCCAAGCGCGATGCGCAGCCCCGTCAGGATCGAGGGCAGCGCGCTGGGCAGGATGACGTGCCTGATCACCTGGCGCTGCGTGGCGCCAAGCGAGCGCGCTGCATTGATGCGCTCCTGCGAGACGCCGCGAACACCCGATGCCGTCGACAGCGCAACCGGCGCCAGCATGGCAATGGCAATCACCAGGGTCTTGGACGGCTCGCCAATGCCGAACCAGATAATGATCAGCGGCAGATAGGCGAGCGGCGGGATCGGCCGCAGGAATTCGAGCAGCGGATCGAAGATGCCGCGCCCGATCGTGCTGATGCCGATAGCCAGCCCGATGGGAACGCCGACGAAAACGGCCGCGATCAGCGCCGCAAACACCCGCCACAGGCTGGCGGCGATATGCTGGAGCAGCGTTGCGTCGACAAAGCCGTCACCGGCGACGACGACAAATTTGTTCCAGACTGCCACAGGCGACGGCAGGAAAACCGGCGACACCAATTGCAGGCGGGCCGATGCCGTCCACGCCGCCAGCATCATCAGAATGGTGATCGCGCTAACCACGCGGGCCGAAACGCGGCGGCGTTTCCGCCGCGGCCGCGACCATGGCACCGACAGCGCGTCGGCTCCGTCGTCGACCTTGCGCTGCGGCCGCTCGGTATAGGAGGTAACGGTCATGCTGCCTCCCCTTCGAAGATCGCGTCGGTCAGCTCGCCGCGCGCTGCGGCGAAGGCGGGATCGGCCTTGATGCTGCGAATGGCCTCGCCGGCTGCATAGCGCCGGCTGAAGCCGGTCTCGAAGCTCCACACCACCCGGCCAGGGCCGGGAGCGAGCACAATGATACGGGTTGCCAGCACCAGGGCTTCCTCGATGCCGTGCGTGACCATCAGCACGCCGACCTGGCTCGCCGTCCACAGATCGAGCAGCGTTGTCTGCATGCGTTCGCGTGTCAGCGCATCGAGCGCGCCCAGCGGCTCGTCGAGCAGCAGGAATTGCGCCTCGGCCGCCAGCGCCCGGGCCAGGCCGACCCGCTGGCGCATGCCGCCGGAAAGCTCCCAGATGCGCTTGTCGCCGGCGCCGTCGAGTTTCACCAGCGCCAGAAGGTCGTCGGCAGTCCGCGCCCGTTCCGCGGCCCTGACACCGCGCAGCCTGAGCGCAAAGGCGACATTTTCCCGCGCGGTCAGCCACGGAAACAGCGCGTCGTTCTGGAACACGACGGCGCGGTCAGAGCCTGGCGCCGTGATCGGCCGGCCGCCAATCGTGGCGCGTCCGCGCACAGGCTCGACCAGGCCCGCAGCGACGTTGAGCAACGAGGTCTTGCCGCAGCCGGAGCGGCCGACCAGGACAACGAAGTCATCCTTGGCGATCTCAATCGACACATTTTCGACCGCCGGCGCCGGCTGACCGTCATAGTGGACCGAGACCTTGTCGAGCACGAGATGCGTCATGGGAACCTCGCCGATATTCCGAATCTGTCTGCCCCGAAGCCGCTCCTCGCAAGCGGTTCGGGGCAGGGAGCACGCGGCGTCAGGGAAGGAGAACCGCGCGCGTTGGCGTCAGTTCGAGGCAAGCGCTTCGCTGACATATTTCGACGATACGTATTCCGAATAATCCGGCAGCACGGCGTCGATCTTGCCCTGCTCCTTGAGGAAGGCCGATGTCGCCTCGACCGCTTTGACCGTGCCGCCACCGAGGAACTTGTCCGAGGCTTGCTCCTCGAGCGTCGGGAAGACATAGCCCCTCAATAGTTGCGGCACGTCCTCCAGCTTGGCCCCGGTGATCGTGGCGATCTTCGCCGCTTGCGGCGACGTCACCGACCAGGCGTCCGGCTTGGCCAGGAACTCGGCATAGGCCGCGCCCGTCACCTTGACGAAGTCGCGCACCGCTTCCGGGTTCCTTTCGGCGAAATCGGTGCGCACGATCCAGGCGTCGAAGGTCGGCGCGCCCCAGGCGGCGACCTGCGAGGAATCCAGCACGACCTTGCCCGAAGTCTTGATCTGGCCGAGTGCCGGATCCCAGACATAGGCGGCGTCGATGTCGCCGCGCGCCCATGCCGCCGCGATCTCCGGTGGCCGCAAATTGAGAATATCGATCGACTTCGGGTCGACACCCTCATGCTTCAGCGCGGCAAGCAGGCTGTAATGCGTCGTCGAAACGAAGGGCACCGCCACCTTCCTGCCGGCAAGGTCGGCGGCCTTCTCGATGCCGGCGCCGTTGCGGGCGACAAGGGCCTCGGATTCGCCGATCAGCCCGACAATGAAGATTGTCTGGATTGGAAGCTCGCGGCTCGCCGCCGCCGCCAGCGGGCTCGAACCGACATAGCCAATGTCGACCGATCCGGAAGCGATGGCGGCGATCACGTCGGCGCCGGAATCGAATTTCCGCCAGTCGATTGCCGCCTTGGTCGCGCTCTCATAGGCGCCGTCGGCCTGCGGCACCTTCGAGGGCTCGACGACCGTCTGGTAGCCGATAGTGATCTTGAGGTCCTGCGCATCGGCTTGGCCGAGAAAGGCGGCGCCAGCCAAGGCCGCCGAGGACAAGAGAACGATACGTCGCGAAATGGTGGACATGAAACGCTCCTTGGAAACGAGGAAAACCCGGATTGCGTTTCATAGTCATCTAACTCTATCGTTCTTGTAGAGTTAAATCCTTCCAATCGGTGCGGTCTTGTTAGAAAAAGTCATCTGGCTATGGCAGTTCGCGCGCTTCTGGGTGACGGCTCGGGTGAGAACCATCGTCCTTGCCCGGGAACCTCTTCCACGTCGTCCTTGCGCGCAACAAGGATTTTCCCGTTTTCGCCCCTGCATCGGCAAATCCATACTGTGGATAGCCAAGAAATTGGAAACAAGTTCCCTGTGTTCGCGGTTAAGTCTAGTATCCTTATCGACATTGAAGGATTGGAGAGGACGATGAGCGACGCCACCCTCCTTGTTGCCGCGCGCGGCATGCTTTGGCCTTCAAATTCAGGGGCAGAAGCTGCTGTTGGTATTCTCGCCGATCGGGACATTCCTGCCGCCGGCCAGTTTGCCGGTGTGTCATTCGCGGTGGCTCCTGTGCTCGCAAGAGCACAAGCCCCGGCCAAAATGGCCATTGCGGCGTGAAAACGAAGCAAAATCAACGTTTCTCGGCTTGTATATCATGTCACTAGAATTTATCTGTAGTGACAGCTTGGACGCGGCGGGGAGGCACGCCAGGCGTTTCGCAACCGGTGGCCTTGCGCCATCGCATGACAGAGAAACGTGCGGGTTATGCTCACGAAAAAAGGTAAATACGGCCTCAAGGCGCTCGTCCATCTGGCGCGCCTGCCGGTTGGACAGCTCGCCTTCGTCAACGACATCGCCACAGGAAACAATATTCCGAAGAAGTTCCTCGATGCCATCCTTGGCGAATTGCGCAATGCCGGTTTCGTTCAGAGCCGCAAGGGCAAGGAAGGCGGCTACCGGCTGGCACGCCCAGCGGACGAGATCAAGGTCGGCCACGTCGTGCGCGTGCTCGACGGGCCGCTTGCCCCCATTCCTTGCGCCAGCCGCACCCAGTATCAGCGCTGCGAAGACTGCAACGAGGCGACATGCCAAGTCCGACACCTGATGCTGGAGGTCCGGCAGGCCATCGCCGAGGTGCTGGATCAGCGCAGCCTCGCGGAAATGCGCGACATCGCCGGCGACGAGGATTTTTCGGCGGCGTTGAAAATCCAGGCCTGAACCAATCTCTCCTGAGCCGGCGACGATCGCCAGGACAGCTGGTGTGCGCATGACCGGGCGCGCTACGCCAAGTTCGATCATCATTGTCGGCGGCGGCGCCAGCGGTGTCGTGCTTGCCGCTCATCTGCTGAAGTCGCCCAATCCCGATCTACGTGTCAGCCTGATCGAAAAACGCCCGCATTTTGGGCAAGGCATGGCCTATTCAACGCTGCTGTCGGCGCATGTGCTGAATGTCAGCGCGTCGGGCATGAGCGCCTATGCCGACGATCCCGGCAATTTCTCGCGCTGGCTGCTTGAACGCGGCCTGGCAACGCCGGAACAGGCGCCGGTCTATGCGCCGCGCAGCGTCTACGCCCGCTATCTCAAGGAGTTGCTCGACGAGCTCGAGGCGCGTGAGCAGCAGACGGGCCGGCTGCGCTTGATCCGCGAGGAGAGCCTGTCGATCTCGCCGACCGCGTCAGGCGTCGAAGTGGCGCTGGCCAACGGCACCAGCGTGGTTGCGCATCTTGCCGTGCTCGCCACCGGCCACGACGAAGAGCCGGGGGCGGGGCAGGGGCATGCGATCAGGATGGGATCCGAGGCGGACACTGCGCTCGACCCCGAAGCCCGAGTCCTGGTGCTGGGCACCGGCTTGAGCATGGTCGATGCCTTCCTGTCGCTCGAGCAGCGCGGCCACCGCGGCGCGATCGTCGCGGTGTCGCGGCGCGGCCTGCTGCCTTCGCCGCATCGCAAGGGCAATCCGATCAAGCTCGACGTTGCCGACATTCCGCTCGGCACCCAGCTTTCCTATTTCGTCGGCTGGTTCCGCGACCTGATCCGGGAAAACCAGAAGGCCGGCATCGACTGGCGCGACGTCGTCGACGGTCTGAGACCCTTCAACCAGAAGATCTGGCAGAACTGGCCGTCCTCGGCCAAGCGCCGCTTCGTCGAGCACACCAAGGCCTGGTGGGACATCCACCGCCATCGCATGGCGCCGGAAGTCTACGCCCGCGTTGCCGAGGCGGTGCAAGCGGGCCGCATCCGCCTTGTCGCCGGCCGCGTCGTTGAGATCGCCGCCGGCGACGGCTTCAGCCTACAGGTCCAGTCGCGCCACACGCAGCAGCTCGAAAGGTTCGACGTCACCCGCATCTATGATTGCACAGGCATCGCCAGGGACATCTCGACCACCTCGAACAGCGTGGTGCGGTCGCTGGTCGAGCGTGGGCTGGCACGGCCGGATCCGCTGCGCCTCGGCCTCGACGTGACCGCGAACTGCGAGGTCATCGCCGGCGACGGCACGGTATTCGCCAATATCCTCGCCGTCGGTCCACTGACGCGCGGCACCTTCTTCGAAATCGACGCCATTCCCGATATTCGCGTGCAGTGCGCGCGGCTGAGCAAGCGCTTGCTCGGATGAGGCCGCCTCTGTCTTGACGCGATCTCGGATGCAAGACCGCTGTCGCCGGGTGAAAAGATCTCGACCGCATAGCCGCGTTCGGTGAAGGCGAACCAGGGTGCGGGAGCTCGCTCCACCAGAGCCGACCAGCAGCCTGTGGTGGTCGAGACAGCCAGGCGATGACGCCACACGTTTCGGCCGTCTCGCATCGACCGGATTGATGTCGCGCACGCTCGTCTTCGTTCTCCTCCATGGATTTTGTAGTCGGCGAGGCCGTGAGCCGCGACCCTGGCCAGATGGCCGGGCAAATTCTGCTTTCGTCGTCACCGTGCCTTGCCTACCATGGCGCATGACCCAACGCGGAAGACTCTACGGCTGTCCGGTCGAGTTCGCGCTCGACGCGCTCGGGGGCAAATGGAAGACGGTGATCCTGGCGCGCATCAAGGAACAGCCGATGCGCTATTCCGACCTGCGCCGGCTGATTCCCTCACTCTCGGACAAGATGCTGACGCAGCGCCTGGCCGAGCTTGTCGAGATCGGCTTCGTCACGCTCCAGACGTCGCCCGACGGCAAGGGGCGCTACGCCTTGACCGGGCGCGGTGAAGATCTCGCCGCCGCGCTCCAGGCGCTCTACGACTGGGGCAGCGTGCACGGTCGCGCCGAGGGCGTGCGTTTTCGCACCGACAGCGCAGCCACCATCTAGATCAATTCCGGGAAAGGCGCGGAGCGGTTTTCCGTCCGTAATGTGTGAAGACAAAGCGATGGAGCGGTTCGGCGTTGCCGTGAAACGGTAGGTCGCGCGGCAAGCCGATTGCCCTCAACCCGCGCCGGCAAGCGCGCTGCAGAAGCTTGCGACGTCGGTGACGACGGCTTCGCCGAGGAAGCGTAGCGTTGCCATCGAGCGGTCGCGCGCTTCGCGGTTGCCGAAGCCACAGGCATCCTCGATTACCACGGCGACAAAGCCATTGTCGGTCGCCTGGCGAACGGTCGGCTCGATGCCGATCTCCATGGCGATGCCAGCGAGCGCTATCGTGCGCACGCCGCAATCGCGCAAGGCAAAGCCGAGCGCGGTGGAATCGAACGCCGACATCGTGAGCTTGTCGAATACCGCCTCGTCCGCGCGGGGGTCCAGCTCGGGCACGATCCGCGTCGCTTCGGCGTCGCGCGGGAACCACGGCTCGACCGTGTCGGGGCTGTCGCGCCGCTGCCAGGCCATGGCGGTGCGCAGCTGCGTCGCGCCCATCCATTTGCGCGGCAGCGACAGGTGGCGCGTGAACGCCACCCGCATTCCGGCCCCGCGCGCCGCTTCTAGCACCGTACCGGTACGCTCGACGATGGTCGCGGCGCGGGCCACCTGTCGGCAGATGCCGACCTGCATGTCGTAGACCACCAGCGCCGTGCGGCGCGGATCGCCCCACTCAGCCAGGCTGGCCGGGATTTCGATCCCGTCGCTCGACCGGATCATGCCGCAGTCCGGTCCCATGGCTTGGCGATATCGACCGTCGGATCGAACAGGAATTCCAGCGGCAATGGCGCGTCGAAGGCGATGAAGTGCCATTCTAGCAGCCCGGCCTTGGACAGCGGGAAGTCCTCGGTGTAGCGCCGCGCTTCCGCGACGCTGTCGAGCTCGAAGACGATGATGACGCCGCCAATATCGGCGCGCGCATAATTCTCCCGCACGATCCCCGCCTTCCAGAGCCGCCAGACATTCGACACTTCGTCGCGCAGATAAGGCCGCAAATCGTCGAGCGTGACGCCGGGCTTGAAATTGTCATAGGCAAGAATCTTCATCGGCCGTTCCTTGCATTGCTGTTCGCCCAGCGCCGGGTAGCATGGCGGAATCGGCGGCCGCAACGAACGAGATGGTGCGTTGAAACGCCCGCACGATTGCCGTTGATCCTATGGGCGGCCGCAGGATAATTTTTGCTGAAGAGGAGAAAAGCGCGGTGACCATCGAAAGGCTGAACCCCGAGGGCATGCACAGCAATCCGGCCTATTCGCACGGCGTGTCGCTGCCGGCATCCGCGCGCATCGTGCTGGTCGGCGGCCAGAATGGCGTCGACGCGCAAGGCCGGACCGTCGCCAGGGACGATCTCGCTGCACAGACCGCTCAGGCGCTTTCCAACCTGGCAAAGGTGCTGGAAGCCGGTGGGGCAAAGCCTGAAGACCTCGTCAGCCTCTCGGTCTATATCGCCGGCGACCTGGACATAGGGCCGGCCTTCGGCGCCTGGATGGCGTTCTGGGCAAACCGTGGCGCGCCGCCGATCATCAAGGTGCTGCGCGTCGCCGGCCTCGGCAATCCGGATTTTCTGATCGAGATCGAAGCCCAGGCCGCGATCGCCTGAACCCTAAGCGGGTTCTGCAAATCTTTTGCCCCTGCCTGCAGGCCGACGAAGCTTTCGCGAAATTCCATTCCCCTGCTGGCGGCCGGATTGGCACGATCTATCTTCTTTCCAACTGCAAACGGCTGGAAAAGACGGTAGGTTGCCGTCTTCCAGGGCGGTTGCTCATTCTGGCAACGGAGCATCTGACATGAGCAAGCACAAGATCGTGGCATCGGACGATGCATCGTCCCGCCTGCGCCCGCCTTATGCCTCGGTTCTCGACCTGATCGGGCAGACGCCGGTCGTCGAGCTGACCAAATTCGACATCGGCAAGTGCCGGCTGTTCATCAAGCTCGAAAGCCAGAATCCCGGCGGCTCGATCAAGGACCGCATCGCGCTGTCGATGATTGCCGCCGCCGAAAAACAGGGCAAACTGAAGCGCGGCGGGACGATTGTGGAGGCGACCGCCGGCAACACCGGTCTTGGTCTCGCCCAGGTCGGCATCCCCAAGGGCTACCGCATCATCCTGGTCGTCCCCGACAAGATGTCGCGCGAAAAGATCCAGCATTTGCGGGCGCTCGGCGCGGAGGTGCGGATGACGCGTTCCGATGTCGGCAAGGGTCATGCCGAATATTATCAGGACATGGCCGAAAAGATCGCCGCCGAGCTGCCCGGCGCCTTCTATGCCAACCAGTTTGCCAACCCGGCCAATCCGCTGGCTCATGAAACCACGACCGGACCGGAAATCTTCCAACAGCTCGAAGGCGACGTCGATGCGGTTGTCGTCGGCGTCGGGTCCGGCGGCACGCTGACCGGGCTCGGCCGCTACTTTGCGAAAGTCTCGCCAAAGACCGAGATGATTTTGGCCGATCCGGTCGGCTCGGTGCTGGCGCCGTTGATCAAGACCGGCAAGATGATAGAGGCCGGGAGCTGGACCGTCGAAGGCATCGGCGAGGATTTCGTCCCGCCCAATGCCGATCTGTCGCTGGTCAGGAAGGCCTATTCCATCCCCGACAAGCAGAGCATGCTGGCGGTGCGCGACCTGCTTTCGAAGGAAGGCATCCTCGCCGGCTCGTCGTCCGGCACGTTGCTTTCGGCAGCGCTCCGCTATTGCCGCGAGCAGACCGTGCCGAAGCGCGTCGTCACCTTCGTCTGCGACAGCGGCAACAAGTACCTGTCGAAAGTGTTCGACGACTTCTGGCTGGCCGAGCAGGGCCTTGCCGAGCAGGAGCAGCATGGCGATTTGCGCGATCTGGTGATGCGTTCGCACCGCACCGGTGACACCGTGTATGTCGGTCCGGACGAAAGCCTGCTCAACGCCTATGGCCGTATGCGCCGCTCGGACGTCTCGCAGCTGCCGGTGCTGGACGAGGGCAAGCTCGTCGGCATCATCGACGAAAGCGATATCCTCGCCAAGGTCGAAGGCCCCTATGACAGCCGCTGGGACCGCTTCAAGGCTCCGGTCAGTACGGCCATGACCTCTACCCTGCACACGCTGCAAGCCAGCCAGACGCTGGACGCGTTGCTGCCGGTGTTTGATCGCAACGAGGTCGCCATCGTCTTCGACGGCGACGAATTCATCGGGCTGATAACACGCATTGACCTGATCAACCATCTGAGGCGCGCCCGATGACCGTCAAAGCCACCGTATCGGGCAAAAACCGCCTCGCCTTTTCGACGCGCACCATCCATGGCGGCCAGAGCCACGACCCGACGACGGGCGCGGTGATGGTACCGATCTATGCCACTTCGACCTACGGTCAGCAGAGCCCGGGCGTGCACAAGGGCTTTGAATATGCCCGCAGCCAGAACCCGACCCGCTTCGCCTTCGAACGCGCTGTGGCCGATCTCGAAAGCGGCACAGCCGCCTTCGCCTTCGCTTCGGGGCTGGCAGCGATCGCCACTATTTTCGAACTGCTCGATTCCGGCGCCCACATCGTCGCCACCGACGACATCTATGGCGGCACGTTTCGGCTGCTCGAGCGGGTGCGCAAGCGCTCCGCCAACCTCCAGGTCGACTTCGTTGACTTCACCGATCTTGCCGCGGTCGAGGCGGCGATCCGCCCGGAAACCAAAATGCTCTGGGTCGAGACGCCGACCAACCCGCTGCTGCGTGTCGTCGACCTCGAAGGCGTCGCAGCACTTGCCAGGCGCAAAGGCGTGCTCTCAGTCGCCGACAACACTTTCTGCAGCCCCTATCTGCAGCGGCCGCTGGAGCTCGGCATCGACATCGTGGTCCATTCGACGACAAAATACCTCAACGGCCATTCCGACATGGTCGGCGGCGTCGCCGTGGTCGGCGACAACAAGGATCTCGCTGACCGGCTGAAATTTCTGCAGAACGCCATCGGCGCCATTTCCGGGCCGTTCGACAGTTTCCTGGCGCTGCGCGGACTGAAGACGCTGGCGCTGAGGATGGAGCGTCATTCGTCGAACGGCCAGAAGATCGCGCACTGGCTGGAAAGCCGTCCCGACATCCGCCGTGTCATCTATCCCGGCCTGCCCAGCCACCCGCAGCACGCCATCGCCAGGCGGCAGATGCACGCCTTCGGCGGCATGATCACGGTCGAGCTCGACCGCGACCTCGCCGGCACCAAACGCTTCCTCGAACATACGCAACTGTTCACGCTGGCCGAAAGCCTCGGCGGCGTCGAAAGCCTGATCGAGCACCCGGCGCTGATGACGCACGGCTCGATCCCGGCGAAAAAACGTGCCGAGATCGGGATTTCGGATTCGCTGGTAAGGCTGTCGGCCGGGATCGAGGATGGCGACGATCTGATCGCGGATCTGGATCAGGCGCTGGCGAGCTGAGCCCGCCAACAAGAACCTGCGAGACGTCGGCAGGACAGTGCCCCCCTCTGCCCTACCGGGCATCTCGGCCACGAGGGGGGAATTTGGCCGTCATCTTGCGCTTTCGCCAACCTCCAACGCTGAAACACGCACGGGACGGCGAAGCTGCCGATCTCCCCGCTTGTGGGGGAGATGTCCGGCAGGACAGAGGGGGCGTGAAGGATCGCGAACGAGCGGCGCTTATTCTGCACCCATATCCATGTGTCTTACATTCTATTCCGTTGACCTTGGCGCCATCTGGCAGAATTGTAGCTTCCAGATCCACCTTGCTGCCTGGCTCCGGAAGCTATGAACAACCGACAACGCAACCAACCGACGGCAAGCGATACCCCGCTCACCTTCGCCATCCTGGTCTTCCCAGGCTTTCCGATGATGGCGTTCAGCTCGGTGATCGAGCCGCTGCGCGCGGCGAACGTGCTGGCCAAGCGGGACTGGTACCGCTGGATCATCGTCGGCGCCGCCGAAGGCCCCGTCGAGGCCTCGAATGGCGTCGTCATTCAGCCCGGCTTTTCCGCCCATGACGCGCCGAAGGTCGATCGCATCGTCGTCTGCTCAGGCGGTGACGCCGATCATCTCGTCGCCGAGGATGCCGTGAGCTGGATCCGCAAAAGCCTGCGCGGCGGTGCCCATATCGGCGCGGTGGCGGATGCCGCCTTCTTCCTAGCTCGGGCCGGCCTGCTCGACGGTCATGCCTGCACCTTGCACTGGACCAGCCAGGCTGCCTTCACCGAAGCGTTTCCGGACATCGAGCTGAGGCGCGATCTCTATGTCATCGACCGCAAGCGCTTCACTTCGGCCGGTGGCGTCGGCAGCCTCGACATGATGCTGGAGATCATCACCGGCGATTATGGCGCCGAACTGGCCGCCGGCGTCGCCGAATGGTTTGTGCACAGCCCGCTACGCTCCAGCGTCGACCGCAAGCTGATGCCGCTCAGGCTGCGGACCGGCGTGCAGAACGAACTGGTGCTGTCGGCCATCGCCATCATGGAGGATGCGGTGGAGGAGCGGCTCGGCATGGCGGAACTGGCGGGGCGACTTGGTATCTCCTCCGATAAGCTCGAACGCAATTTCCGCTCCGAACTCAGTATCTCGCCCAACGGCTATTACCGCCGCCTGCGGCTGAAGCGTGCCGCCGACCTCCTGGCGCATTCGACGCTGATGGTGCGCGACGTGGCGCTGGCCTGCGGCTTCGCCTCGATGTCGAGTTTTGCGCGGGCGTTTCGGGAGGAGCATGGCCATGCGCCGAAGGTGATGCGCAGACATTAGGTATTTCGGATGTTGGCGGGACAGCGCCCCTCTCTGCCCTGCCGGGCATCTCCCCCACAAAGGGCCACAAAGGGGGGAGATTGGCCGTCGCCTCCGCTTTCGCCAATTGCCAACATCGCGTGCCAACATCGCGAGAGTAGCGCCATCGGCGAAGCTGCCGATCTCCCCCCTCGTGGTCCCTCGTGGGGGAGATGTCCGGCAGGACAGAGAGGGGCGCGAAGGATCGCCGGCGCGTCGGGGCTGCGGCATCCGGCACAACATCTGCGGTATCGCGCACAGCCTCTACGCGGCGCATGGCCCATCCTCGCCGCTTCCAGGAGGCACCCATGAGCATCGTCGTTTTTGACCCCGACAGCACCGAGGATGTCGACTTTAGGGATCGCATGCGCCATCCGGCGGCGGCGGATCCGGCCGGCGGTATGTGGCTGTCGGACACCGAGCCGTCCTTCATCGACGCCGACGCGCTGCGCAAGGGCCGGCTTGCCAGGCTGCGCGCCTGGATGCGCGAGGCCGGCTATGGCGGCGTCGTTTTGTTCGATCCCTACAACCAGCGCTACGCCACCGGTTCGCGCAACATGTTCGGCTATTTCCTGCGCAACTCGACGCGCTATTTCTTCATACCCACCGAAGGGCCGATCGTGCTGTTCGAATATCCGCAGAGCTACCATGTCTCGATGGTGCTCGACACGATCGACGAGGCGCGTCCGTCCAAGCTGGTCTGGTCGTCGGTGTCAGGCCGCGACGACGAGACCGCCGGCCCGTTCGCCGATGAGATCGCCGAATTGCTCAAGGTGCATGGCGGCGGCTCGATGAAGCTCGGCCTTGACCGCTGCAGTCATCTGCAGGCACTGGCGCTCGAAAAGCGCGGCTGCGAGGTGCGGGATTGCCAGGGCGAGATTTTGGCGGTGCGCGCGGTCAAGACGCCCGAGGAAGTAAAATGCCTGCAGGTGTCGATGGCTGGTGCCGAGGCTGCGGTCTATGCCGTGCGCGAGGCGATCAAACCTGGCGTTTCCGAAAACGAGCTGTTCGCCATCATGTATGGTGAGGTCATCCGGCAAGGCGGCGAGTTCATCGAGACCCGGCTGCTGACCTCGGGCCAGCGCACCAATCCGTGGTTCAACGAGGCGAGCGGCCGCAAGATCAGGCCGGGCGAACTCTTGGCGCTCGATACCGATACGATCGGCTGCTACGGCTATTATTCGGACTTTTCGCGCACCTTCCGTTGCGGACCGGGCAAGCCGACGGATTATCAGAAGTCGCTCTACCGCATGGCGCACGACCAGGTTCAGCACAATATCGGGGTCGTCAAGCCGGGCATGGCGTTTCGCGAGATTGCCGAAAGGGCCTGGAAGATACCGGACCGCTTCGTCGACCAGCGTTATACCTCGGTCATGCACGGCGTCGGCATGCATGGCGAAACGCCGTTCATAGCGCACGCCATGGACTACGAGACCTATGGCCGCGACGGTTTCATCGTGCCCGGCATGGTGGTCAGCGTCGAAAGCTATATCGGCGAGAAGGGCGGCCGCGAGGGCGTCAAGCTGGAAGACGAGATCCTGATCACCGAGACCGGCACCGAGCTCCTGTCGCGCTTCCCCTATGAGGATGATTTCCTTGACAGACACGTTTGAGTGCTGACAGGCAGTTTTGCATGAAAAGCCCGATCTCGATCAAGCGCGGCAAGGCGGCGGCGGTGTTTATCGATCTCCAGGAGGAGCATCGGCGGGACAAGCGCTATCTGGTCGAAGGCTATGGCGATATCCTCGCCAACGTCCAGCGCCTGCAGACAGCAGCACGGGCCAATCATGTGCCTTTGTATCACTGGGCCTATATCGTCGATCTCGCCACGGCGCGGCCGTTCCACCCGGTCGAGGCCAGCGGCAAGTCGGCATTTTCCGACAAGGACGATCCGCTGACTGCGATCTGCGCGGAAGTGGGCCCGGCGACAGGCGAGATGATGTTGGTCAAGACCGATGCCAGCGCCTTCCGCGCGGGGCCTGCCGCCGAGCGGCTGAAGGCCGATGGCATCGAGTGGCTGGTCGTTGCCGGCGTCTGGACCGAGGCCTGCATCGATGCCACCGTCAAGGATGCGGTGGCGCTCGGGTTTCGAGTGCTGCTGGTCAAGGATGCCTGCGGCAGTGGCAGCACGGCGATGCACCAGACGGCCATCCTCAACCTTGCCAACCGGCTCTATGGCGGTGCCGTCACCACCACCGACGGCGCCTGCCGGCTGCTGGCAGGCGAGACGGTCGAAGCCTGGCAGGTCGAGGGCTCGGTGCCGCTGCGCTTCAGCTATGAAAATGCTGCCCGGCTCTACGCCGAGCTCTGAGCGGGATCGCGCAGCGATGATCACCGAGGCCGAGCGACCCGGAACGAGAGGGCGCGGAAAATACCAGACGCTGCTCGATCCGGAGCTGTGGGCCTATATCGATCGGGTCAACGAGTGGTATCCGCCCGAAATCGTCTACATGCCGATCGACAGGCAGCGGGCGGTCTATAATGCCATGTGCCGGACGTTTCGCGAGCCCTATCCACCTGGTGTCAAGGCCAGCGACAGCGCGGTTCCTGCCGGCGACCGTGCGATCCCGGTCCGACGTTACCAGATGGCGGGCACGGCGCCGCAGGCGATGGTTGTCTATTATCACGGCGGCGGCTTCGTCCTTGGCGGGCTCGACAGCCATGACGACATCTGCGCCGAGATATGCGCCGGCACCGGCTTTGCCGTGCTGTCCGCCGATTACCGGCTGGCGCCCGAGCATCTGCATCCGGCCGCCTTCGACGATGCGCTGGCCGTATTCGAATGGGCGACGGCGACGGCCGGCCTGCCGATAGTGCTCTGCGGCGAAAGCGCCGGCGGCAATCTGGCCGCTGCGGTGGCACAGGCGACACACCGTCATCCTCGCCATGCGATCGGCCAGGTGCTGATCTATCCCGAGCTCGGCGGCCCGGAACCAGTTGGCAAAGAGAGCGCCGGCTCCTGTGTCGAGCACGCCGAAGCGCCGCTGCTGACGTTGCGCGATATCGAATTCTATCGCAACGTGCGCTCCGCAAAGGCACAGTCGCCCGACGATCCGACCTTTTCGCCGCTCCGAGGCAGCAATTTCTCCGGCCTGCCGCCGACCTTCATCATCACGGCCGAGTGCGATCCGCTGTCCTCCGACGGCGAGGCCTATCGCGACTGCATCCTCGCCGCCGGCGGCCGCGCCTGGTGGCGCGAGGAGCCGCGTCTGGTGCACAGTTTCCTGCGCGCCCGCAAAACCGTTCCGCGCGCCGGTGAAGCCTTCGCCCGCATCATTGCGGCCATCGCCGCGCTTGGCAAAGGCGACTGGCCTTACTGAGGTTGCGAAGGCCCCCTCATCCGGCGGCTTCGCGTCCACCTTCTCCCCGCTGGCGAGAAGAGCCTGGCATCAACGCAGGCGACCTCCTCTCCCCCGGGGGCGAGGTCGGATTGCCCCGAACTGCCCTTCGCAATTCGGTTGGCAATCCGGGTGAGGGGACCTCCCGCTTGCGGAACAGCGCACAAGAACTGCGGAAGTCCGAACACTCCCCCACGGGCGCTCGCCCTATCATCCCCAAGGCAATGGCGCTCCGGCGATCGCATCCGTCCCCCGCGTTTGGCGATCGGCAGAGGTGCCAACAACAGGGGAATGACGACAATGAAGTTCATGCTGACCGATCGAAAACTGCATCCGCAGGCCGAGCCCGTCGCCGATGGCTTCAAGAAAGGCCAGATGAACCGGCGCGAATATCTCGCCACCATGGCTGCGCTCGGTGTCAGCGCTGCCGGCGCGCTGGCGCTTGGCGGGCTTGCGCCGTCACCGGCCAGGGCCGAGGAGGCGAAGCGCGGCGGCGTCTTGCGCGTTGCCATGAACGTCAAGGGCTGGAAGGATCCGCGCACCTTCGACGGCGTCGAGATGTCCAACGTCGCCCGCCAGTGCAACGAATATTTGGTGCGCTGGAAGCGCGACTTCACCTTCGAGCCATGGCTGCTCGAGAGCTGGGAGACCAGCGACGACGCCCGCGTCCTGACGCTGCATGTCCGCAAGGGCATCACCTGGTCGAACGGCGACACCTTCAACGCCGACGACGTGATCCACAATCTGACGCGCTGGTGTGATGCGTCCGTCGCCGGCAATTCAGTCGCCGCGCGCATGGGCGCACTGGTCAACGCCGATACCAAGAAGCCCGTCGACGGCGGCATCGAGCGCGTCGACGACGTCACCGTGCGGCTCAATTTGCCGAAGCCCGACATTTCGCTGATCGCCGGCATGGCCGACTACCCGGCGCTGATCATGCACCGCAGCTATGAAGGCGACGGCGATCCGCTGAAGGCATTGGCGATCACCACCGGGCCTTGCGAACTCGTGGCATGGGACGCCGAGGTCGGCGCCGAAGTCCGCCGCAAAGACAAGCCATGGTGGAAGGGCGAGTTCTACCTCGACGGCATCAAATGGGTGGACTACGGCTCCGACCCCAATGCGATGCTGTCGGCCTTCGAATCGGGCGAGATCGACACCGATCACGAAACCGCCTCCGACACGGTTGCGCAGACCGACTCCATGGGCCTGAGCAATTCGGAAATCGCCACCGGCTCGACCATCGTCGCGCGGTTCAATATCGGCAATCCGCCCTATGACGACATCAAGGTGCGCCGCGCCGCCCAGCTCGCCGTCGACAACGCCGCCGTGCTGAAGATCGGCATGGACAACCGCGGCAAGCCTGCCGAGAACCATCATGTCGGGCCGATGCATCCCGAATATGCCGATATCGGCCCGGCCGTCCGCAACATTGATCAAGCCAAGGCCCTGCTCGCCGAGGCCGGCAAGGCCGACCACGAATACGAACTCATCTCGGTCGACGTCGACTGGCAGAAGAGCTCCGGCGACGCCATCGCCGCGCAGATGCGCGAGGCCGGGCTGAAGATCAAGCGCACCGTGCTGCCGGCCGCGACCTTCTGGAACGACTGGAGCAAATATCCTTTCTCCTGCACGGAATGGCTCGGCCGGCCGCTCGGCGTCCAGGTGCTGGCGCTCGCTTATAAGTCTGGCGCCGCGTGGAACGAGACCGCCTACGCCGATCCGGAATTCGACAGTCTGCTCGACAAGGCGCTGGCGATGCCCGATCCCGGCGCCCGCAAGGAGCTCATGGCCAAGATCGAACAGAATCTGCGCGATTCCGGCGTCATCATCCAGCCCTACTGGCGCTCGGTCTACCGCACCTACCGCAAGGGCGTGCATGGCTGCGAGCAGCACCAATCGCTCGAGCAGCATTTCGAGAAGGTCTGGCTCGAGGCGTAGCCTTGCAGACGACCAATTGTCGGGGCCAGCGCCGCTCTTTCTTCCTTCTCCCCTTGTGGGAGAAGGTGGATTGGCGCGCAGCGCCAAGACGGTTGAGGGGTGCGGACGGAGTGCCGTCAGTATCAAGCTGGAACACCCCTCATCCGGCCGCTTCGCGTCCACCTTCTCCCACAAGGGGAGAAGGAAGAGCCACGCCAGGCCTTGAAATCTCCAGTCCAAGCCGCACGGTCTCCCGCACCAGCAGGTCCAGATCGTCGCGCCGGGTGCGGTGGTTGTTGATCGCCACCCTGAGGCTATGCTGGCCATGCACCGTCGTGTCGGAAATGGCGGCGATGCCTTCTTCCTGCAGCCTCAGCATGATCTCGGTATTGAGCGCTTTCAGGCGCTCCCCGCCCAGTCCGTCCGCGCGGTAGCGAAAGCACACGATGTTGATGCTCACCGGCGCTACCAGTTCGAGTGCCGGTTCGGCCGCGATCAGCGCGCCGAGATAATGCCCTTGCGCGATGTTCTGGTCGATCAGCCGGCTCCCAAAATCGCGCAAGCTGTGTGCGCTGCTCGCCTATCTGGCGCTGGCGCCGCATCCGGTCGGCCGCAGCCGCCTCTGCGAGCTTTTGTGGGATGTGCCGCCCCCACTGTGCCTCTATTTGGCACTCCGCAGCGTTGAAAAGTCGGGCAAAGGGCACGTTTCTTTCGGCCCTCGCAAGGGTTGGCTGGGTTCGAAAAAATACCACAATAGATCGCGATTGGGGTGGGTTCGTCGCGCCCTTTTTGTAGAGCTGGCGCAAAATTCACAACAGCATAGAATATTGCTTGTACTAACTCGGCTTAATGAGAACAAACCTAAGGAAGCATTCCGGAATCTTGCTGCTGGTCACATTTCAGTATCTGCTAAGATAGCCCGTGCTGATTCCGAATTATTAAGCATTTGCAAAATTCAATCCTGCGATATTGGGATTTGTCCTTGTCATAGGCTGACTTGGATGCATTTCTTGGAAGCACAGCCGCGTCAGCGGATCGTTGAAACATGCTTGGGCGGACGGGGCACTAAGCATGGAGAGGAATATTGACACTCGCTAATGCGGCGGCCCCGGCCGGGAGCGTTCGACCCGACGCAAGAGACTACGGCAACCCTCGGCTAAGTCGTCGAATGCATCGCCCACAGCCTGGCTCTCGTTTGATGGCCGGCGAAGCTTTGCCCTCCTCCGATTGGCGCCAGCCTTCGCGGCAAAAGCGGGGATCGCCGCCTGCAATGGCCTTCCGATATGGACGATGTCCGCCGCCAGCCAGTCGGAGGAATGAATCATGAAATTCGTAATCTATGCGACCTTGGCCACTGCTTTGATGGCGATCGCCGGTTGTACCACCGACGACTACGGCGGTTGTCGCGGAAAGGGCTGCCTGGCTGATCGGCCCCATAAAGGTGGCCGACAGATTGACTATCGGCCGCAGTTCGACAGGAACGGCAATCCCAACTTCGATACCAGGGGCCGTTACATCGGCTGCCATGGGCTCGGATGTAAAGTCGACGATCCTGATGACGGGGATCAAAGTATCGACGACAGACCGCAGTACGACAGAGAAGGCAATCCCAACTTCGATACGCAAGGCAACTACCAAGGCTGCCGCGGCATCGGCTGCGAGGTCGATACACCGGACGATGACAATTCATCCGACGATGACGATTCCGATTAACGGACTCGGGGGCGAACAAGGAGGAAGCCAATCATGTCTGAATTCAGCGGCCTGGTCCGGCGACATGCCAAAATCGTTATGGTCGGCCTTGCGGGGTTGGGAATGGCGCTGACGTCCGCTTTCGCTGCGAATAACGCCTGTGACGGTATAAAGGTCGAAGTGACGAAGGCGCGCAAGCAGGAATATGCCCCTCTCGTCGTCTCGGCGATGACCAATAAGTTCAAGCCCGCTCAGGCAAAGTTCTTCACGATCATGGAGAGCGGCAGCTGGAGCGCCGCCTACGTCTCCACGCCGGTGAGCGACGACGGCGTGATGTTCTTCCAGACAGTCGACGGAAAGAAGCAGTTTCGCGACGTGTGGGGCGGCTATGCCGAGCCGTCGGAAAAACCTGAACTGGTATCCTGGGCGAAGAAGCTCGGAGCGCCGCAAGACCTGGCAAAGTGTTTTGCCGAGGAAGTTACGGAACGACGGTGATGATCGCTGGAAATTGCCGCTGACCGTTGGTGCAGGGGGAGAATGATTGGTGAGCGCTCCGGGGCGCCGGGGCTCTGAGATCGACTCCAATCATCAGCTGCAGGATGTGCAAAATGCAAACCGTTCGAAAATCCAGACTGATAATGCAGCTCGCCCGTGCATTGGCAACTTCAGTGAAAATGACGGCTGTTGTGAGTGTAGCTGTCCCGCACACGATCAATGTTGCGTATGCCAGCAAATATGATCTGCCGAAACCCTATGTTTCCCGGGCTCTTAACGCGGTTCTGATACCGATCAATCACGCCTCTCGGCACCGCTACCAGATCCCGCCCAAGCTTCGCGGCGTGTATGTCCTGGCCGTTGCACCCCACGGTGTTGCCGCGCGGCAAGGCATCCGACCGGGTGACGTGCTTGCCACAGTGCGGCATCAACCGATTTCGACGCCGCGCGATGTCGATAGGTTCGTTTGGGCCGCCCTTGCCGCGAGTGCCACCAGTTTCCTGTTTGGCGTGAATCGCGGGACAGAAGTCGCAGATGTCGTCGAGGTCAACACCAACATCACCGTCAACAACTTCAACACCAACATCTCGGTCAACAATATCTCCCAATGGACGAGCGTCGACAATCGAGAGGAATGGACGCAGATCGTCGATGAGTATGACGAGGAGATGGAGACGGGCCTCAATGACACAAGCTATCGCGGGGACGAGTCGCTGCCCGGCGACGCCAGTCCAGACGCAAATGTGTCTTCTCCCGATGCTGACGACGACGATACCAGCACCGACACTGACGACAATAACCCGGCCGACAGTACCGACGACAACAGTTCCGATCAGGACGATTCGAGCGATCAGAACGACGATGAAAACTCAACAGACGGTGATGATGACAAGAACAGCACCGACACCGACGACGATAGCACGGATGACGATGCGTCGGATGACAGCACTGACAACAATGATTCCGATGATCAGGACGATTCCAGCGATCAGAATGACGATGACGACCCGTCGGCAGATGGTGAAGACGAAAACAGCACCGACAGTAATGACGACACGTCGGATGACAGTAACGACGCTGACGGATCGGACGATGACAATGCCAACTAGCGGCGACCGTGCCGGCAGTTCTAGACCGAGGACATCGATGAAAACCGCGATGCTGACCGCTGCCATCGTTCTGGCCATGCCGGCTTTCGCATTTGCCCAGGACAAGTGCAACGACGCAGCCAAGGATCAGTCCGCCCCGAACGAGTGCGCCGATGCCGCGTCCAGGAAATCCGACAAGAAGCTCAACGAGCTTTACAAGCAGATCGAAGCCCGCCTGAACGACGACGCGGATATCAGGACGCTTCTCGTTCAAGCACAGCGGGATTGGGTCAAATTTCGCGACGCAGAGTGCAGTTTCCAGACCGCAGGAGCGGCCGGAGAAAGCGCAATTCCAACGCTCATCGCGGAGTGTATGGACGGCCTGACGCAATCCCGTGTCAAAGATTTCGAGGGTTACCTGCAATGCAGGGAAGGCGATGCGAGCTGCCCCGTTCCGGCAGCGAACACATCACATGCCGTACCTGCCGTGGCCGAGGAGAACGGCCAGACCGGCCTTGCCCAGGCTGCCGACCCGATACCCATTCCATTGCAACATGTTGTTGGGCACCTCGGAACCGGCAGCGATGAAGTCATCTACCACAAACTCGGGATTGCGTTGGGCATCAATGGTGCCAAGCCTCGTCTGTTCGAATTCGACACCGGGTCGGATGAGTTCAACGCTGAGATCGATTCGAGTGTCCCTGGCGTAGAGCCGGTGCGCGGCAGCAAGCCCGAAATGTACCCCTATGGAAACGGCACCTATGGAGGTTGGGTACAACAGGCCCGGGTCGACAGCCTGTCCTATTACGATCCAGATGATCCCTCGGAGCCTGCCGTAACCTTTGACGGCGGCTTTAGCGTAGGTCGGGTGGTGGATTACGTCTTCACCAAGGATTTCGGCGACTTCGAGGATGCGAATGTGACGCAAAAGCCCGTGGGCCACCATGGCGATACGCCGGTTTATGCGGATCTTGATGCGCGCAAGAGCATGAAGAATGGCGAACCCGGTAACGAGGCGCCGTTTTACGGCGTCTTTGGAGCCGGCGATTTTATCGATAAGGGGGACCAGACCGCCGCTCCTGGCAGTCAGACGCAAAGCGGCTATGTGGTCTCCGCCAATGCAAATCTTGGAAAGAGGACGACACCGGGCTGCGCTCCCTGCCTGACGCTGAATTTGTCCCCCAGTCTGAGATCCCAGTTTACGGCCCTGATACCGTGGGGCGAACTGGATTACGAATTCCTCCAGAGACGATTCCCGCGATCAGGCGCGAATGCATCCAGTCAGTACGAAGGGTCTTACCGTTATAAAATTTCCTTTGATCATAAGGGAAAGAAGCAATCGGTTGATTTCAGTGGACCTGTTTTATTGGATACAGGCACGACAAGCTTTATTTATATTACAACAGAATCTATTTTGAATAAGCTTCAGTCGAGAGGATTTCATATTGCTGAATTTGGTGATGAGATAGTCGACTTCAAGTTTTTTGGATTCGATGATGGTATAAATAACCGTGAATATGATGATGTCGACATTCTCCGCCAAAGCGATGAGATGAAAGTCGGCGGTCTCATTCTCGGTCTGCCATTCTTCGAGTCCAATTCCATAATGAATGATCTGGAAAACAGGACGACCGCATATTCACCCTATTTTGTCAGCGCTGCTAACTTTACGACAGACGCGGCTGCCAAGGATCAAGTGCAGTTGAATCGCGCGACCAGCGATGCTGGAAGCAACGGATGGCTCGGACTGGCCGGCATCGTCTCCGGCGCCGGCGACTTCACGATCGAGAAGGACGCGGACGTGCGCATGACCGGGGCCAATACCTATACCGGCACAACCCATATCGCGGCCGATGGGTATCTTACCCTGGCCGGTCCGGCCAGCATCGAGCATTCATCGCGCGTCATGGTCGACGGTGTGCTCAACCTCGACCAGAAAGGAAACCAGCTGAAGCCCTGGGGGGTGGCGCACTCCCTGAACGATACGGCCATTCGCAACCTTGGCGGTAAAGGCGAGGTCTATCTGGGCGCGGGCAGACTGATCCTGACAGCAGCCGACGGGCAATTTGATGGAACCATCGCGGACTTTGATGACGCCGGCGACAGCGGCGGCCTCGTTGTTGCCGGTGGCAAGCTGACGCTGAGCGGCAAGAACAAATATTCGGGCATGACGGAAGTGGTGGCGGGAGCGGAGTTGCACGTGACCGGCTCTTTGACCGGTGACGTTTCCGTCTCGGGACTGCTTGTCGTTGACGGAGAGGTCTCCGGCGAAGTCATGGTCAAGGAGGGCGGCACGCTGACCGGCTCAGGAAAGGTCGGCAACGTCACGGTCGCCGAAGGTGGCAAAGCTGATCCAATGAAAACCAGATAATCGGGCCATGGGCCGATCGTGGCAATAACGGACAGCTGACGAGAACATAGGGCGGGGCTGAGCAACTTAAGAGCTTGACTGCAACCGGAAGGGGAAATCGATGAAAATAGCGATATTGACTGCTGCCGTGGTTCTGGCTGCGCCGACATTCGCCCTTGCCAAGGACAAGTGCGCCGATGCCAAGGATCAGGCCACCATGAATCAGTGCTTCGGTGCCGAGTTCCAGAAATCCGACAAGAAGCTCAATGAGCTTTACAAGCAGATCGAAGCCCGCCTGAAGGACGATGCGGATACCAAGAAGCTTCTTGTTCAGGCACAGCGGGATTGGGGCAAGTTTCGCGACGCGGAGTGCAGTTTCCAGACCGCAGGCGCGGCCGGAGGAAGCATGATGCCAATGCTCATCGCGCAGTGCATGGACGGCCTGACACAATCCCGTGTCAAAGCCTTCGAGGGTTACCTGAATTGCAAGGAAGGCGATCTGAGTTGCCCCGTTCCGGCCGCGAACTGACACGTGCTGCAACTTATTTGATCATGATCAAGCCGGCGGCGAGCATGACGTCGCTGCCAGATATGAACAATGCGAGGGGCATCATCACTGCGTGGGGACTTGAAGGAGGTGGATTGTGAAACGCTGCGGATCATCGCTCGCAATGGCGATTGCGGCATCTGTGCTGCTGGCATCTGCCGTGCCGGCAACAGCCCAGGATGACATGGGCTTCGACGTCAACGTCACGCTGTCCAAGAAAGCAGCCGCCAAGCTCGCGGCTGAAAAGGAGGGAATCGTCGTCTTCGCCTCCTATTACGGCGACCCCAAGCCGAGCGCCGCGAAGCACGCCAACGAAGTCGGCCTGATCGATCTCACACCGCACGACGAAGAGGTGGAGATACCGGGCACAGGCGGCCACGCCCGCATCAGCGGCGCCAAGGTCGACGCAAAGCGTCTCGACTGGCTTGCCGGCCCTCCCGATGTCAACGTCAACGTTGCGTCGGCGCGCAAGAGCAGCTCGGTCAATCTGCTCGGCTGCGATTTCATCGACGGTCCACTCAGCAACGTCCAAAGGGCGCCCGTGACGCTTCATTGCGGATTGATCGAAGAACATGTGGACACGAAGTTGAAGCCATAAGGCTCGCAAAAGTCATGCGCGTCTCCGGCGCCAACGGATCGGCGGCACGACCTGACCTACTTCAGGGAGGAGATATTCATGCGCCCACTGTTCGCTATCTGTGTCTGCCTGGCTATCATGTCCTTGTCTGCAGCCGCCCATGCCGAGCGCCGTTGTGGCTGGTACTCCAGCCCGACCCCCGGCAACCTCGTCCTGACCGACAGTGACGGGGATTGGTGGATCCAGATGCAGGGACGCCCGGATCCCAAGGGCATCGACAATGTGCCGGCCTTTGACGAGCGGCAATTCGTCGAGACCAATGTGCCTGGTTCGGGTCACGGCTACGGATGTGCGTGCATGAACGTCGTAACCAACGCCAAGCAACAGAAGATCACCAGAGTGATCTCGGGCCAAATCCTTCCGCTGCTGCGCTGTCGCAACGACAGATCGCTGCCTAACCCGGACGGATAATTGTTGGATATCTTGTGGATACCATGGCTGACGGTAGGCAGCTTAGAGCATTGGATCAAGAAAAAGCCCGGCAAACCGGGCTTTTTCTTGGGTCTCTGAAACCGCATCAATCGGTTCGAAACGGGAATTTGGTGCCCAGAAGAGGACTCGAACCTCCACTCCTTGCGGAACACGGACCTGAACCGTGCGCGTCTACCAATTCCGCCATCTGGGCTGGTGCGCGCTCATTAAGCGGGCGAGGGATGAGTGTCAACGCGCTTTTTTGAAAGCCGCGTTCCTTCTCCGGCTCAATGCTCCAGCACTTCCTTCGACGCCACCGTGGAATCGGCGTTGAGCGTGTAGATGATCGGCACACCGGTGCCGAGCTCGAGCTTGACGATCTCCTCGCCCGATTTGCCGTCCAGCGCCATGATCAGCGCGCGCAGCGAATTGCCGTGCGCCGCCACCAGCACGGTGCCGCCGCGCAGCACATGCGGTTGCAGATCGTGCAGGTAATAGGGCCAGACGCGCGCGCCGGTGTCCTTCAGGCTTTCACCGCCGGGCGGCGGCACGTCATAGGAGCGGCGCCAGACATGCACCTGCTCCTCGCCCCATTTCTTGCGCGCATCATCCTTGTTGAGGCCGGAGAGATCGCCATAGTCGCGCTCGTTCAGCGCCTGGTCGCGAATGGTCTCGAGGTCGCTCTGGCCAACGGCGTCGAGAATATGCTGGCAGGTCTTCTGCGCCCGGATCAGCGACGACGTGAAGGCGATGTCGAACTTCATGCCGCGCGCCCTGAGCTTGGCGCCGGCCGACTTGGCCTCGGCATGACCCAGTTCGGTCAGGTCGACGTCGCGCCAGCCGGTAAATAGGTTCTTCAGGTTCCATTCGCTCTGGCCGTGGCGCACGAGCACGAGAGTTCTCGACATATTTGCTCCTTCAAATCTTGTGGATCAGCCAAATCTTGTGGATCAGCCAAATCTGTGGATCAGCTTGTCAGGCCGAGCACGTCCCGCATCGAATAGAGGCCCGGCTTGCGGCCGCGCGCCCACAGGGCTGCCTTGACCGCGCCGCGGGCAAAGATCGCCCGGTCCTCGGCATGATGGGCAAGCGTGATGCGCTCGCCGGTACCGGCCAGCACCACACTGTGGTCGCCGACCACCGAGCCGCCGCGCAAGCTGGCGAAACCGATCGAGCCTGCCTTGCGCACGCCGGTATGGCCGTCGCGCACGCGAACATCGTTGCCGGCAAGTGCTACGCCGCGCCCGGCAGCGGCGGCCTCGCCGAGCAGCAGCGCCGTGCCCGACGGAGCATCGACCTTGTGCCGGTGGTGCATTTCCAGGATCTCGATGTCGAAATCGTCGGCATCGAGCGCGCGCGCCGCCTGCTCAACCAGCACCGCCAGCAGATTGACGCCGAGGCTCATATTGCCTGACTTGACCACCGTCGCGTGCCGCGCCGCCGCCGCGATCCTGGCATTGTCTTCAGCCGAGCAGCCGGTGGTGCCGATGATATGGACGATGCGCGCCTGCGCCGCATAGCCGGCGAATTCGACGGTCGCTGCCGGCGTGGTGAAATCGAGCACGCCGTCGGCCTTGGCGAAGGCCGGCAGCGGATCGTCGCCGATCGCCACGCCGAGCCTGCCGACGCCGGCCAGCTCGCCGGCATCCTTGCCGAGATGTGGCGAACCGGCCGGCGCGATGGCGCCGGCGACACGCGCGCCCGGTATCGTGTGGATGGCGCGGATCAGCGCCTGGCCCATGCGGCCAGCCGCGCCCACCACCACCAGGCCCATTTCACTCACGGTCGGCGTGTCGCTCATGAATGTCTCCCGACCGCCTTTTTCGCGTGATCATTTTGCGCCGCAGTCTGGATTGGCTTGGCGTCATCGACAAGCCCCAGCCCTTTCCTGCCTTGCACCCGATGGAACCGCGCATAGACGCTGTGCGGGTCGGCCATCAGCGAGGCATGCGTGCCCTGTTCGACCAGCCGGCCCTGCTCCAGCACGATGATATGATCGGCATTGACCACCGTCGACAGCCGGTGCGCGATGACAATGGTGGTGCGCCCTTCCATGACATGGGTCAGCGCTTCCTGGACGCGGGCCTCGGCCTCGTTGTCGAGCGCCGAGGTGGCTTCGTCGAGCAGCAGGATCGGCGCCTGCCGAACGATGGCGCGTGCAATCGATACGCGCTGGCGCTGGCCGCCCGACAGCGTCACGCCGTTCTCGCCGACCGGCGTGTCGTAGCCTTGCGGCTGCTGGCGGATGAAATCGTGTGCCGCGGCCTGTTGGGCGGCGCGTTCAATCTCTGCGTCGGTGGCGCTCAGCCTGCCGTAGCGGATGTTGTCACGGATGGTGCCTTCGAACAGATAGGGCTGCTGCGATACATAGGCGATCGAGCCGCGCAGCGAATGCTTGGTTACCTTTGAAATGTCCTGGCCGTCGATTTCGATGCTGCCCGACTCGACGTCATGGAAGCGCTGCAGCAGCGCAACCAGCGTCGTCTTGCCGGCGCCCGAGGCGCCGACGATGGCGGTCACCTTGCCGGCGGCGGCGACAAAGGTCAGATCGTGCAGGACCGGCGCCTCTTCGACATAGCGGAAGGACACGTTGTTGAAGCGCACTTCGCCAGAGGTGAATTTCGCCTCGGCGGCTGCCGGCACGTCACCTTGCTGCGGCTCGAGGTCGAGAAGCTCGTAGATCATGCGCGCATTGACCAGCGACTTTTCCATGCCGACCTGCATACGCGCCAGCCGCCTGGCCGGATCATAGGCAAGCAGCAGGGCGGTGAGGAAGGCAACGATGGCGCCCGGCGGCTGGCCGCCGACGGTCGCCCGGTAGCCGGAATAGGCGATGACGCCGGCGACGGCGAAGCCGGCCAGCATGTCGGAGATCGGCGTCAGCCGTTCCGAGACGCGGGCGATCTTGTTTGCCCGCTGCTCGGCGCCGGCGACGAGGCCGCCGATGCGGCGCGACAGCTCGTCTTCCAGGGTGAAGGCCTTGACGATGGCGATGCCTTGCGTCGCTTCCTGCATGGCACCGATCAGCCGCGAGTTGATCTGTACCGATTCGCGGGTGATGCGACGCACCCGGCGCATCAGATAGGTGACACTGTAGATCAACGGCGGCCCGATCAGCAGCGACATCGCCGAGAGCACCGGGTCCTGCCAGATCATGACGCCGACCAGCGCGACAAGCGATACCGCATCGCGCGCCAGCGATGTCAGCGTCATCGACAGGAGATCGCGGATGCCGTTGACGTTCTCGTTGATCTGCGCGGCGAGCCGGCCCGAGCGGGTGTCGTTGAAGAAGCCGACGCCGAGCTTCATCAGATGGTTGAAGATGCGGCGCTGATAGCGCGCCACCAGATTGTTGCCGATCTTGGCCAGCGTCACTGCCTGGCCGTAGCTGGCCAGGCCGCGCAGCATGAAGGCGGCCAGGATGGATACGCTGATCAGCGCGATAAGATCGCCGCGCTGCTTGTAGAAAATCTGATCGACGACGTCCTTCATGATCCAGGCGGTGAAGGCGGTCGTCGCCGCGATCGTCACCAGGCACAGCACGGCAAGAGCATAGTACCAGCGATAATCGCGGCTGTTCTCGGCGATGATGCGGCGGATCACCGCCACGATCTCGCTGGGACGGACTTTCCCTTTGGTTGGTGCTGGAATTGTCACGTTGGAGCGCTTTGTGGTTTCGGTTCGGCCGGACTGCAATTCGGCAACCTCTTAACGCCCCGATGGCGGCTTGCCTATGGCCGGGGACGGCGAAACTTCGTCGCGGCGCAGCTTGTGTCCTAAACCCGCCAGCGCCGCCCCGCCGTCTGCACGCCGAACAGCGACGGATTTCTGGCATAGGCGGCCAGCCCTAAAAGCGCCGCAAGCGGATGGGTGATGACGTAGACCGGCATGCCGCGCATCAGGGCGCTGTGCGGCGCCTTGTCCTCGAAGGCGGCGCGGAAATTGCCGGTGCGCAGCGCCGGCAGGATTTTTTGCGCGATGCCGCCGGTGAGAAACACGCCGCCGCGGCTCATGAACACCAGAGCGAGATCGCCGGCGGTGCGCCCCAGGCAAGTGACGAAGATCGACAGCGCCTCTTCGGCCACCGGATCGTTCTTTGCCAGCGCCGCGGCGGTGACCTCGGCAGGCGTTGTAAAGGGCGACGGCTTGCCGTCCGCCCTGGCCACCGCCCGGTAGGCATTGACCAGGCCGCGGCCGGACAGGATCTGTTCGCCGGAGATGCGGCCCTCGAGCTTCTCGATATGCGGAAACACCTGGAAATCGCGCGGCGAGCGCGGGCCGATATCCATATGGCCGCCCTCGCCGGGTACCGGTATCCAGTGATGCAGCGCATAAACCAGCCCGGCGACACCGAGGCCGGTTCCCGGGCCGAGCACCACCCGCCCGGAATTCGGTTCCGGCTCGTCGCCGCCGATCTTCTCCATATGCTCTTCGCCGAGCGCGACGACAGCCAGCGCCTGTGCCTCGAAGTCGTTGAGCACCACGACGTCGCTGAGACCGAGACTGGCGAACATCTGTCTCGGCTTGACGATCCATGGGCAATTTGTAAGCGGGATCTCGTCGCTTTCGACAGGACCGGCTACCGCCAGCACAGCTGAATTCGGCCGGACCGACGAGCGGTCGAGCACGGCCGACTGGATCGCCTCGTCAATCGTATTGAAGTTGGCGGTCTGGACGATGGTCGGCTCGCCGGCCTCGGAATTCGCGTCTAGTACGATCGAGAAGCGCGCATTGGTGCCGCCTATATCGCCGATCAGGATCGGAAATCGCAACAGAGTGTCGTCGTCGCTTACGCCTGGCATGCTCTCGTCCGTTCCCGACGCGTATCGCCGTTCTCTCGTTGACTAGCGCATGACCGCAAAAAGGGAAATCGGTTTTCGAAGTGGAGATGCACGGATGCAGACAGCGAACACGCTGCCCGCATCAGTGCCCCGGTCGTGGCCGCGGCAGCGGAATGCCGATCTCGGGCGTCGCCACAAAGGCGTTCGCCGAGGCCGGAAGCGCTGCCGCGCCGGCTGCGACCGTTGGCTGCGGCGCAAGCTCGGCTGCGAGAGCGGGTGCGGTGGCCGCGATCGGCACGCCGTCGCCATAGTAGGTGACTGCTTCCGCCGACGGCGGAGCTGGCGCGTCGAGCACGAATTGGCATTGCCTGGGCAGGTTCGCCATCGTCATCAGGTCGCGTGCCTTCGGCTTGTCCGGGTTCTTGTTGGGGCGCCACGGCTCCTCGGTGAACCACCAGGCCAGCGCCTGGTCGCAGCCATCGCCTGGCGCCGTCGCTTCCTGTGCCTTGCAGTCGGGTGATCCAGCCTGGCAGCCGATGCGAATGTGGAAGTGGTAGTCGTGGCCCCAGAACGGCCTGACCTTGCGCAACCAGCTACGGTCGCCTTTGACCGTGTCGCAGAGCTTCTTCTTGATCCCGGGATTGACCAGGATGCGCTCGACTTCGGGATAGCTCGCGGCGCGCTTCAACAACCGCGTGTGCATCGGCGTCCACAGCCCGTCCTTCACCAAATGGGTCTTTTCATCGACCATCAAGGTAGCGCTGATGTTTTCGCGCTCTTCGGCCGAGAGCTTACGGTCGGGCATCGGCGTCAGCCAGATGTCGGCGTCGAGGCCGATCTGGTGCGAGGCATGGCCGGTCAGCATCGGACCGCCGCGCGGTTGCGAGATGTCGCCGATCAGCAAGCCCGGCCAGCCGTCGGCAGCGGCATCGCGCGACAGTTTCTCGATCAGCGCGATCATTGCCGGATGGCCCCAGCGACGATTGCGCGACGGTCGCATCACCTCCCAGTGCCGGCCGTCCATGGGTAGGGCGACGCCGCCGGAAAAACAGCCTTTGGAATAAAAGCCGATCGATTGCGCTGCTGCGAGTGCCGGCAGCTTTTTGGCGCCGAACAGGTCCTTTGCCCGTTGCTCGGCGCTCCCTGGCTGCGTTGCAAGCGCCGCCAAGCCGGCGATGGCCAGTACTGCCGTCAGCAGCAGCGTTTTGCCCGGCAAGGCTCGCGCTAACGTCTTCCCCAAGCTGGACCCCTCCGCGATTTGAACCGCATCATACCATAGCCCGCGCAACGTATCGATCATGACCGTTTCATCGGGCTGCGCGCCTCGCCGTCGCGCCAGTCGCCGCTCGCCCACATGGCATCGAGCGCCGAGCGATAGTCGGGAAAGCGAAAGCCATAACCGGCCGCCTTGATTGCCGCGTTGGCGACACGCTTGTTCTCGCCGTAGAAAGACCGCGCCATGGGCGAAAGTTGGGCGGTCTCGAACGGAATTTCGGGCGGCGGCTCGATGCCCATCAATTGGGCGGCATAGGCGACGACGTCCTGCGGCGGCGCCGGCAGGTCGTCGGTGACGTTGAAGATGCCGCCGCGATTGCCCTCGGCGAGATGCCAGAGCGCACCGGCAATATCGTCGCAATGGATGCGGTTGAACACCTGGCCCGGCTTGACCAGCCGCCGCGCAGTGCCGTTTTCCAGGTTGACCAGGGCGTTGCGGCCCGGCCCGTAAATGCCGGAAAGCCGCAGGATCGCCACCGGCCGGTGGATGTCATGGCCCAATTGTAGCCAATCCTGCTCGGCTGCAACACGCATCACCGACCGCTTCGACAACGGCCGGCATTCGGCGGCCTCGTCCACCCAATTGCCGCCACGGTCGCCATAGACGCCGACGGTGGAGAGATAGGCGATCCATTCGAGCTCCGGCATGTTGGCCGCGATCTCCTCGCGTGCCGCGCCCAGCATCGGGTCGCCGGCCTTGTCCGGCGCGACTGAGACGACGAGATGGGTTGTCTTCCCAAGGGCATCGCCGATTTCGGAGGTCAGCGTGCCATCGAAACGCAGCGGCACGATACCGGCTTGCCGCAGCGCCGCGAATTTTTCCAGCGACCGTGTTGTACCGAAGATCGTTGTGTCGGCATCCCTGTTGGCGCGGGCGAAGGCCCTGCCCGAATAGCCGGCGCCGAAGATGAAAATCTGCTTTTTTGTCATGTATGCGCCTCGATCGGCTTTGGCAGGGCCAGAAGCCATTCGCCTCTCACCGCCTCGTCATGTTCTGCTTGCAAAGCGGCTGCGGCACGTTCGGCGAACTCCCGACCCGGCACCAGCCGCGACAGCGCCCATACCGCAGCTCCGCGAACCAGGGGCGAGGCGTCGTCGAGCAGCGCGCGAACGGCGCCGGCCAGCGACAAGTCCTGGGAATTGCCGGCCGCTATCAGCACGTTTCGGATAAAACGGTCGCGGCCGATGCGCTTGATCGGCGAGCCCGAAAAAAGCGTGCGGAAGGCAGTGTCGTCGAGACGCAGCAGCTCGGCGAGCGGCGGTTCGCGCAAGTCCGCGCGGGCGGCAAGCTTTGCCTCCGAAGCGGCTTGGGCGAACTTGTTCCACGGGCAGGCGGCCAGGCAGTCGTCGCAGCCATAGATGCGATTGCCGATCTTTTCCCGGAACTCATGCGGGATCGGTCCTTTGTTCTCGATGGTGAGGTATGAAATGCAGCGCCGCGCATCGAGCCGGTAAGGCGCCGGAAAGGCGTCCGTCGGGCAGGCGTCGAGGCAGGCCCGGCAGGAGCCGCAATGATCGTTCTCAGGCGCGTCCGGCACCAGCTCGGCCGTCGTGAAGATGGTGCCGAGGAACAGCCAGGAGCCATGCGCGCGGCTGACCAGGTTGGTGTGCTTGCCTTGCCAGCCGAGGCCGGCCGCCTCGGCCAGCGGCTTTTCCATCACCGGCGCGGTGTCGACAAACACTTTCACGTCCCCGCCGGCGCGCGCCACGATCTTGCCGGCGATCTCCTTCAGCCGGCCTTTCATCACGTCATGATAGTCGCGGTTCTGCGCATAGGCCGAGATCGCGCCGCGGTCGCGCTTTGCCAGGATGTCGCGTGGGTCGTGGTCGGGGCCGTAATTCATCGCCAGCACGATGATCGAGCGGACCTCTGGCCAAAGCGTCGTCGGTTTGCCTCGCCGCTCGAGCGTTTCGGCAATCCAGCCCATCGAGCCGTGAAAGCCGTCGGCAACGAATTCGGCCAGCCGTTCCGGCGCCTGCGGAATCGCATCGGGCGTGGTGACGGCAACGGCGTCGAAGCCGGCATTCCGCGCCTCGCGGTCGATCAGCGCGCGCAGCTTTGCCGTATCAGAAATCGAGGTCCGCATAATGTGACACCGGCGACAGGCCGCGCACCCGGTCGGACAGAAGCGGCCGGAACGAAGGCCGTGATTTCACCCTTGTATACCATTCGCGCGCGGCGCTGTGTTCGCGCCAGTCGATCTCGCCGAGATAGTCGAGCACCGACAGTGCCGCCGCCGCCGCGAGATCGGCATAGGTGACCTTGTTGCCGGCCAGCCAATGACGGGTGCCGGCCAGCCAGTTGGTGTATTTCATGTGCTGGCGGATATTGGCGCGGGCGGCGCGGATCGCCGCCGAATCGGGCGAGCCGCCGCCTGCCGTTTCCGGCATGACCGGCTTCAGGACGCGCTCGCGCACTAGGTGCCGGGTAACCTCGCTTTCCGCCTTGTTGAGGTACCAATCGGTCAGCCGTCGGATTTCGGCGCGCTCCATCGGATCCTCGGCGAACAGCCGCTTGTCGCGCTTGAGTACCCCGCGCGTCTCGTCGAGATATTCGGCAATGACCACTGCGCCAACGATCGGCACGTCGCCTTCGGCGAGCAGGATCGGCAGCGTGCCGGCCGGGTTCAGCGCCAGGAACTCCTTGCGCCGCGTCCACGGCTTCTCTTCGATCAGCGCCAGTTCCTCGCCATACTCGCCAAAGGCGAGGCGGACGAAGCGGCAGCTGGCGAACATCGGATGGTGGAAAAGCGTCAGCATGGTCCCGCGATAATAGAGCGCACTGGCAAATCGCCGGCTGCGCCGGTAAGTCTTGGCCGCCCGATTCAGGGGCTGTCAGGGTGCTGCGACCTATAGGGGGAGTTCCGCGCCGTGACAAGCAAGCCCTTTTCTCACGCCCTCACTCCAACGCCGAGGTTGCCATGGAAAGCCAGACCGTCGTCGAAGCGCTGCTGCTCGGCATGCTCGAGGGCCTGACCGAGTTTATTCCGGTGTCTTCAACCGGTCATATCCTGCTTGCCGGCCATTTCCTCGGCTTTCATTCGACCGGCAAGGCCTTCGAGATCCTGATCCAGCTCGGCGCCATATTGGCGATTCTCAGCGTCTATTTCCGCCGTCTCTGGAAGATGCTGCTCGAGCTGCCCTACGATCGGCTGACGCGGCATTTCGTCCTTGGCATCCTCATCGCATTCCTGCCGGCGGCCATTATCGGCGCGCTGGCGCACGATTTCATCAAGACGGTGCTGTTCGAATCGCCGCGGCTGATCTGCATCATGCTGATCATCGGCGGTGTCATCCTGCTGCTGGTCGATCGCATGAAGCCGAAGCCCTATTACCACGATGTCGAGCGGTTTCCGACCAGGCTTTATCTGCAGATCGGGCTGTTTCAGTGCCTGTCGCTGATCCCCGGCACGTCGCGCTCGGGTTCGACCATCGTCGGCGCGCTGCTGCTCGGCGTCGACAAACGGGCGGCGGCGGAATTCTCCTTCTTCCTTGCCATCCCGACGATGGTCGGCGCCTTCGCCTTCGACCTGTTCAAGAACCGCAATGTGCTGAGCAGCGCCGACCTGCCCATCATCGCCGTCGGTTTCGTCGCCGCCTTCGTCACCGCGCTAATCGTCGTGCGCTTCCTGCTCGACTACGTCTCGCGCCATGGCTACGCGCTGTTCGGCTGGTGGCGGCTGGTCGTCGGCATCGTCGGCCTGGCGGGGCTGGCCATCTGGGGATGAGCCGGCGCGGATAGCGCAATCCCAGCCGGAACTCTATTCTTGCCCGAAGTCGAGCCATACGATCTTGTGGACGTATGGTTGGCAGGGGGAATGCGTGAGCGAAGTTCTTGACGCCCTCGTTATTGGCGCCGGTCCGGCGGGACTCGGCATCAGCTACTTCTTGAAACGGCAGGGCCGCGACCACCGTGTACTCGATCGAGGCCGGATCGGCGAAACGTGGCGAACGCAGCGGTGGAACTCGTTTCGACTGAATTCGCCGACCATTCGCTCCATCTTACCCGGTGATTCCTACGAGGGGCCCGAGCCGTGGGGCGCGATAACCCACCACGAATTTGTCGCGTATCTCGAAGGCTATGCCGAGCGGCACCGCCTGCCGGTAAGCACCCAAACTCCGGTGCAAGAGCTGACGAGAGACGACGGGATCTTTCGCATCACCACGACGGACGGGGCATTTCTGGCGCGCAATGTGGTGATCGCCGCCGGCGACCAGAATCGGCAGGTCCGGCCAGCAGGGTCGGCGGATTTGCCAACCGCAATTCGCCAAGTCGATTCCTCGGCTTATCGCAACCCGGCCGAGTTCGAGAGTGGCGCGGTGCTGGTGGTCGGCAGCGGTCAGTCGGGCGGCCAGATCGCCGAGGATCTGGCGCTGGCCGGACGTGCGGTCTTTTTGGCGACCAGCCGCAACGGCCGTTGGGTGCGGCGCTACCGCGGGGGCAACATACTTAAATGGCTGACGCTGTCCGGTTTTCTCGACGTTCCGCGCAAGGAACTCGTCCTCCCCTCCGGCAAGCTGCAGGCCCGCGCGCTGGTCGGCGCGACCCATACGATCAGCCTGCAATCGCTGAGTGCACAGGGCGTGGTGCTGCTCGGCCGCTTTAGGGGTGTGGAGAACGCCAACCTCGTCTTCGGCGACGAGCTCGACGACCATATGCGATTTGCCGACGAGGTCTCCGCGAATGCCAAGCGCCTGGTTGACGAGTACATCGAGCGCGCCGGCCTCGATGCGCCACTGGCCGAGGATGATCCAGCCGAGACGATTGAACCGCGCTTGCCCGATCCTCCGATCCGCTCCCTCGACTGGACGGCGAGCGGCATCAGATCAGTGATCTGGTGCACGGGCTTCACTGGCGATTTCTCATGGGTTCGGCTTCCCGGCGCGCTCGATGCCGCCGGCCAGCCCGTCCACGAGGATGGCGTCGGCGCTGTTCCAGGTCTCTTTTTCGCCGGCCTCGATTTCGGATCGACGCGGAAGTCGGGCACCATACCGGCCATTCCAGAGGAGGCGGCCGCCGTCGTGGAGCGACTCGTCCAAGTGGGAGCCGACTTGCCACGGAACGGCGTCTAAACGAGCGCGTCGAACGCGGGTTCTTGAACGTACAAGAACATGACAGCTCTGGCGCGATCAAGACGACGCACGCTGCCTTCTGTCGAAGCGCACCGACAATTTTCCGTAGTCCATTGGTGCGACAGCCAGAAATCGCCGGCACCTTCGATACGGTGCTCCAATTCGCGGCCGACTGCATCCATTGCCTCCGTCAACGTGCGGCGGCCTTGACCTCGGCGTCTTGACCTCGGCTGGTCGTCGTCGTGCTGACAGCACTGGCAATATGGGATGAGCCGGCGCAGTCGTTCGGAATGGTCGCCCTGGAGACGCCAAAGAAGGTGCATCAAGGCGCGCGATCGGTCAGCGCGTTCGCACCTTCCTCCGCGGCGCAATGTGCGCAGCAGTAGATGATGTCATCCTGTTCGACGCCATGTCCGATGATCCGGCATCCGCAATGCGGACATATCGGAGCAAGTTTCTGGACCGCGCATTCGAAGCTGTCGAACGTGTAGGTCTCCTCGGCCATCGTCACTTTGAAAGCCTTGTCGTAGTCATTCCCGCATTGATCGCATCTGGCCATAGTTCGTTTCCTTCTTTCACGGCTTCAAGCTCGACCAACCTGTCGCGCGGCGATAGGTTCCCGCCAGCATCAGGGGGCCGTCCTAAGGCGGAGACGAGCGCGAGCCTACGCCACGGCGCTGTTCGATCGCACGGATCACCTCGTCGATATCCCGCGGCTCGATGTCGAGTTCCTTCAGGCCAGGCGCGTCGATTGCTGCCACATTGTCCTGACGCATAAGATCGATCTGGTTGCGCGTTATGGGGGCAGCCGGGAGGAGTTCCGCGACGCCAGCCAAGGCGTTCCATACCGCAAACGGCACCGGCATCAGCTTGACGTGCGTATCGAGTTGTCGGGCGATCTCCCGAAGCAGTTCCTTATAGGTATAGATGCGCGGGCCACCGAATTCGAATATGGATGAACCCGTGTGGGTTCGCCCGTCGATCAGCCGGCTCACTGCTTCGGCGACGTCTGCCACATAGACCGGCTGAAGCCGTGTGCCACCATCGCCGAACAGCGGATAGACCGGCAGGAGGCGTATCATCCTCACAATGGTCGTGAGGAAAGCGTCGTCAGGTCCTGTCATGACGGCGGGACGCACAATGAAAGCGCCGGGAAATGCGCTTTCCACGGCACCTTCTCCGCGCCCACGCGCCCTTATGTAATTCGAATCCGATTGAGGATCGGAGCCGATCCCTGAAATCAGGACGAACTGGTCGATCGCGCGGTCGCGCGACGCGGCAGCCAGATCGGCCGCGGCTTTCACATGCACGCGTTCAAAGGTCTGGACGCCGTGCTCGATGTAAAGACTGACAGCATTCACGACCGCCTGTGATCCGGTAATGGCCGACCCGATCGAGGACGCATCCAATATATCCGCCTCGACTGCCTCGGGCATCCTTGTAATCGAGGAAAAGACCAGGGCCACGCGAGCTGGATGGCGAGATGCAGCGCGCACCGTGAAACCTCTTTCCAGGAGCCGCTTCACGATCCTGCGCCCGAGAAAGCCGGTTCCGCCGAACACGGTGACGATCCGTACCGGGTTGAGATCGTCGGGATCCATTTGCCTCGCCATCCCTTTGTCCTCGCATAGCTGCCACGAGGATTGCCCTGGCCGGCATTTGAACCAGCCCGTCGAACATCAGGACGATTGGGGAACAACGCAGGAACGCTTTTGTTCCAGTCAGCGCTGGGCGGATGCTTGACAGATCGGCAAACCATGATCTGAACCGCAGGCGCAGCAAAACGGCCCCACTTCGGGAATAGCCTAGTTCCGCCCGTAGAAAACGTTCTCGACATGCACCGGCCAGCGCCACGGCAGCACCGCCACCATGTCGAAGCGCACCGATAATTTTCCGTAGTCGGATTGGCGCGACAGCCAGAAATCGGCGGCGCCTTCGATGCGGCGCTCCGATTCACGGCCGACTGCTTCCATTGCCTCCATCAGCGTGCGGCGCGCCTTGACCTCGACGATCAGCACCAGATCGCCGCGCCGCGCGATCAGGTCGATCTCGCCGAACCTGGTGCGGTGGCGGCGGGCCAGAATTCGGTAGCCTTTCAGCATCAGCGCCGCCGCCGCCAGCCATTCGCCGTGATGGCCGCGCCGGTAGGCCTTTTGTCGGCTGGCGCTCGGCCGTTCAGCCATCGCCGTCTCCGCCGGTCCCGTCTCTTCCGGCATTTTTGAGGTCGAGGAGCCGACGATAGAGCGCCTGCTTCTGGCCACCCGTCATCTTGGCGGCTTCCGCCGCTGCCTTGGAGGCCGGCATCTCGGCGGCGAGCGAAAGCAGCAGCCGGTCGATGTCTTCTGGCTCATCAGCGACCGCATCGGCCGGGCCGACGCAGATGACGATTTCACCCTTGGGCGTATCGGCTCCCGCATAATGGCTGGCGAGCGATTGCAGGGTGCCGGTCCGCATCTCCTCGAAAGTCTTGGTCAGCTCGCGGCCGATCGCCGCCTTGCGGGCACCGCCCAGCACCTCGACCATGGCACTGAGCGTCTCGGCCAGCCGGCGCGGCGATTCGAAGAAGATCAACGTTGCCGGCACCGCCTTCAGCGCTTCCAGCCGCGTCAGCCGCTGCCCGGTCTTCACCGGCAGGAAGCCGGCAAACAGAAACGCGTCCGAGGGCAGGCCGGATGCCGTCAACGCGGCAAGTGGCGCCGACGGTCCGGGGATCGGCACGACACGAATGCCGCGATCCAGCGCCTCACCAACCAGCCGGTAGCCGGGGTCGGAGATGAGCGGCGTGCCGGCATCGAGATCAGCGCTACGCTTTGGCCGGCCAGCAGCGCCGCGATCAGCTTCGGTCCGGCCTCGCCGGCATTGTGCTCGTGGTAGGCGGTGGTGCGGCGGCGGATGCCGTAGCGGTCGAGCAGCACGCGGCTGACACGTGTGTCCTCGCAAGCGACGATATCGGCGGCGGCGAGCGTTTCCAGCGCGCGCAGCGTGATATCGGCGAGATTGCCGATAGGCGTCGCCACCAGGTAGAGCGCCGGCTCGAGCGGCCGGGCGGCGATTTCGGTCTGCCCGACCACATAACTGCGTTTGGCCGATTCGCCGGTCACCTGCACAACTCCGTTCGACCCTGTTTGGCACGGCTCACGCTTGGTTGCAAAAGCCTGGGTTGCAAAGGCCCTGGTTCCAAAAGGGATGCCGACGTGAACCGGCCGCCATGCCTTCGCCACAGTAGGGAACGAAACCGTTGCCGGCGAATTTTACCCCTGATCTCGGGAGGAGCAGGATGGACAGCCTGACGATACAGGACGTTTTCGAACCCTACTATGCCGGCCGCAAACGCTTCGCCGCACCATGCGACAAGAGCCGGCCTGCCGAAGCCGCAGATGGCAGAGCCAAGAAGCCGCTTGCACGCCAGCGATCGGCAGAGAGCAAGCCCGCAAACGAAACCGCCCGCACGATGGAGCACTGACCGGACGATGCCCAATCGCTTCGACATTTTCATCACCCGCCTCGAAACAAAAAGCGCCCGCGATGGCGCAGCGTCACATTCCACAGACGACCAGCACCATGCCTCACGCGACAAAAGCGAGATCAAGCCGGTCCGTTCCGGAGAGACCAGCGAAAAAGATCGCGCCAAACACCGCCACAAGCACGAGGCTTGACCCCGCAAACCTTAGCGATCGGTCGAGACAGTTCTCGAAGCGCGGTTGCGCATGCTCCGCGATGTATCGTTCAACCCAGATACTTCGAGACACGCGCCTCCAGCAGGCCCACCAGAGCCGGGTCCATGAATGCATAGTCGTCGGGAATATCGAGGCAGATTACCCGAACCTTTTTCAGGCTTGTCTTGAATTCTGCTGCAGTTTGGCGCGGTGCGTTTTTTCCATCACGAAGATGATGTCGGCCCAGGCGACGAGTTCATGCGTCAACGGAATGTCGGCATCGTGATTAGTGCCGGCCGAAGCGACCTCGATGTCCCGCCGCTTGGAAAACACCTGCTCCGCCGTCGGGCTGCGCAAGCGATTCTGGCTGCAGATGAAGAGAACGTTCTTCAACGTGCTATCTGGCCAAGTCCGCCACGACCGCATCGAGCACGATCATGCCGGCCGGCGTGGCGCGCAGGCGCGCATTGCCGATCGGCGCCACCAGGCCTTCGTCCTGCAGTACCGACAGCTGTGCCGTCGACAGGCCGCGCCCTGAAAATGCCTCGTAGCGGGAAAGGTCGATGCCTTCCGCCAGCCTCAGCCCCATCAGCAGGAACTCGTCGGCCTCTTCCGACCGCGTCAGGATCTCGCCGCCGGTAACGCCATGGCCCTTGGCCTCGACCAGATTGGCCCAAGTCTCCGGCATTTTCTCGGCGATCGTCACCACGCGCCGGCCATTTTCGACGAACCGGCCATGCGCGCCGGGACCGACGCCGACATATTCGCCATAACGCCAGTAGGTGAGATTGTGCCGGCTTTCGGCGCCGGGCCTGGCATGGTTGGAAATCTCGTAGGCCGGCAGTCCGCGCGCGGCGGTGATCTCCTGTGTCAACGCGTAGAGATCGGCGGCAAGCTCATTGTCTGGAATGATGAACTTCCTTGCCGCATGCAGCGCATGGAACGGCGTGCCTTCCTCGATGGTCAGCTGATAGAGCGACAGATGGTCTGCGGCGTGGCCGATCGCCTGCTCGAGCTCCGCCTGCCACGCTTCCGGCGTCTGACCGGGCCGCGCGTAGATCAGGTCGAACGACAGCCGTGGGAATATCTCGCGCGCCAGGCCGATCGCATGCAGGGCCTCATCGACATTGTGCAAACGGCCGAGGAAGCGCAGATCCTTGTCGTGCAGCGCCTGCACGCCAAGCGATACCCGGTTGACGCCGGCCGCGCGATAGCCGCGAAAGCGCTCGGCCTCGACGGAGGAGGGATTGGCCTCCAGTGTCACCTCGATGCCATCAGGCACCGTCCAGTTCTTCGCCACTGCATCCAGCACCGCCGCCACGGTCTGCGGTTTCATCAGCGATGGCGTGCCGCCGCCAAGAAAGATACTGGTCACCTCGCGCGGCCCGGTGCGGCCGCGCATCGTCGCCAGCTCGGCCTCGAAGGCGCGGGCAAAACGCTCCTGATCGACCGGCTGGTGGCGGACATGGCTGTTGAAGTCGCAATACGGGCATTTGGCCGCGCAGAACGGCCAGTGGACGTAGACGCCGAAACCAGGCCTGCGGTCGAGCAGCATGGTCATACGGCGGCCAATCGGGCTTGCGCGAATTTCTGGAAGGCGCGGGCACGGTGCGACAATGCGGTTGGCTGGCCGGGCTTCCAGCCATGCTTGTCCTTCGCGCTCATCTCGCCGAAGGTCTTCTCGGACCCATCGGGCAAGAACACCGGATCGTAGCCGAAGCCGAGCTCGCCGCGCGGCGGCCATACCAGCGTGCCCTCGACCTCACCGCGAAAATATTCCGCCTGGCCATCGGGGAAGGCCAGGCAGATGACCGCGACAAAGCGGCCCTTGCGCTGGGCAGGCGTGATCGCGCCAACTTCTTGCAAGGCCACTTCCGTGCGCTGCATGGCCATGCCGAAGTCGCGGGAGCCGTCCGGCGTCTCAGCCCAGTTGGCGGTGTAGACGCCGGGTGCGCCGTCGAGCGCATCGACACACAGGCCGGAATCGTCCGACAGCGCCGGCAATCCAGTGGCCTTGGCGGCGGCCAAGGCTTTTATGAGGGCGTTCTCCTCGAAAGTGGTGCCGGTCTCGTCCGGTTCCGGCAGGCCGTATTCCTTTGCGGACTTCGCTTCAATGCCGAATGGCGCCATCAGATCGGCGAATTCTCGCAATTTGCCGGCGTTGTGGCTTGCGACGATGATCTTATGCCCATCAAGCGAATGAATAGTTGGCGAATGCATCAGATGCCCCAAATTCGTGGCTCGGCGAATTCGATCGAATTGCCGGAGGGATCGCGAATATAGATCGAGCGGCCGCCTTGCGGCCACTCGAACTCGCTTTCGATGGCGATTTTCTTCGCCTCAAGATGCGCTTTCCAGCGTGGGATTTCATCCGCGCTTGCGGCGAAGCAAAGATGGCCCTGGCCGACCGCGCCATGCGGCGGCACGGGCAGCTTGGCGTCGGCCCGCGGCGGCACTTTGGTGGCCTCGGCATTGAAGATAAGCAGCACGCCGTCGCCGCAGCGGAAGAAGAGATGCCTGCCATCGACCTTACCGAGCAGATCGAGCCCGAGCACGCCCGAATAGAACCGTTCCGCGGCAGCAAGGTCGGTCACGTAGAGTGCTGATTCCAGGATTGCGGAAGGAGTCACAGGATCGCCAATCTCATCAATATTGACCGCAGCTAAGCCACCGCCATTTGCTGCAAGCTGACCAGGCGCTGAATGCCTTTCTTGGCGAGCCCCATCAGCGCCGCGAACTGCTCTTCCGAGAACGGCTCGCCCTCGGCCGTGCCTTGGATCTCGACGATGCCGCCCTTGCCGGTCATGACGAAATTGGCGTCGGTGCCGGCCGAGGAATCCTCGATGTAGTCGAGGTCGATGACCGGCTGGCCATCATGGATTCCGCAGGAGATTGCCGCAACGTGATCCTTCAGCACCTTGCTCAGGCTCGCCATCTGGCGGGCTTCCATCCAGCGCAGGCAGTCGTAGAGCGCCACCCAGCCGCCGGTGATCGAAGCGGTGCGCGTGCCGCCGTCGGCCTGGATCACGTCGCAGTCGACGGTGATCTGCTGCTCGCCGAGCGCCTGCAGATCGACCACGGCGCGCAGGGAGCGGCCGATCAGCCGCTGGATTTCCAGCGTGCGGCCGCCTTGTTTGCCGGACGAAGCCTCGCGGCGCATGCGCTCGCCGGTCGAACGCGGCAGCATGCCGTATTCCGCCGTAACCCAGCCCTTGCCGGAGTTGCGCATCCAGCCCGGCACCTTTTCCTCCAGGCTGGCCGTACACAGCACATGCGTGTCGCCGAACTTCACCAGGCACGAGCCTTCCGCATGCTTGGAGACGCCGCGCTCGAAGGAGATGGGGCGCATTTCGTCGAATTGGCGTTTGGAAGGGCGCATTCAGGCTTCTTTCTTTCTTCGGAATCTTGGCCGGGGAATCTTGGCCGGCTTGTAGCCGCACGGGGCGTGAGGCGCAAAGGAAAATGGACCGGTTGCGCCGACACCGCGGAAGTCTATATCTTCGGGGCGGAGGTTTTGGCTCGAAATGACAAAGGCAGTCGATCCCGGTTTGCAGTCGCACGTGCTCCCGTCGCACGCGCTGCAATCGCCCGCGCTTCAATCGCTCGACATGCGTTCGCGCGACATCTTCCGGCGCATCGTCGATTCCTATTTGAGGGATGGCGAGCCGGTCGGTTCGCGCAGCCTGTCGCGCATCCTGCCGTCGTCGCTGTCGCCGGCCACCATCCGCAACGTGATGAGCGACCTTGAGCATCTCGGCCTGATCTATGCGCCGCACATTTCGGCTGGCCGGCTGCCGACCCAGGCAGGCCTGCGCTTCTTCGTCGATGCTTTCATGGAACTTGGTGACCTCTCCGACGAGGAGCGCCGCACCATCGAGGCCCAGGTGCGCGCCTCCGGCTCGGGCGCGACGCTGGAGCATATGCTGACCGAGGCCAGCCAGATGCTGTCCGGCATGTCGCGCGGCGCCGGCCTCGTGCTCGCCGCCAAGAATGAGGCGGCGCTTAAGCACATCGAATTCATCCAGCTCGAGCCGACCAAGGCGCTGGCCGTGCTGGTCTCGCAGAACGGCGACGTCGAAAATCGCGTCATCGATCTGCCCGCCGGCATCACCATCTCGCAATTGCACGAAGCCTCTAACTTCCTCAACTCCCATATCCGCGGTCGCACCCTGGCCGAGGCGCGGGTCGAGATCGCCCGCATCAAGGAAGAGACCAGGGCGGCCCTCGACACGCTGTCGCAGGATCTGGTCGAGAAGGGCCTGGCGGTCTGGGCAGGCGCTGAAAGCGGCGTGCCTGGGCGGCTTATCGTGCGCGGTCGCGCCAATCTCCTGGAAAACGTCACTGCCCAGGCCGACATAGAATTGCTGCGGCATCTGTTTGAGGATCTGGAGACGCAGGATGGGCTGATCCAGCTTCTCGACCTCGCCGAGGCAGGCCCAGGCGTGCGCATATTCATCGGTTCGGAAAACAAGCTGTTTTCGCTGTCTGGCTCCTCGCTGGTGGTGGCACCCTATCGCGACAAGGACGCGCGTGTCGTCGGTGCGCTCGGCGTCATCGGGCCGACGCGGCTGAATTATGCGCGCATAGTACCGATGGTCGACTATACGGCGCAGCTGATTTCGCGCATGCTGAGCTAGGAGCCGCCGCGGGCCTGCCGCAAGGAGGAGAAAAGAATGGCGCTGGAATCGTTCAAGGCCCAGATCAGTCTGCTGCTCGAAGAAATGATCAACCAGCCAGAGGATCAGCACGAGGTACAAGAGCAGTTGCGCGAGAAGCTGCAAGAGATGCGGGCGATGGGTTTACCGCTGCCGGCCGATCTGGTCGCGCTGGAAAAGCGCCTCGACGACGACTTTTACGCCTCTGGCAACTGAACGGGTTCGGCTTCAAATCCTCGTGTGCTGGACGGCCGCTTGGAACGATCAATGCCTGATGCCGTTTGCCCCTGTTCGAGGCGTATCCCGGAGGACGTTGATGATCCGACCTGGCGGCTTTGCGGCCTTGGCCGCTGCCCTCCTTGTTGCGACACCGGCAGCCGCCCAGCAGGCGGACCAGAATGTGCTCAAAGGCGAAGCCGCGTTTGGCGATTGGCACGCCGACAGGCCTGGCGTCCGACGCCTGATTGGGCCGCGAGACATGCCGGCAGCCGACCCCGCCCAATCCGCTTCGAACGGCGCCGGCGTGGCGGAACGGCCCGAAAGCGCCAAGCCAGAATTGCCGTCGGGCTTTTCGGCTGAAATGATCGTATCCGGCATCGTCAATCCACGTGTCGTGCGCGTCGCTCCGAATGGCGACCTGTTTGTTGCCAACAGCCATGCCGACCAAATACGCGTCTATCGTCTCGCCGAGGGCAGCGCCAGGCCCATCGAGAAAGCGATCTTCGCCAAGGGGCTCAATTATCCCTACGGCATCGCCTTCTATCCGCCAGGAGACAAACCGCAATGGGTTTATGTCGCGAACAGCGACAGCATCGTCCGCTTCCCCTATCGCGATGGCGACCTGAAGACATCCGGCAAACCAGAAACCATTGTCGCCCAAATCCCGTCGGGTGGTCACACGACCCGCGACATCGCCTTCTCGCAGGACGGCAAAGCGCTTTATTTGTCGGTTGGCTCCGCCTCGAACGTAGCCGAGGATATAGGCAAGGAGCCGGATAGCGGCCTCGACGCCTGGGCCAAATCAAAGCCGCTCGGGGCGGCCTGGGGCTCCGAGGACGGCCGTGCCGATGTGCTCGCCTTTGACCCGGATGGGAAAAATCCGCGAACTGTCGCCACCGGCCTGCGCAACTGTACGGGCATGACCGTGCAGCCCGCCACCGGCGCATTGTGGTGCGTCGTCAATGAGCGCGACGAACTCGGCGACAATGTGCCGTTCGAATTTGCAACGGCGGTCAAGGACGGCGGATTCTATGGTTGGCCTTGGTACTACATCGGCAATAACGAGGATCCGCGCCATCAGGGCGAGCGGCCAGACCTCGCCGGCAAGGCCACTGTCCCCGATGTATTGATGCAGGCGCATTCGGCGCCGATGAATATAGCCTTCTACGACGGCAAGAACTTCCCGGCGGATTATCAGGGTGACGCCTTCGTCGCCATGCATGGTTCGTGGAACCGTGGCGCTAGGACCGGCTACAAGGTGGTGAGGCTCAAATTCAGGGATGGCAAGCCGACAGGCGAATATGAGGACTTCATGACCGGCTTCGTCATCTCGAACGACGCCGTCTGGGGCCGCCCGGTCGGTGTCGCGATGGCCAAGGACGGCTCCCTGATCGTCACAGAGGACGGTAACGGCACCATCTGGCGCGTTACCTACGAAGACGGCCGCTCCTGAACGGCGGTGTCGCCTGCTGCGCTGGCGCAATCGAATCCGGCCCGAGGGAATTCACCCAACTTCAACATTGTGCGACAAGCGCCAATCATGACACTCACCGGGTTCCTCGCCTATAGTGCTGCCCTCGGCATCGCCGCGGCCATCCCCGGCCCAGGCGTCACCGCGCTTGTTGCGCGTGCTCTGGGTTCCGGCTTCCACTCGTCGCTGGCCATGTCGTTCGGGCTGATGCTCGGTGACCTGACCTATCTCACTGCCGTGGTGCTCGGCCTGGCTTTCGTCGCACAGACTTTCGGCATGGTCTTCCTGGCCATCAAATGGCTGGGCGTCGCCTACCTCGCCTTTCTTGGCTGGCGTTTCTGGACGAGCGGCATCACGCCCGAAACGGTGGAGGCGAAGAAAGGCAAGGGCGGCTTGGCATCCAGCTTTGTAGCCGGCCTTGCCGTCACGCTCGGCAATCCGAAGACGATGATCTTCTATCTTGCCATCACCCCGACCATCGTCGATCTGAAGACGATCACGCTGGCCGATTACGGCATCCTCGTCGCGCTCACCATCGTCGTCCTGCTCGTCGTGCTGGTGCCCTATCTGGCGCTGGCGGCCAAGGCGCGCTGGTTCCTGAAGTCGCCGCGGGCGCTGAGGGCACTCAACCGCACCGCCGCCGGCTTTATGGTCGGCGCGGCGGCGGCAATTGCCGCCCGCCAATAGATCTCTTTCGCCAATCCGCCCAAGGATTGCCACCCCTTGCAAAGGCGGGGGTACTCAGCACGAACTTCACTCGGATATTTTTCGATCGACAGCCTATCTTGCGCGGTGGATGGCTCTATCCTATGCCCGCGCGACTCTTGCCGCTTTACCTCTGGGAGGAAATCAATGAACAAGCCCGCCACCCCCACACACGTGCCCGGCCGCGGCCGCATCTACAATTCGATCACCGAGACGATCGGTGACACGCCGCTGGTGCGGCTTGATAAATTCGCCAGGGAGAAGGGTGTCGTCGCCAATCTGCTGGCCAAGCTCGAATTCTTCAACCCGATCGCCTCGGTCAAGGACCGCATCGGCGTGTCGATGATCGAGGCACTGGAGGCTTCCGGCAGGATTACGCCCGGCAAGACCACCCTGATCGAGCCGACCTCGGGCAATACCGGCATCGCGCTCGCCTTTGCCGCCGCTGCCAAGGGCTACAAGCTGATCCTGACCATGCCGGAAACCATGTCCGTCGAACGCCGCAAGATGCTGGCTCTGCTCGGTGCCGAACTGGTGCTGACCGAAGGGCCGAAAGGCATGAAGGGCGCCATCGCCAAGGCGGACGAGCTGGCGGCAACGCTGCCCGACGCTGTCATTCCGCAGCAATTCGAAAACCCGGCCAATCCGGAAATCCATCGCCGCACCACGGCCGAGGAAATCTGGAACGACACCCATGGCGAAGTCGATATCTTCGTTGCCGGCATCGGGACCGGCGGCACCATCACCGGCGTCGGCCAGGTGCTGAAGAAGCGCAAGCCCTCGGTGCATGTCGTCGCCGTCGAACCGGAAGCCTCGCCGGTGCTGTCGGGCGGCCAGCCAGGCCCGCACAAGATCCAGGGCATTGGCGCCGGCTTCGCGCCAAAAATCCTCGACACGACGATCTATGACGAGATCGTCAAGGTCTCGAACGAGGATTCGGTTGCCAATGCACGGCTCGTCGCTCGGCTCGAAGGTGTGCCGGTCGGCATCTCGTCGGGGGCCGCCCTGCAAGCGGCGATCGTCGTCGGCTCGCGGCCCGAGAACAAGGGCAAGAACCTCGTCGTCGTCATCCCCTCCTTCGCCGAGCGCTATCTCTCGACGATCCTGTTCGAGGGATTGGGCGCTTAGACACGAGCGTTTTTGACCGGTCAGTAGCGATCCTTCGCGATGCCCTCCGACATCAAATACTCAGTATCACGCGTCGGCGTGGACCGCTGAAAAACCACCTGTGGCGGGCGTCGTTCGCTTGAGCGGCGGGTCACTTCCGTATCAATCGTCGCTGCCCGGCAGGTGGAGGACTTTATGTACAAGCTCTATACGCGTGCCAATACCGGCGGCTTTGTCGTCGAGGCGGCGCTCGCTTTGGCGGGCGTGCCTTTCGACCAGATCGACGTTCCGAAGGGCCGACCCGACCAGGCCTTTCTTGATATCAGCCCCTTGAACCAGGTGCCGGTCCTGATCTTGCCGGACGGACGCTCGATGACCGAATCGGCGGCGATCTGCATCCTGCTGGCCGAGCGCCACCCCGAAGCAGGACTGGCGCCCGCAGCAAGTTCGGCTGACCGCGCCGACTTCCTGCGCTGGATGTTTTTCATGTCCTCCGTCATCTATTCGGCTGACCTGCGGTTCTTCTACGCTCATCGCTACACGACCGATCCCCGGGGCGTGGACGCTGTCAAACAGGCGGCGGTCTCGGAAATGGATCGCAGCCTCGCCATTCTCGATGCCGCCCTCGACGGCCGCGACTGGCTGGCCGGCGACCAACTCTCGCTGGCCGACATCTATCTCGTCATGCTGGTGGCCTGGCATCCGGAGGTCGCGAAGGTTCCAACCGCTTGGCCGAACATCGAACGCCTGTGGGCCAATTTGCGGGAACATCGGGTGATGAAGAGGCTGAATGCTTCCCACGACATGTGGCCGGCCTAAGCACTCCGCCTTGTCTCAGTGTCTTTCCGCGCGGCCGAGCCCTGCCCGTCGTTCCTGCAGGAACCGGCGGACGGCCGGATCTCGTTCGAGGCCGATAGCCCGGTCATAGGCCTCGCTCGCTTGTGGAACTTTGCCGAGTCTGGCCAGCAGGCCCGCGCGGGCGGCCCAGTAAGGTTGATAGTCATACAGCCGCTTGTCGCCGCTGAGTTGATCAAGCGCGCCCAATCCTTGTGAAGCACCTTCGGCCTCGGCAATCGCCACCGCACGGTTGATCGACACCACCGGCGAGCCGGCAATCACCGACAGCGCGTCGTAGAGCTCCTTGATCGCGACCCAGTCGGTACAACCGGTCAGCCGCCGTGTCGTATGGGCGGATTGCACGGCGGCCTCGAGCTGGTAGCGGCCGACAACACCCTCGGCGGCCGCGCGCCCGAGCAGCGCCTCCGCTTCATCGATCAGGGTATCGTCCCACAATGCAAGATCCTGCTCGGCCAGCGGCACATAGTCACCCGCCGCATTGCGCCGGGCTGCACGCCGCGCCTCGGCGAACAGCATCAGCGCCAGCAGGCCGAGTGCTTCCGGCTCATCCGGCATCAGCGAGGCGATCAAACGGCCGAGCCAGATGCCTTCGGTCGCGAGATTGCGGCGCCGCGTTTCGGTGCCGGCCGGGTCGGACCAACCTTCGGCAAACGCCGCGTAGATCGCTTCCAGAACGGTGCCCAGCCGCTCGCCGAGCTCGGCCCGCTCCGGCACGCGGAACGGAATGCCTGTCTCGCGAATTCGCGTCTTGGCGCGCACCAGGCGCTGGCTCATCGTGGCTGGCGAGACAAGAAAAGCCGAGGCGATGGTCGCTGCGTCGAAGCCCAGGACCGTCTGCAGGATCAGCGGTGCTCGCACGCCGGCCTCAATCGCGGGATGGGCGCAGGCAAACATGAGCCTGAGCCGCTCGTCCGGCAGGTCTTCCTCGGCCATGCGCGCCTCCATCTCCTCGGCGATCAGTCTGAGGTGGTCGCGGCCCGCCTCGCGTGTCAGCCGCCGTCTGATCGCGTCGACGCGGCGCTTGCGTGCCACCGCCAGCAGCCAGGCTTCCGGCTTGTCGGGCACGCCCGCCTGTGGCCAACGCTCGAGCGCCGCTGCAAAGGCATCGGCCAATGCGTCCTCGGCAGCGGCCACGTCGCGCGTGCGTGCGGCGAGATAAGCGACCAGCTTGCCGTAGCTTTGCCGGGCGGCCGCTTCCGCCGCCGCCCGCGCAGTATCGGGCAATTCCGGCATCACATGGTGAGTTCCCAGATCGGCCGCACCTCTACCGTGCCGGTGCTGGCGCCCGGGCAGCGCGCCGCCCAGGCGATGGCGGCGTCGACGTCCTCCGCTTCGATCATATAGAAGCCGGCAAGCTGCTCCTTGGTGTCGGCATAGGGGCCGTCGAGCACGTTGGTCTTGCCATTGGCCATCCGCACCGAGGTAGCGGATTGCGTCGGCTTCAGCCGGTCGCCGGCGAGCCAGGCGCCGGATTTCTTCAGCGCTTCGGTGTAGGCGACGTACGCGCTCGACATCTGTGTCACCGCATCTGGTGGCGCGGCTGCCATCCCCGCTTCGTTTCCATAGATCAAAAGCATGTATCGCATGGTCTTCTCCCGTTTCTCGAAGGCCGCATCGTTGCGAGCCGGACTTATGTCGCGCGGCCCTGCCGGATTTCGACAAGCGCTGGAAAAATCTTTCTGCCGCAATGCGACCTCGCGCAAGCGCCAACGTGTTGCGGCACTGCTTAGCCGTTCGTCTAATCGCTGCTATTGCGGGTTGGCATTTCCCGCCCGCTGTCTAAACTCGCTTCGTGCCGCCGAGGAGGGCACGGCGGCGAATTTTCAGGGAGGAAATCGCATGCTCAATTTCAGAACGAAATTTGTTGCAGCCGGCGTGCTGGCGCTGTCGCTTGGCCTTGGCGCGGTATCGGTCAAGGCACAGGAATTCATCAACGTGCTGACCGGCGGCACGTCCGGCGTCTACTATCCGCTCGGCGTCGCGCTGTCGGAAATCTACGGCAAGGGCATCGAAGGCGCGCGTACTCAGGTGCAGGCGACGAAAGCGTCGGTCGAAAACCTCAACCTGCTTCAGCAGGGCAAGGGCGAGATCGCCTTTGCGCTCGGTGATTCCGTCAAGCTGGCCGCCGAAGGCAATACTGAAGCAGGCTTCCCAGGCAAGCTCGACAAGCTGCGCGGCATTGCCGCCATCTATCCCAACTACATCCAGATCGTCGCCAGCAAGGAATCCGGCATCAAGACGCTCGCCGATCTCAAGGGCAAGAGCCTTTCGGTCGGCGCGCCGGCCTCAGGCACCGAGCTCAACGCCCGCACGATATTTGCCGCTGCCGGGCTGAAATACGAAGACCTCGGGCGGATCGAATATCTGCCCTTCGCCGAATCGGTGGAGCTGATCAAGAACCGACAGCTCGACGCCACGCTTCAGTCGGCTGGCCTTGGGGTCGCGTCGATCCGTGACCTCGCCACCTCATTGCCGGTAAACATCGTTGCCGTGCCGGCGGAGGACGTCGCCAAGATCGGCTCGCCCTATCTTTCCGTGGTCATCCCCAAGGGCACCTACGAGGGCCAGACCGAGGATGTTGCGACCGCCGCCGTCGGCAATTTCCTGATCACCAGCGCCGATGTCTCCGACGAGACCGCCTACCAGATGACAAAACTGCTGTTCGAGCATCTCGACCAGCTCACCGCTGCCCACGCCGCCGCCAAGGCGATCGACCCGGCCAAGGCGCTCGACGGCATGCCAGTGCCGCTGCATCCAGGCGCCGAGAGGTATTACAAGGAAAAGGGATTGGTGAAGTAAGGAGCCATCCCTCCCCCTTGAGGAAAAGGTGAACAGCTGCCGAAGGCGAATGGACCGGTAGGGTCGGTTGAGGCCGTACACTGCCGCACCGACCCCACCCGCCTAGCTTCGCTCGCACCTCCCTCGGGGAGGGGAGCGCCCCGCCAGGAACCCCGCTAATGACCGCAACCCCGACCGTTCTTTCCCCCACAGCGGAAGCTCCTGTCGAAGGATTGCCGCCTGGCTTCGGCGAAGGCATCGCTGGCAAGGCGGCTTTTTTTATCGCCATCGCCTTCTCCATCTTCCAAATCTACATCGCCGCCTACGGCAGCCTACCGAGCCAGGTCATACGCGCCATGCATGTCGGCTTCCTGCTGCTGCTCGGCTTTGCCCTAATCGCCAATCTGCGCGCCAAAAGCGTCCCGGCGAAAGCAGTGTTCTGGACGCTCGGCCTGCTTGGTTTCGCCACCGGTCTGTACAATTGGGTGTTCTATGCCGACCTCATCCGCCGCTCCGGCTTTCTCACCACGCCTGACCTGATCGTCGGCGCGGTGCTGGTCGTGCTGGTCTTCGAGGCGGCGCGGCGGTTGATGGGGCTGCCGCTTGCCGTCATTGCCTTCATCTTTCTCGCCTACGCATTCGCCGGCAATCATCTGCCACCGCCGTTCATCCATCGCGGCTATGATTTCGCCCAGCTCGTCGACACCTTCGCCTACGGTACCGAAGGCATCTACGGCACGCCGATCTATGTCTCGGCCGCCTACATCTTCATCTTCGTCGTTTTCGCCGCCTTTCTTGAGCGCGCCGGCATGATCGCGCTGTTCAACGATTTTGCGCTTGGCCTGGTCGGCTCATGGCGCGGCGGCCCGGCGCAAGTCTGCGTGCTGTCCTCGGCGCTGATGGGCACCATTTCCGGCTCCGGCGTCGCCAATGTGGTGGCCAGCGGCCAGTTCACCATCCCGCTGATGAAGCGCTTCGGTTTCCGCTCGGCTTTCGCCGGCGCCGTCGAGGCGACCTCGTCGATGGGCGGTCAGATCATGCCGCCGGTGATGGGAGCGGTTGCCTTTATCATGGCCGAGACCCTGAACATCCCCTATGCCGCTGTGGTCAAGGCGGCGATCATTCCGGCGCTGCTCTATTTCGGCGCCTGTTTCTGGCAGGTGCACCTGGAAGCCGGCAAGGCCGGCCTGCACGGCATGGCCAAGGCCGACCTGCCCAACCCGTGGGATGCGGTGAGACAACATTGGCCGCTGGTACTGCCTCTCGCAGCACTGATCTACCTGCTGTTTGCCGGCTACACACCGGTGTTCGCCGGCACCATGGGCCTGGCGTTGAGCATTGTGCTTATCCTCGGCACGCCGCTGGCAGCATCGATCGGGCCGCTCGCCTTCCGCATCGTCTTCTGGCTGGCGCTCGGGCTTGCCGCGGCTTCCTTCATGAAATTCGGCGTCAACATCCTCAGCCTGGTCATCGCCGTGCTGGTCGCCGCCTGCCTCACCTTCAAGGGCGGGCGCGAGACGCTGCGCATATGCGTGGATTCGCTTGCCGAAGGAGCAAAGAACGCGCTGCCGGTCGGCATTGCCTGCGCCATTGTCGGCATCGTCATCGGCACGTTGACGCTTACCGGCATCGCCTCGACCTTCATCGGCTGGATCATCTCGATCGGCGAGAACAATCTGTTCCTGTCGCTGCTTTTGACCATGCTCACCTGCCTGGTGCTCGGCATGGGCATACCGACCATTCCCAACTACATCATCACTTCGTCGCTGGCCGGGCCAGCGCTGCTGTCGCTCGGCGTGCCGTTGGTGGTCAGCCATATGTTCGTCTTCTATTTCGGCATCATGGCCGATCTCACCCCGCCTGTGGCGCTGGCCGCCTTCGCCGCCGCGCCCATGGCCAAGGAAAGCGGCCTCAAGATCGGCGTCCAGGCCACCAAGCTTGCCATTGCCGGCTTCGTTGTGCCGTTCATGGCGGTCTATACCCCGGCGCTGATGCTGCAGGACCCCGGCCCGATCGCCGCCCAGTTCGGCTATCCCGTCGAGGTCGCCTATATCGTCATCAAAGCCTGCATGGGTATCGTCCTGTGGGGCGCCGCGGCCGTCGGATTTCTCGCGCGGCGCATGGCCTGGTGGGAACGCCTCGTCGCCTTCGCCGCCGGCGTGCTGCTGGTTGCGGCGCTGCCGCTCACCGACGAGGCGGGCTGGGCGCTATCCCTTGCCTGGATCGGCTGGCACTGCTGGCGCGCGCGGCAGGCTTCGCTGGCTAATTCAGCATGAGCCTCTGCATCGTCGCGGCCGGCAAGACGGTGACGCTCGCGGTCGCTGCCTTCACGCTCTCCTGGGTGCATTCGGTGGAGAAGACCCAGTGGCAGGAAGACTGGAAGGTGCTGCCGTCCGGCCTGCAATTGGTCGAGGCCCGCATCAAGGGATCGGGCGCCGGGATGGAGCCGCCGCAAGGCTCGGTGCTGAGAAACGGCTGGTGGGTCTATGCGCCCAAGGTCGGGCCACAGCGGCGCCTCGCGCTCGCCGCCTCGGGCGCAACGGGTCAGGGCTGGACGCTGTGCACGGCGCAGGACTGTCGCGAATTGGCCAAGCTGGCAGGCGGCACGATCTCGCTGGAGCCGTGCGGGCCGGAGGGCTCCAGCCAGCCGCGGTAGCGGACGATCATGCCGGCAAGCGGATGCGAGATCTCAACATGGAAGCGGAAGCGGCCATCCTTCACCGTTTCGTAGGAAGTCGAGCGTGGACCGAGCCACATCGGAAGCGGCAGGCCAAAAAAACTCCAGCGGCGCAAGACCAGCGCCAGCCGGCCGTCTGCTGCAACCAGCGCCATCGCGAAGGTCAGCGGGCCGAAGCGTTCGCACAGCAAGCGCTGCGATCGACCCCGGCCTGCGGACTGTAGGCTCGAAAAACTGTGCTTGCCGAATGTCCGGGTCCAGGTCTCGCCGTCCTTGTCGGTGTCGAAGCGGACATGAACCGGGATGTCCTCGCTTGCCCCGGGGAAGCCGACCGTCCAGGCCATTAGCCGGCCAAGAACATTGCGCCCGCGTTCGACGCGCGCGCGGCCTGCGGCCGTGATCGTACGGTCATGCATTGACCGAATTGCCTCGGGAAGGCCTTGCCAGGCGGCACCGAGCAGCTCGGCATAAAGCGGCTTGTCCTCGTCCGCCGCCCCGTTCCTGAAGCCGGTGTAGATTGTCCGCCCGGCGAACAGGGCTTCATAATCCCGGAGCTCCAAATCGCGCATCGCCGCCCGTGCGCCCGGCGCGGGCTGATGTCCGGCCAGCGCTTTGCGGACCAGCGCTTCGACCGCCATCGACGGGATCAGCGGCCCATCATTGCCCTCGGCCACGAGATGCCACGAGCGCTTGACGATGGCGCCCGCCCGGTCCGATCCCTCCACCTCGACGAACATGCCGCCGCGATGCTCGCCCCAGCGCAGCCGGTTCGTTGCCTGATGCATCAGCGGCGCCAGTGGCGAAAGCGAACCGATCAATCCGGCGCGTACAAGCCAGGCGAGGCCGATCAGGGCGCGGTGCAGCGTCTCGGGAACCGGCCCGGCGCCCATCCAGATGGTCTTCGTCTCCGGCCAAAGCTTGGCCAGAGCGCGCAGGTCCGGAACGTCGACCAGCGAGAACAGCGTGTTTCGAAGCGGCAGCCGGCCCGGCGGCGCGACGGAGTAGCGCAATTGCTCTGTGAACGGATGGCCTTGTTCGGGACGGCCATTACGAACAAGCCGCATCGGCTGACCGGCGTAACCGGCGATAGCCCGAATGACGTTCTCGCCGACTCCGGCAAAGGGCGACGGCGCGATGCCGCCGCGAATGCCGTCGACCCGCGTCAGGTCCGAAGACAGGCGACGCACCACTGCCGCCGTCAGCACCGGAAAGCTCGACACGCCGGACAGCACGAAGACGCCGGCGTTTCGCGCCGCCTCGTCGAGCGCAGAGACACCGGCGACGAAATCCGAGCCGTCGGCTAGATCGAGATAGTTGATGCGCCGGGCGATGCAGCCCTCGATCAGGCGATAGCGTCCCTCGCCATAGGCCTGGAACGGACCGCTCGCGTCGACTACAATATCAGGCTCTAATGCAGCGAGTTGCGCGGCGAGATCGCCGTCACGGTCGAACAGTGCCGGCACCAGCTGGGCTGCTGTCGGGGCGCGCTTCTTGCAATACGCGTCAGCCTTGGCGAGCGAGCGCCCGGCGACAAAGAGGATCAGATGCGGCTCGCCCTCCAAAAGCTCGACAGTGCAACCGCCAAAGGTGCCATAGCCGCCGACGACAAGAACCTTCATCCGCAGTTCCCCCAACAGTTCCCCCAAAATGCCCCGCCCGCTCCCGGCCACGGCAACGAATCTAGCCGATCAATCTTGCCCTCACCTCGGCGGAAGGGATTTCGCAATTGTCTTTCTTGCCGAACAGGGCGTAGCGGTTCTTTGCGATGCGGCCGTAGAGCCAGTCGCGAAGCGGGCGCGGCAACAGCAGCAGGATCCGCGCCGACCGACACGGCCAGCCGAGTTCGGCCATGACGGCAACGAAACTGTCCAGGCGGGTGAAAGCGGCGCCATCGACGATGACGAGATTGGTCTCGTAGCGATCCGTCCGCAGCCCGTATTTCTTGAACAGCACCTCGCCGAACGGTGACTGCGCCGTTACGAAATGGAAGTGGCCCTTGCGGTCGAGCTTCACCACCATGCGCACGAAGCCCGAGCACAACACGCAAACACCGTCGAACACGATCAACGGGCGACTTGCACCGAATTCCGGCGGCTCAGGAGAATGGTTCGGCTTGACGGTCACGTGACGCCCGGCAGCTGGTGTCAGGCGACACTAGGCCTGCCGGCGGCTGGATCAAAGCCCGGAATGCTAGAGGCCGGGCGTTGTCGCACGCCGTCTGTCGGTCAGCGCAGGGCGCTCGGCGCGATAGGTCGTTGACCGGTTGTCGGCGTCGGGCCGGCAGATACGGCTGTCGTGACGGCTCTCCGTGGTCATCATCAGTGCACGCTGATCCCAAGCGTGTTGCCACGGCGCGCGCAGGCGGGACCTGGGCCGCGCATATAATAGCGCTCAGGCCGATAGGTCGGAGCGACGAATTCGCGGATGGCGGCGGCATAGCCGGCGATTTGATTCCAGAAGCTCATTTTACTCGGTCCCTGTCCCGCTTCGGATGTCCCTTCCGAATTGCGGGGATCATAGCGTCCAGGCGTGAATAGTCGGTGAACGCGATGTTAATCTCTGGTCGAAAATGCCTTTGTTCATGGCTGGAATGCGGCTGATTCGCGGTGTTTCCATGCAGTCCGTCGGCATTTCGTCCAGTGTGACTTTTGCATCACATATGTTTCGCCTGAATGTCGCAGAGGCGCGGTTTTGTTTCAGGTTTTGCCGGACCGCGAAATTTCCGTGCACGCGGCCGGAAAACCAGGAACCGGCCCGTCAGCCGCACGTTGATTTCCCAGTGCCGGGACGAACCGGCTCCGCAGGCTGTGGTGCTCGGGTGGGCCGCAGCCAAAAAATCCGAAACCGCAAGAGCAATGGAAAGGCAAAGGCCATGGGTTTCTTTTCGAAGGATATCAAAACCCTCGACGACCTCTTCGTGCACACGCTGCGCGACATCTATTACGCTGAAAAACAGATCGAGAAATCGCTGCCGAAGATGATCGACAAGGCGAGTGATCCGCAGCTGAAAGCCGGCTTTGAGAAACATCTCGCTCAGACCAAGGGTCATATCCAGCGTGTCGAGCAGGTGTTCGAACTGCACGGCGTGAAGGCCAAGCAGGTCGACTGCCCAGCCATCGACGGCATTCTCGAAGAAGCCGACGACGTCAGCGGCGACATCGCCGACAAGGAGGTCCTCGACGCTGCGCTGATCGCCTCCGCCCAGGCGGTCGAGCATTATGAGATGACCCGTTACGGCACCCTGATTGCTTGGGCCAAGCAACTGGGCCGCAGCGACTGCGCCAATGTGTTGGCCAACAACCTCAAGGAGGAGCAGGCAACCGACCGCAAGCTTACCGAGATAGCGGAAAGCAAGGTCAACCTGCAAGCCGCCGAGTAGCGCAGTGAGCGAGAACAAGGCAAGGCTGGGTTGAAAGCCCGGACTTGCCTTTTGCGCCGCCGGAACCGGAACGGACTTTGCCCGTTCTCGGTTGAACATTGTCGTGCAGGGAGTTTGTCATGGCGCCGCGCCCGGCCTGGAGAGGGTATCTCAAGCTTTCGCTGGTCACTTGCGCCGTCGAACTGACCAATGTCGTCACCCAGGCGGAGAAAGTCTCATTCCGCGTGCTCAACCGCAAGACCGGCAATACCGTCAAGCGCGTCTATGTCGATTCGGCAAGCGGCAAGCCGCTCGATGAAGGCGACGAGATCAAGGGCTACGAAATCGGCGACGGCGACTTCGTCCAAATCGAGGAGGAGGAGATCGAAGCCGTGCAGATCGAATCCTCGCACACGATGAGCCTCGATGGTTTCATCGAAAAATCCTCGATCCAACAGATCTATCTCGACGCGCCCTATTATGTGACGCCTGCGGACGAGGTCTCGGAAGAGGCCTTCGCCGTCATCCGCGACGCCATGGCCGCCAAGAAGACGGCGGGGCTAGCCCGCATTGTGCTCTATCGCCGCGAACGTCCGGTGGTCATCGAGCCGTTGGGCAAGGGTCTGCTGCTGACGACCTTGCGCTATGGCGATACGGTTCGCAGGCCCGAGATAGTGTTCGGCGACATCAAGACGGTGAAGACCGACGCCGAGATGATCAGGCTGGCCGAACACATCGTCGATGAGAAACAGGCGGCGTTCGATCCTTCCGAATTCGAGGACAAATACGAAAATGCCCTGATCGAGCTGGTCCGCGCCAAGAAGGCCGGCAAGAAGGCACCGAAGGCCAAGGCGGAACCACGGCCCTCCAACGTCGTCAACCTCTTCGATGCGCTGAAGAAGAGCCTTTCGTCGGAAGCCGGTGCGCCGGCAAAGACCGGACGCCCGGGAAAAGGCGCCAAGTCCAAAGCCGCCCGGCGCAAATCTGCTTAGGATCCGCCCATGGCCAGCCTCGAGCAGTATCACGCCAAGCGCAATTTCAAGAAGACGGCCGAACCAGCCGGCAAGGTTTCGCGCGGCAAGAAAGCCGTGGCGGGTGGCATCTTCGTCATCCACAAGCATGCCGCCACCAGGCTCCACTACGACCTTCGTCTCGAGCATGGTGGCGTGCTGTGGAGCTGGGCCGTGACGCGAGGCCCGAGCCTCGACCCGCACGAAAAGCGGCTCGCCGTGCACGTCGAGGACCACCCGATCGACTATGCGCCGTTTGAAGGCACTATCCCGAAGGACCAATATGGCGGCGGCTCGGTCATTGTCTGGGACGAGGGAACTTGGGTCCCCGATGGCGAACCGGCAAGGGCGATGAAGAAAGGCCATATCAGTTTCGAACTGTATGGCCGCAAATTGCATGGCGCCTGGCATCTGGTGCGGCTGAAGCCGCGTCCGGGCGAAAAGCGTGACAACTGGTTGCTGATCAAATCCGACGATGCCGCCGCGCGTCCGGGCGAGGACATTTTGCAGGAGGCGCCGCAATCGGTGAAATCCGGCCTGACCATCGAAGAGGTCGGCGAAGGCAAGACCGCCGACGGCAAGAAGCCAAGCGTCTGGCAGTCCGACAGGCCGGCCGCCAGCAAAGCGAAGGCCGTCGCGGCAAGGCGGCTGGAATTCATCGAACCGGCGCTCGCAACGCTGGAGCGGGACGCCCCGCCCGGCAAGGACTGGCTACATGAGGTGAAGTTCGACGGCTATCGCATGCAGGCGCAGCTTGCCGGCACCGAGGTGCGGCTTTTGACACGCGCCGGCCTCGACTGGACCGACAAATTCGGTGGCGCAATTGTCGCGGCACTTGGCGGCCTGAAATGCACCGATGCTATCATCGACGGCGAAATCGTCGTGCTGGCGCATAATGGCGTGTCGTCATTCTCGCTGCTGCAGCAAGATCTGTCGGCGGGCCGTACGGATCGTTTCATCTACTACGTTTTCGACCTGTTGCGTCTCAACGGTGAGGATATCCGTTCAGAGCCGCTGGTCGAGCGCAAGGAAAGGCTGCGCACTTTGCTCGCCGGACAGGCCGAGGATCAGGCCGTGCGCTTCAGCGACCACTTTGCCGAGCCCGGCAAGATCATGCTGGAGCATGCTTGCCGGCTGGGGCTCGAAGGCGTCGTCTCCAAGCGCGCCGATGCGCCCTATCGCAGCGGCCGTGTCCCGTCCTGGGTGAAGTCGAAATGTACGGCGCGCCAGGAATTCGTCATCGGCGGCTACATGCCGTCGGACAAGACCGGGCGGGGCCTGCGCTCGCTGCTGGTCGGCTATCACGAGGGCGGCAAGCTGCGCTATGCCGGCCGCGTCGGCACCGGCTTCACGGCCAAAAGCACCAACGAGCTGAAGAGGAGGCTTGATGCGCTGAAGACGACAACCTCGCCCTTCGACAGGGCGGTGCCAAGGGGCAAGGGGCTGGTCTGGGTCAAGCCCGAACTTGTTGGCGAAGTGGAGTTTCGCAGTTGGACGTCGGACCGTATAATACGCCACGCGTCGTTCCAGGGATTGCGCGAGGACAAGCCGGCGGAGGAAGTCGTGCAGGAGAAACCGAAAGCACGCTCAGCCACGGCCGAGCCGAGGCCAAAGCCCGCCGAACCCGCCGGCGCGGCGAAAACCTCGGTTACGCTGTCCCGCCCCGACAAGCTTCTGTGGCCGCAGGAGAACGTATCGAAGCAGGATCTGGTCGATCACTACGCGCTGGTCTGGCCGCGCATGAAGCAATTCGTCATCAACCGGCCGCTCAGCCTCGTGCGGGCGCCGGACGGTGTTGGCGGCCAACGGTTCTTCCAGAAGCATGCCTCGGCCGGCATGCACGACAAGATCGCCGTGATGAAGGACCCCACCGACGGCGAGGAGATATTGTTCATCCGCGATTTCGACGGTGTCGTGGCCCTCGTTCAACTCGGCGTCGTCGAGATCCACATCTGGGGCTCGACCACGGACGAGCTGGAAAAACCAGACCAGATCATCTTCGATCTCGATCCCGACGAGGGTGTCGACGTGAAGGCGGTGCGTGCCGCGGCGCTCGATATCCGCAGCCGGCTCGACGAACTGTCCCTGCCTAATTTCGTCAAGACCTCGGGCGGCAAGGGCTATCATGTCCTCGTCCCGCTGAAGCCGTCGGCGGACTGGGACGAGGTCAAAGGCTTCGCCCATGAGTTCGCCCGAGCGCTCGAGCAAGCCGCACCCGACCGCTACACGGCGACGCTGTCTAAGAAGGCGCGCACCGGCAGGATATTCGTCGATTATCTGCGCAATGGCCGTGGCGCGACCACGGTCGCGCCCTATTCGTCGCGCGCCAAAAAAGGCGCCACGGTATCAATGCCGGTGACCTGGGCGGAAATCGAGGCCGGATTGCCGCCGAACGCCTTTCCGATCGGCGACAAGACGACGCTGAAGCGGCTTGGGCAAGCCGATCCCTGGGAGGATTTTTTCAAGCAGGCCAAGCCGCTCAAGCGCGGCTAGAGCAATTCCAGGAAAAGTGTGGAACGGTTTTCCGTCTGGGATTGCGTCAAAACAAAAAAGATAGAGCGGTTCGGTGTTTCCGTGAAACGACGAGCCGTTCTAGTGCGTCGAAGCGAGCCGTCAGGCGAGAAACGTCTTCTCGAACGCCTGCTTGCCTGTCGGCGAGAAAATCACCGCACGGCTGTCCTTCTCGCGCCGCGCCCATTTCTCGGCGAGGATCTTGTCGAGAATGGCGGCGCCCAGCGTGCCGGCGAGGTGCGAACGCCGCACGCTCCAGTCGAGGCAGGCCCGGCACACCGGTCGCCGCGCCTTGCCCTCGACATCGATGCCGATCGCGGCGAAATGCGAGGCGGCCGACGGCCCAAGGTGAATCTCCTCATCATCTCGCAGGAGCACTTGTCGAGCGACGAGACGGTCCAGCATCGCCACCGCCTGCTCGCCGGCGAGGTGGTCGTAGCAGACCCGCGCCACGCGCATGGCCGCGTCGCGTGGGCCAGGCCGCACTCGTTGCGGCCCGGCCGCAGCGGCAACACCTGTGATCGCCTCGATCATGCCTGCTACCTGCGGGCCGGCGAGGCCGTAGTAGCGATGCCGTCCCTGGCTTGCCAGCGTCAGCAGCCCGCCTTCCATCAGCTTCGACAGATGGGAGCTCGCTGTCGGAAGCGACACCCCGGCCTCGAGTGCCAGTTCACTCGCCGTCAGTGCCGTGCCGCCCATCAGTGCGGACAGCATGTTTGCCCGCGCTGGATCGCCCACCAGGCTGGCAATGCGGGCTATGTCAGGTCCTTCGCGCATGGTTCGTTCCTCATCGAAGCATCCTCGTCAGAAAAGCATTAGTCTCGATGCAAATCAAGGAGACAACGATGCCTGCAAGGACCATTCTCGGCGCCGCGCCTGCTCGCCGGCCGTTCCCGTTCATTGTCTTGCGCCGCTTGCGGCTGCGGCTCCTGAAGCGGTGGTACGACCGTCATCTGCAGCGTCTCGACCTCGCCGAGATCGACGATCATCTGCTGCGGGACCTTGGCCTGACACCTGAAGACGTCCGCCGCGAATGCGCGAAATCGTTCTGGCAGGCATGATCAGCGAAGGATTTGCCTAGCATATCGATCTTCGGAACGTTTCGATCCGGCTCGAACTGTGACCGCAAGAAAACATCCACCGCCAAGGAGGCGAAAATGACCATCACCTGCTTCATCCGCTACGAGATCGATCCGTTCGGCAAGGCGGCGTTCGAGGAATATGCACGCAATTGGGGGCAGGCGATCCCGCGCTGCGGCGCCGATCTGATCGGCTATTTCGCGCCGCACGAAGGCTCGGCCACCACGGCTTATGCCGCCTACAACATCGACAGTCTTGCGGCCTACGAAGCCTACCGCGCCCGGCTCGCCGCCGATCCCGCCGGTAAGGCGAATTACGAGTTCGCCCGGCGGGAAAAATTCATCCTGAAGGAGGACCGCACCTTCCTCAAGCTCGCCTCCGGGCCACATGCTCCTTTGGTAAAACCATGATCACCGTCATCTTCGAGGTCGAGCCGGCGGCGGGCATGCGCGATGCCTATCTCGGCATCGCCGCCGATCTGCGCCCACTGCTCGACGGCATCGACGGTTTCCTGTCGATCGAGCGCTTCCAGAGCCTTGCCGATCCGAACCGCATCCTGTCGCTGTCCTTCTGGCGCGACGAGGATGCGGTGAAGGCCTGGCGCAACACGCAGGAACATCGGCAGGCGCAGAAGGCCGGGCGCGGCGGTATCTTTGCGGACTATCGTTTGCGTATCGCTCATGTCGTGCGCGATTACGGCCTGACCGAACGCGCCGAGGCGCCTCAGGACAGCCAGGCGGTGAATGGTTAAGCATTCCCGATCAGCACCCCTGCCGCAAACACCAGCGCGCCACCCAGCACCACCTGGAAGGCGGCGCGCCAGAATGGGGTCTGCATGTAGCGGTTCTGCACGAAGGCGATCGCCCACAGCTCGAAGAAAACCACCACGGCGGCGACAATGGTCGCCGTCCAAAAAAGCGGGATGAGATAGGGCAGCGCATGGCCGAGCCCGCCCAGCGTCGTCATGACGCCGACGGTCAGCCCGCGTTTTGCCGGCGAGCCGCGGCCAGATAATTTGCCGTCGTCGGAAGCCACCTCGGTGAAACCCATCGAGATGCCAGCGCCGATCGAGGCGGCAAGCCCGACCAGAAAGGTCTGGAACGTATCATGCGTGGCAAAGGCGGCGGCAAAGATCGGCGCCAGCGTCGACACCGAGCCATCCATCAGCCCGGCCAGCCCCGGTTGGACATAGGTCAGGATGAACTGGCGCTGCTCGGCCGCCGCCTCTTCGTCCTTGACCGCGCCCGGCACATGCTTTTGCTCCAGCCGCTGCGCCAGTGTCTCGTGGCCCTGTTCTGCGATCGCCAGGTCGTCGAGCAGCTTTCGCGTCGACGCATCGCCTGTGCGTTTGGCCGCCTCAATATAGAACAGATAGGCCTGGCGCTCCATGGCCTCGGCCTGGCTGCGCACATGGTCGATGCCGAGCGGCCTCACCAGCCAGTCCGGCTTGCGCTCGTAATAGCCCTTCACATGTTCGCGCCGGATCAGCGGTATGCGCTCGCCGAAGCGCTTGCGGTAAAGCTCGATCAGCGAATCGCGATGGCCGTCCTCCTCCTCCGCCATCTCCTCGAACACCTTGGCCGATTGCGGAAAGCTCTCCGCCAGCCCGTCGGCATAGGCGCGATAGATGCGCCCGTCATCCTCCTCAGAGGAGATGGCGAGCGCCAGGATCTCCTGTTCCGAGAGCGATTCAAAGGGACGGCGGCCGAAGCCGAAAACGCGGGAAAGCATGAGAAATTCACCCTAGTTTAGAACGGTTCTAAACTAGAGCTTCGCACATCCTCGGTCAATCGTGCCCGCTCCACTCATGCTCAAAGGTACAGGCTTCAAAATCCCGAACACATTGCCGTTGCTATCGGCAAACGTTCACCTATATAACCGAATCTCAACCAAGAGAAAGGAACCCGCAGATGCTGGAAAAACAGCAGCCGTTTGACCCCAAGCCGGTTCTCGACCTGATCGCTAACATCGAGGCGGACTTGCAGCGCCTGAAAGGGCTGGTCGAGCAGCAGGTCGAAAAATTTGATCCCGCCAATCCGCATAACAAGGCTCCCGACGGCAAGTTGACCGAGGAGGGCGTCGAGTGCTGCTATCGCCTGTTCGACGAGGGAAAGTCGCGCTATTCGGTTGCTCAGCAGATGAAGATCTCCTTCGCCGCTGCCACCCATCGCTTCAACACCTGGCGCAAGATCGGCGGCCCCAAACGGCAAAAGACGCTGTTGGGGTGAGGGGCGGCCGGCAATGCCGGTAAATCGGCAGCGATTTGTCGAAATGACGAAGCATGGCGGAGGGCGGAGGAGAGGTGGGTGACAGTCACGCCCACTCCTGCTTCCAAGTCGAATTGTAACGGTCACATTTTTTCATTGGTGCGCGGCTTCCCTTTCCGTGCACATAGGCAGTCTCATCTCTTGCAGGACCCAGCCATGATCACCCCTCCCGGCATCGCCGATATTCACAGTGCAGCAGCGCGATTGTCCGGACTGATCGTCGAAACGCCGCTGATCGAATCGCCGGAGTTGAACAATCGCTTCGGCGCCAGGATCCTGTTCAAGCCGGAGACGTTGCAGCGCACCGGCTCGTTCAAGTTCCGCGGTGCATACAACAAGCTCTCCTCGCTCTCGGCGGAAGAACGCGCCCGCGGCGTCGTCGCCTTCTCGTCGGGTAATCACGCGCAAGGCGTTGCCGCCGCAGCGGCGATGTTCGGCGTCAAGGCCGTCATCGCCATGCCCGCCGATGCGCCGGCGATGAAAGTCGGCAATGTCAGGAAGATGGGCGCGGAAGTGATCACCTTCGACCGGGTCCGCGACGATCGCACTGCCGTCGTCCGTTCTTACGTGGAAAAGGGCATGGTCCTAGTGCCGCCCTACGACGATCCGGCCATCATCGCCGGCCAGGGCACGATCGGCCTCGAATTGATGCGCCAAGCAAGAGCGCTTGGCGTCAGCCTCGATGCAGTAGTGGTTCCCTGCGGCGGCGGCGGGTTGAGCAGCGGCATTTCGATCGCGGTCAAGGACGCCTCGCCGGGCACCGCCGTCTGGGCCGTGGAACCCGAGCATTTCGACGACACACGCCGCTCGCTGATCAAAGGCGCCAGGATGTCGAACACGCCCGGCCACACCTCGATCTGCGATGCCCTTCTCGTCGCCGAGCCGGGCGCCATCACTTTCGAAATCAACCGCAAGAATCTCGCCGGCGCCATCGCCGTTTCCGACAAGGCGGTGGCACAGGCGATGCGCGATGCGATGGCTTGTCTGAAGCTGGTCGTCGAACCCGGCGGTTGCGTCGGCTTGGCCGCGCTGTCGTCAGGCGAGATCGACCTTGCCGGGAAATGCATTGCCGTGGTGCTCTCCGGCGGCAATGTCGATCTCAGCACCTATGCCGAGATCATTGCTGCCAGCTAATATAGTAACCAATTCCAGGTGCCGGTTCGAGGCGCTCGAGCCTCCGTTGCACCCGGTCGAACCGGTACCCTTCAAAGACTGAGATCAATGAAACTGTTCTTCAGCCGCAATCCCAATCCTCGCCTCGCGGTCGCGGTGGCACGGTATCTCAACGCCAAGGTCGAGTTTGAATTCGCCTCTCCCTTCGCTCCGGGCCAGGCCGAGCGATTTCGGCCGCTCAATCCAAATCTTTCATTGCCCATCCTTATAGGTTCGGGAAAAAGCCTCTGGGAGGCCGACGCCATAGCCTGTCGGCTTTCGCGCGATATGCATTCGGATTTCTGGCGCGCTGGCGACGACGAGCCCGAGATGATCCGATGGCTGAGTTGGGGGAAAGAGAACTTCGCAAGAGCCTGCGATGTCGTGCATTTCGAACGCGGGACCAAACAGCGCTATGGGCTCGGCCCGATCGATCAGGCGCGGGTTGAGGAGGGCCTGAGCGACTTCCGCACGGCCGCTGCCATACTTGATGCCGAGCTTTCTGAGCGAGAATGGCTGGTCGGCGCTTCGGTTTCCTATGCCGACTTTCGAATGGCGACGTTTCTGCCCTTCAACGATGTCGCCCGATTGCCGCTCGATGACTATCCCTCTGTCAGTCGCTGGTATCTTAAACTCGAAGAAATCGACGCCTGGCGCGATCCCTTCGAAGGGCTCAATGCGCCTGAATTGACACCGGTCCCGGGCCAGGCCAAGTCCGTGTAAATCTCGATCATTTGCACAAGCGGATCGAGTTCGACCCTAATCCAGCGTCCGGCGGAACCGCACCAGCGCAATACCGGCGAACAGCGCCACGAACACCACCAGCCAGCCGATTTCCGTTGCCACCGCCGGCAGCTCGGCGCCCTTCAGCATCACCGCGCGGATGATGCGCAGGAAATGCGTCAGCGGCAGCACCTCGCCGAAAATCTGCGCCCAGTCCGGCATGCCGCGATAGGGAAACATGAAGCCGGACAGCATGATCGACGGCAAGAAGAAGAAGAAAGTGAGCTGCAGGGCCTGCATTTGCGTGCGGGCGATCGTCGAGATCGTGTAGCCGAGCAGCACCAGCGCCAAGACGAAGATAAGGACCGCCGTCAACAGCAGCGACATCGACCCGGTGAAGGGGATGGCAAACAGAAGCTTCGAGGCTGCCAGCACCACCAGTACCTGCACGGCGCCGACCGCCAGATAGGGCAGCACCTTGCCCAGCATTATCTCGAGCGGGCTGGACGGCATCGCCAGAAGGTTCTCCATCGTGCCGCGCTCGGTCTCGCGCGTCAGCGCGATCGAGGTCATCATCACCATCGTCATCTGCAGGATGACGCCGAGCAGGCCGGGCACGATGTTGTATTGTGAGACGGCTTCCGGATTGTAGCGCCGGTGCACCACCACCTGGAGCTGGCCCCGGGCAGCTTCGGCCGCCGTCTCCTGCATACCGCGTGCCCTGAGCAGCGCCTGATTGGCGACGGTGCCGAGCGTCGAGATGGCGCCGCTGGCGACGGCCGGGTCGGTCGCATCCGCCTCGATCAGAATCTGCGGGCTGTCGCCGCGCTCGACCCGTCGGGCAAAATCGGCGGGAATGGTGACGACGAAGGCGACGTCGCCGCGCGCCATCAGGAATTCGGCTTCGGCGGCACTTTGCGCAACATGGTCGAAGCGGTAATAGCCGGTGGTCTGCAGCGCCGAAACCATGGCCCGCGTGTAAGGATCGCTGCTCATCGTCACCAGCGCTGCCGGCAGGCTCTTCGGATCGTTGTTGATGGCATAGCCGAACAGCACCAGCTGCATCAGCGGTACGCCGAGCATCATGGCGAAGGTGATGCGGTCGCGCCGCATCTGGATGAACTCCTTGATCAGCAGCGCGCCTAGCCTGGCGAACGAAAAGATGCTGTCTATCCCATTTTTCATCCCATGTTGTCCTTCGAACCGGACATGAACTGGATGAACACATCTTCCAGGCTGGTCTCGCCGGGCGTCACCGTAACGCCCTCGTGCTCTTTCTCGACATCGGCGAGCGCTGCCTGAAGTGCCGTCCTGTCGGAGCCGACGACATGCAGCGTCGCGCCGAACGGCGCCACCTGGTCGACGCCGGGGCGGCCATGAAGTGCGGCAGCGACCTGATCGAGCCGCGGCCCTTGCAGGACGAAGGTGGTCAGCCCGGCATTCCTCACCACGTCCTCGACCGTGCCGGTGGCCAGCATCTTGCCGTAGGAGATGTAGCTGATGCGGTGGCAGCGCTCGGCTTCGTCCATGTAGTGGGTGGAGACCAGCACGGTCAGGCCGCCGCTCGCCAGCCGGTGGATCTCGTCCCAGAATTCGCGTCGCGCTTTCGGGTCGACGCCCGCCGTCGGTTCATCGAGCAGCAGCAGTTTCGGCTTGTGCATGATGCAGGCGGCCAGCGCCAGCCGCTGCTTCCAGCCGCCGGACAGGGTGCCGGCCAACTGGTTCCTGCGCGATGTCAGGCCGAGCTCCTCAAGCGTCTTAGCAACGTGCTCGTCGAGCGGCTTCAGCCGGTAGAGCCGTGCCACGAATTCGAGATTCTCCCCGATCGTGAGATCTTCGTAGAACGAGAATCTCTGCGTCATGTAGCCGACTTCGCGTTTGATCCGCAGGCTGTCGGTGCGGATGTCGAAGCCCAGAACGGTGCCTTCGCCCTCATCCGGCGTCAGCAAGCCGCACATGATGCGGATGGTCGTCGTCTTGCCCGAGCCGTTCGGCCCGAGGAAGCCGACGATCTCGCCCTCGGCCACAGCCATAGTCACATGATCGACGACGGTCTTGTCGCCGAAGCGTTTGACCAGGCCGTGCACGTCGATGACGTTCATTTTCCGATGTCCGCCAGATCGACGTCGACGATCTGCCCGGGCTGCAATGCGCTGGCGTCGCCCTCCGGCCGCGCTTCGACCAGATAGACCAGCTTTTGCCGGGTCTCGAGCGAGTAGATCACCGGCGGCGTGAATTCCGGATCCGGCGACACGTAGCTGACGCGAGCCTTCACGCCCGATCCGCAGCCGTCGCAATGGACGTTGAGCAGCGTGCCGACGTCGACCGAGGAGAACGCGCTTTCCGGCACATAGACGCTGAGCTTCACCGCGCCATCCGGCAGCATGGAGATGACCGGCGCGGTCGGCCCGGCCGTGTCGCCAGGATAGCGGATGACATCGTTGACCCGGCCGGGCGAGGGCGCCGTCAGCACGCGCTTCGACAGCCGCCATTGCGCTTGCTCCAGCGCCGACTGCGCCTGCCTGACCTGATTGTCGGCGGCCTTGATCGTCTCCGGCCGTGCCGGCAGGCCGCCGACGGCGAGATTGGCCTCCGCCTGGCCGACCTGCGCGTTGGCCGTCTCCAGCGTCGCGGAAGCCGTGTCGTAGTCGGCCTGTGTGCCGGTGCCGCGTTTGAACAGATCGCTGGCGCGGATGTAACGGCGTTTGGCGTCGGCGGCTTGCGCCTTGGCCATGTCGAGCTGCGCCTTGAGCACCGCAATCTCTTCAGGCCGCTTGCCGACCTGCAGGTCGGCAAGTTGCGCCTGGGCCTGCGCAAGGGCCGCCTCGGCTTGTGCGATGGCGATCTTGGCGTCGGCGTTTTCCAGCGTCACCACCGGCGTGCCGGGCGCGACGCGGTCGCCGCGCTTGACCGCAATCGTCTCGACCTGCGCCACCTCGATCGGCGCGAGCAGGACGTAGTCGCCCTCGACGTAGCCGACGGCGAGCGGTGCTCCCGGCGCGCAGGCGCTGAAAAGCTGGGCGGCAAGCGGCAAAGAACAGAGCAGGCTCATGATCCACGATCCTTCCGGACAGCCAAATCGCGCCGAGCCAAAATCGCGCTGAGATTATCCGTCACCACCGCCGCGATCTTTCCGGCCTCGTCATTGCCGATCTCGCGCCAGCCCATGCGGCGCATAACCGCCTCGCGGCCGATGCGGAAATAGACGACCTGGCCAATCAGCGTGAACACGGTGAGTTTTGTGCGCTCGCTCTCGGCCGGCTCGCCCGTCGCCTGTTCCCAGATCAGGCAGAGCCGGTTATGCGCCGGTTCGAACACGCCGTCATAGATACGGTCGAGCGCCGCGGTAGGATGCGACAGCTCGCGCAGGACGAACTGTACAATCTCGCCGGCTTCCGGCCTTGCCGCGATGAAGGCGACCATCCGCTCCAGTGCGACGGCTAAATGTGCCCGCGCGGCCTCGGTGTCGGCCAATGCCGCGACCGGCGCCTGCAGATTGCCGATCGCCTGGCCGGCAACGGTCTGGATGGTGTCGACGATGTAGTCGGCCGCCGCGTTGCGGAGCCCTTCCTTGCCGCCGAAATGATAGGCGATCGAGCCGATATTGGCCTTGGCCTCCGCCGCGATCTGGCGCGTCGAGGTGCCGTCGAAACCTTGCCGTCCGAACAGTTTCAACGCCGCGCGGACAAGTGCCGCCCGCGTCATATCGGCGGCGGTCTTGGGCGCCTCATGAGGAAGGCCGCTGGCGCTGGGCGATTTGATCATGGCCAACAATTTAATCAATCGAATGATTAAAGTCAAGTGCGGTCAAGCGGCTTGCCAACTCTGGCCGTGCGCGCTTTAGTGCCTGGCCATGGGCAAGGAAATCGAGCGTAAATTCCTGGTCTCAGGTGAGGAATGGCGGGCAATGGTCGAGGCGGACATTCATATCCGTCAATTCTATCTTGTCGCCGAACCCAGCCGTACGGTTCGTGTTCGCATCAGCAACGATGCGGCCGCCAAGCTGACGCTCAAGTTCGGCAGCCAGGCACGCGAGCGCGATGAATTCGAATATCCGGTACCTTTGGCGGAGGCGCAAGAGATGCAGGCTTTTGCCATCGGACATGTCATCGAGAAGACACGCCACCATGTTAAACATCGCGGCTATCGCTACCAAGTCGATGTCTTCGGCGGGACGCTTGCGGGGTTGGTGATCGCCGAGCTCGAGACGCCGGATGATATACAGGACGAAATGCTGCCAGATTGGCTCGGCCGTGAAGTCACCGGCGAGCCGAGATTTTACAACGCGTCGCTCGCCCTTGGGGGGATTCCGGAGATCGTCGCATGAGCTTTCGTATCGATCCGCGCATGTCGCTGACCGGAGAGGTCAGGCGCATCCTCGCCGAGGAGATCGGCAAGGTGATCGACCATCTGAACGCGGCGCGTGACAGGCCCGAACCGGGGGTGCACAAATGCCGCAAACGGCTGAAGAACGTCCGCGCCTTGCTGCGCCTTGTCCGTTCCGGAGACGAAACATTCTGCGTGACGGAGAATCAGTGCTACCGCCAGGTGGCGGCCCTGCTTGCCGGCCCGCGCGAGGCGACCGCGCTGGTCGAAACAATCGACCGGCTGGCGGCAAGCTTTCCCGAGCAAAGTGCCGGCGATGGTCTCGGTGCCGTGCGTGACAGGCTCGTCGCGCGCCAGCATGAACTGCATGGCGGAGCAGGCCTCGATGCTGCGATAGGCGCGGCGATTTCCGCTTGCGAGGAAGGTGTCGCCCGGATCGACAAGCTCGCTCTGCCCGACAAGCCGGAGCAGGCTGCCGACGTGCTCGCCGAAGGCGCGCGCACCACTTTGCGCCGTGCCAGGAAAGCGCTGGACAGGGCGGCTTCGCGCGGCGAAGCCGATGACTTTCACGACCTGCGCAAGGCGGCCAAGACGCATGGCATGCACCTGTCGCTGCTCGGCCGGCTGTGGCCGACGCCGATCAAAACGCGGCGCAGGGCCGTCGACGAATTGGGCGAGCGGCTCGGCGAGCTGCACGATGTGTTCGTCATGCGCGCGCTTCTCGATGCCGAGGACCAGCCACTCGGTCCTGCTGAAGAGACGCGGTTGCTTGCCAAGCTGCTGAAGCGTTCGGAAAAGAGCCTGAAAAAGACCTGCCTCGCCGAGGCGGCCGAGCTTTTCGGCGACAGCCCGAAGCGCTCGACGAGGAAGTTCGCCCGTAAGGCGCGCGAAGATCTCACAGTTGCGCACGAAGACGCCGGCACGCCTGGCGTGGGCTGATCATGGTCTAACTTGCCGCCCTGTGGTAATCGCCGTCTGGCATGACCGAGCCCGGCGACACGCTTCTGGACCGACTTGGCCGCTGGCTTGCCGGCCGGCTGCAGGAGGAATCGTCCGGCTACGAGCCTTACACGCCGTCGGACGCCGAAACGTTGCGCCGCACGCTCGAGCCCGGCGACATCCTGCTCATCGAAGGCAACCAGAAGATCTCGGCGGCGATCAAATACCTCACCCAGTCGACCTGGTCGCATGCCGCCTTCTATATCGGCGATGCATTACCGGAGCCGGAGGACGGATCGGAGCGGCGGCGCCTGATCGAGGTCACGCTCGGCGATGGCTGCATCGCCGTGCCGCTGTCGCGCTATCGCAGCTACAACACCCGCATCTGCCGGGCGAGTGGCCTGGCTCCGGACGATCGCGAAGCGGTCGTCGCGTTCATGATCGGCAGGCTCGGTCTCAGATACGATCTCAGGAACATATTCGACATGCTGCGCTACTTCTTGCCGACGCCGCCGGTGCCGGTGCGCTGGCGCCGCCGCATGCTGGCTTTCGGTTCCGGCGACCCGACGCGCGCCATCTGCTCGTCGCTGATCGCCGAGGCGTATGGCCTGATCCGCTACCCGATCCTGCCGGAGATTACCCGGGCGCCTGGCCGTGCCTCGGCCCAGTCGAGCTATTCGCGCAGGGAAATCCTGCACATCCGCCATCACTCGCTCTACACGCCGCGCGATTTCGACCTGTCGCCCTATTTCCGTATTGTCAAGCCGACGCTGGAATACGGCTTCGACTACCGGCAGATGGTCTGGGATGACAAGGTGGCGAACAAGACCGCCGAATAGCCGCTCGATCTTGTGTTTGAGCAGGGGACCTTCTGAGAACCGGTTTGCGGCCGATACTCAGGGGTAAGAAGCTCAGTCAGACTGGCTGCCGCCAACAGCCCGGACTCGGTCGTTCTGCATTTTGACCTAGGCCGGCAGACGTCGTCCGTTTGCGGCAGCCGCAACTCGATCGTCCGTCCGTGCGCCTGCGTCGCGCGGATGCGGCCCGATCGGCATGATCACCGGGAACGGCGTTGCGCCGAACGCAAACGTCCATTTGTAGCCGACCAGTCGGTCTTCAGGCGTCGTGTGCTGGTCGTGATGAGCAAGCAATTTGGCGCGCTCCGCCAATTCCTCCGCCTCGCGCCTGACCATTTCCGCCGTTTCCGGCCGCATCCGCCTGGAGAAGCTGACGAACGTCGACTCGCGCTCAAGATGGGTGATGGCCCAGCCGATGAAATTCTTGTTGGTCGTCTCGAACAGCGGCCGCAATGGCCCCTCGAAATTCCACTGGATCGGCGCCTCGATCAGCAGCCTTGCCGACAGGCCGCGACCGAGCGCGATCAGGCCGAGTTCCTCGAGCTCGCGCAGATAGAGGAACATCGAAGCCTCGCTCAGCCCTTGTGAGCGCATGATGCCTTCGGGCGTGAATTTCTCGGAAAGCATGACAAAGACGAACAGCAGTGCCGGCCGCCCGGCGAGCGTGCGCTCGATCTCCGGCGCGATCTGGTTGGCGGGTCCTGGTCCTCTGTTATAGAGCCGAGCACGTTCTCCAACTCTACGCCGGCGGCAGTGCAGATCTCCATCAGCCGGTCGAGCTTGCAGTTGCGCTCGTGGAAAATGCGCTTCACCGTCGGCTCGGAAACACCCATCCGCTCGGCAAGGACGCGATAGGTGATGCCCTTTGCCTTAAGCGTCCGCTTCAGCGCTTCGAAGATCAGGCCGTTCATGGGATGCACCTCTTTTGCACGATTTGGTATCAGCCTTCGGTACTAGTCCTGATAGCTCTTCCCGAAAAGTATCGAAAGGCCTAGCTCTCCGCCAGTCCATTACAGGAGACTAGCCATGAAGAGCCTCTTCACCTCGATGCTTCTCGCCCTGGTCGGCATCGCCGCCGCGCCGGCAGTTCAGGCCGCTGAACTCTGGCGCACCGGCGGCCTCGAGCAGCCTGAATCGGCGCTGTTCGACGCCGCCGGCCAGCGCGTTATCGTCTCGAACATCGTCGGCAATCCCGGCGAAGCCGACGGCAACGGCTATCTGTCGATCCTGTCGATGGACGGCAAGCTCGTCACGCAACACTGGACCGACGGCATGGACGCGCCCAAGGGCATGGCGATTGTCGGCGGCAAACTCTACGTCGCCGACCTCACCCATGTGCGCGTCGTCGACCTCGCAAGCGGCAAGCTAACATCGACGATCGACGTGCCGAACGCGGTCTTTCTCAACGACATGACCGCCGACGCATCCGGCAAGGTCTACGTCACGGATATGCTTGCCGATACGATCTATCGCATCGACCGCGACCGGCCCGAACTGTTCGTCAGGGATGCGGCGCTTGCTTCGCCGAATGGCATCTTCGCCGATGGCGGCCGGCTGATCGTCGCTTCCTGGGGCAAGGGCATCAAGCCCGACTTCAGCACCGCGGAGCCGGGCGGCCTGCTCTCGGTCGATCTTGCTACCAAGGCCGTTTCGCCACTGACTGGCGCGGAAAAGTTTGCCAACCTCGATGGCGTCGTTGCCATCGGCGGCAGCATCTACGCCACTGCCTATATGACCGGCACGCTCTACCGCTACAAAACCGGCGGTACGCCGCAAGCGGTTGCGACGTTCAAACCGGGCAGCGCCGACATCGGCACCGACGGCAGGTCGACAATCTTCGTGCCGCTGATGAACGAGGGCGAGGTCTCAGCGTTGGGCCTCGACTAAGCCGGCGTTGCCAGCTCAGGCGGCGGGCGCGGCTCTCCTCAGCTGCGCCCGCGCATCCGTGATCGAGGCGCGTAAGTCACCAGCGGCCGCTTGACGCCGTGGTTGATCAGCATGCGGCGTATCCTGCGCTGAAGCGCCTGATATAATGAAGCGAACGCCGGCGCGGCTCGCCTTGTGGGCCGCGCCCTCGATGACATTGGCTGCCGTCGAATCGAAGAACGGCACCGCCGAACAATCGAGGATGAAGTTCCTGCGCTGGCGTGGTCGGCGACGTCTTCCTGCACCAAGGATTGATGATCTGCCTCCAAACATGCAGCACTCTTTGCCAGCCGATGCGCTGTCATGCTACAAACCTCGGCATCGTTTGGCGGGACATCCGCTGCGATCCCGACTTCACAGGAACGACTTCAAAAGGATGAGCGGGTGAAGATATTCAAAGCGTTGGCAACCTCGACAGCCTTGCTGTCGATGGTTTTCCTGCTGGCAGGCTGCGGTCATGGCCTGATCAACAGGCTGATTTGAGTCAGGTGCCGTCGGCCCGCCCAAGCCATCGCTGCAGGAACCGTGCCGCAAGCCAGCACAGCATCGCCCAGGCAAAGCCGGCGCACCAGCCGGCCAATACGTCGGACGGCCAGTGGACGCCGAGATAGATGCGGCTGATGCCGACCACCACTGTCGTCAGCACCGCCAGCCCGAGTACATAGATCTTCGTTGTGCGCCCGGGCAAAACCCGCGCCGCCATGCTGCCCAGCGTCAAATACGTCACCGCCGACAGCATGGCGTGGCCGCTCGGAAACGAAAGCGATGCCACATCGGCGAGATGCGAGACCAGATCGGGGCGCGGCCGGTCGATGTCGAATTTCAGCACGCTTGACAGGAGCTGGCCGCCCGCTACCGCGACGAACATGAGAAGCGCCGCGCCTGGCCTGCGGATAAGAAGCAGATAGACGATCATTGCTGCCGTGATCAGCAGCAGTACGCTGGCGCTGCCGAGGCTGGTGATGTCGCGCATCGCTCCTTCCAGCCACGCCGGTCCGATCGGATTGTCGGGCTGGCCGGCCTTGCGGAAGGCAAGCAGGATTTCGGTGTCGAAGGTATGCGGCGTGGTGGCCCGCGCCAGCTCCATCAGCTCCTCGAACCCCCACAGCCCGCAGGCAATGACCAGCCCGGCCAGCAGAACCGGGAACTCCAGCCAGTTGGGCAGTCTGCTTGCAATCTTCTTCATCGGCCCGATCGCAGTTACAGCCTTTGCAGATAGGGCCCGAGCGTGATCAGCGCCACAGCTGCGATGGCAAGCACGATGCCGGTTGCCTGCAAGGCATTGACGCGCTCGCCGAAGAAGACCAGCGCCACCACATTCACCGACACCAGCTGGATCACCGCCGACAGGCTGAACGACACCGACATGCCGAATTCACGGATCAGCCTCAGCATGATCAGATTGCCCAGCGAGTAGAGCGCCAACGTCAGCACGATCTTGCCGAGGCTCGGCGCCAGCCCCCACTGTTTTGCGGCCATCGCCGCCAGCAGGAAGATCACCGTCGAGACGCAGAGCTGCCCAAGTCCCCAGAAACTCACTTTTGTTCCTCCCGATGCGGTCCCTACCGCCTGCCGCAGCTCTTGTTTCCGAAGCGCCGGTCGCGGTCAAGCAGGGCCGATGTTGGAGACGAAATCGCAGGTGGCAATTTAGCCGGCATGTCATCAAACTGTGACCTGCCGGTAATACCGGATTGGCAAGGCAACACGCTCCAGCAATCCATCCAGCCAGAGGCAGGCCCTATGACCGAACATCGCACCCCTGACGCCCATTTCCGCACCAGCCTGCTCGAGGAAAACGATGGGCCAGGAGCCAATCCCACCGACAACCGCACCATGGGTGAGATCATCGCCGCGCGGTTCTCGCGCCGCGGCTTCCTCAAGGGTTCGCTTGCCGTCTCGGCCATAGCCGCTACCGTCAGCCCGCTGGCGCTGATCACCGCCGACAACGCCCGCGCCGCCGATGGCTCCGCCTTCGCTTTCGACGAGCTCGAGGCCGGCATCGACGACAAGCATCACGTCGCACCTGGCTATGACGCCGACGTGCTGCTGCGCTGGGGCGATCCGCTGTTCGCCGATTCGCCGGGATTCGATCCGACAAAACAGTCGGCGGAAGCCCAGGCCAGACAATTCGGCTACAACAACGACTATGTCGGTTATATCCCGATCGACGGCTCGGCCGAGCACGGCCTGCTGGTCGTCAATCACGAATACACCAATCCGCACCTGATGTTTCCGGGTCTCGTCACCATCGTCGATGGCAAAGCCAAGCAGGCGCCCCTCAGCAAGGAGCAAGTCGATGTCGAGATGGCCGCGCATGGCGGCACTATCGTCGAGATACGCAAGGTATCAGGCAAATGGCAGGTCGTTCGCGACGGCAAGCTCAACCGCCGCATCACCTCCAACACCGAGATCGCGCTCTCCGGCCCGGTCGCCGGCCACGACCGCGTCAAGACCAGCGCCGATCCGACCGGCACGAAGGTCATCGGCACCATCAACAATTGCGCCGGCGGCGTCACGCCGTGGGGCACCTATGTCATGGCCGAGGAGAACATCCACGGCTATTTCTCGGGCGAGCTGCCGCAGGGGCATAAGGAAGCCGCCAATTACAAGCGCCTCGGCATTCCCGAAGGTGCCTATGAATGGGCAGCGCATTACGACCGTTTCGACATCGGCAAGGAGCCGAACGAGCCGAACCGCTTCGGCTGGATCGTCGAGGTCGACGTCCAGGATCCGACTTCGGCGCCGAGGAAGCGCACCGCGATGGGCCGCTTCAAGCATGAGGGCGCCGAATCGATCGTCGCCAAGGATGGCCGTGTCGTCTTCTATCTCGGCGACGACGAGCGCTTCGATTATGTCTATAAGTTCGTCACGGCAGGCAAGTTCGACCCGGACGACCGCGCCGCCAACATGAATTTGCTCGACGACGGCACCTTGCATGTCGCCAAGTTTGCCGAGGACGGTTCGGTCGAGTGGCTGCCGATCGTCTTCGGCCAGGGGCCGCTGACGGCGGAGAACGGCTTTGCCAGCCAGGCCGATGTGCTGATCGAGACGCGCCGCGCCGCCGACCTGCTCGGCGCCACCAAGATGGACCGCCCGGAAGACATCCAGCCCAATGCCGCCAACGGCAGGGTCTACGTCATGCTGACCAACAATTCGAAACGAAAAGCCGACCAGGTTGACGCCGCCAACCCGCGTGCCGAGAACGCCTTTGGCCATATCATCGAGATCGTCGAGGACGGCGGCGATTTCAATGCGACAAAGGGCAGGTGGGAAATCCTGCTGAAATGCGGCGACCCCGCTGTGGCCGAAGTCGGCGCCACCTTCTCGACCGCAACCACCGCCAATGGCTGGTTCGGCATGCCGGATAATTGCGCGGTCGATTCGGCCGGCCGCCTCTGGGTCGCCACCGACGGCCAGGGCCCGAAAGCCACCGGCCGCACCGATGGTCTGTGGGCTGTCGATACGGAGGGGACGGCACGGGCGACATCAAAGCTGTTCTTCCGCGTGCCGATCGGCGCCGAAATGTGCGGTCCCCTGTTTGCGCCGGACGACCAGACCGCTTTCGTTGCCGTCCAGCATCCGGGCGACGGCGGCGAGGACTGGGACGCTTTCGGCCGTCCGTCCTACTATGAGGATTTGTCGACGCGCTGGCCCGACTTCAAGCCGGACATGCCGGTGCGCCCGGCGGTCGTTGCCATCACCAGGCAAGGCGGCGGCAAGATCGCGGTCTGACACGCAGCAAGGTCTTGCAGTCTCAAGGAAGGATTTCGGCGGTACGAAATCCTTCCTTCCGATACGGGATGCATCCATGCTGCGCATCATGCGCCGACTAATCATTCGGTGCGCTGAACCACGGCCACATTCATTGTGCTTCGCAACCTGAAGCCGATGGACTCGTATAACGCTATGGCCGCGGCGTTGCTGGCATAGGCGTGGAGATAGGGAACTTCGCCGCGCGCCACTATCCGGTTTGCCACTAACAGGGACAGCAGCTTTCCTAGGCCACCGCCGCGAAATTCCGGATGTGAGCACACCCCGCTGAGTTCAGTATAGCCAGGTTGCTTCATGCGCTCGCCGGCCATTGCCGCAAGCCTGCCCTCGATCTTCACACCCCAAAAATCGCCCAGGCTCAAGGCTTCGAGCGTGAATGGGCCAGGCTTGGTGAGCAATGCCAGGGCGAGCATCTCAGCAGCATCGTCTCGGGTCAGACGATGCACGCGCGGGTCGGAGACGATCTGCAATGACTGCTCGGCGATCATCTGAACCCCGGCTGCGGTCGAAGTCGCGGAAAGCCCCGTGGGCAGAGCAATCGCGTCCGCTTGAAGCAGGATCACACTCTCGCCCGGGGAGACAAGCTTTTCGAGCGCCAGCAGGCTTTCCGGGTCGTCCGCGCCAGTGGCGGCGAAAGGGACGATCGACGGCCGATATCGCATGGCGAGGTTGTCACCCTCCGCGAACGCCCGATGTCGCGTCTGAAGCGCGCTCCAGATAGGGCGGTCGAGCAAATGTCTCATTGCGCGGCACCCTCAGGCTTATTTACACGACGGTCGAGAGGGGCAGCGGCGAGGCCGTCCTCGATGGCAGCCAGCTGCTCAAGAAGCGGCCCCGAAAAACCCGCGCACAAATCCGCGACCACGTTCTCGATGCAAGGCCAGACGTCGCGCTTTGCGACATCGACCAGCCGCCGCCCGTCCCGAGTAAGCGAGACGATCCTGCGCCGCTGGTCATCGGTCGACGGACTGACTTCGAGCAGTCCCAATTCGGCCAGAAGCGAGACGCTTCGCGTTACGCCTGGCTGCGCGATGCCAAGGGATTGCGCCAGTTCCCCGACCGACAGCGGACCCAGCCTGTCGAGCGCGGCCAGCAGCGGGTACTGGCTCGCCTGAACCGGGACATCCAGCCTGTCGAGCAGGCGCTGCGCCTCCGCTTGCAGTTGCTCGCCTATACGCTTCAGCCTGCTGCCCAGGCACAGGAAGCCAAGCGATCGTATGACGTCTTCCATAGGCCAATTCATCCCCATGAACATCGATAACATGATATATAACAATGCATGAAAAGCAACATCGAGGCATTCAAGCGCCGGGTTCCAGGCCTATCGCCTTCGGCAAGGAAAGGTCGATCGATCAGGCTGCTTCGCCTGGACGAGGCCCGTTCGATCAGTTGCGCAGCCGGTAGCCGGTCCTGAAGATCCAGGCGACGATCGCTATGCAGATGAGCAGGAAGACCACCGTCATGCCGAGGCTGACGCCGACCGAAACGTCGGACTTGCCGTAGAAGCTCCAGCGGAACCCACTGACCAGGTAGACCACCGGGTTGAACAGCGTCACCGTGCGCCAGATGCCGGGCAGCATGTTGATCGAATAGAAGCTGCCGCCGAGGAAGGTCAGCGGCGTGATGATCAGCAGCGGCACCAGCTGCAGCTGCTCGAAGCTCTTCGCCCAGATGCCGATGATAAAGCCGAACAGGCTGAAGGTCACCGCCGTCAGCACCAGGAAGGCGAGCATCCAGAACGGATGCTCGATCGTCAGCGGCACGAACAGCGAGGCCGTCGCCAGGATGATCAGGCCAAGCACGATCGACTTTGTCGCCGCGCCCCCGACATAGGCGATGACGATCTCCAGATAGGACACCGGCGCGGACAGCAATTCGTAGATCGAGCCGACGAATTTCGGAAAATAGATGGCGAAAGAGGCGTTGGAGATCGATTGCGTCAGCAGCGACAGCATGATCAGCCCCGGTACGATGAAGGCGCCGTAGCTGATGCCGTCGATCTCGGTGATGCGCGAGCCGATGGCCGAACCGAAGACGACGAAATAGAGCGACGTCGAAATCACCGGCGAAACGATGCTCTGCAGCACAGTGCGAAGGGCGCGCGCCATCTCCACCCGATAGATCGCCCATACCGCATGAAGATTCATGGCCGCGCGCAGGTTCATGCCGGTTTCCTCACCAGATTGACGAAGATCTCCTCGAGCGAGCTGTTTTCGGTATCGATGTCGCGGAACTGGATGCCGGCCGCCTCGAGCTCGCGGATCAGCGAGGCGACGCCCGGCCGTTCGCTCTGGTTGTCATAAGTATAGGTCAGCTGTCCGCCATCCGGCGAAAGCTCCAGCGCGTAGTGCGAAAAAGCATCGGGAACGGTGGCCAGGGGACTGCGCAGTTCCAGCACAAGCCGTTTGCGGCCAAGCTTGCGCATCAGCTCGGCCTTGTCCTCCACCAGCACGATCTCGCCGCGGTTGATGACGCCGACGCGGTCGGCCATCGCCTCGGCTTCTTCGATGTAATGCGTGGTCAGGATGATGGTGACGCCGTCTTCGCGCAGCCGGCGCACCATCGCCCACATGTCCTGGCGCAGCTCGACATCGACGCCTGCCGTCGGTTCGTCGAGGAACAGGATGCGCGGCTCGTGCGACAGCGCCTTGGCAATCATCAGCCGGCGCTTCATGCCGCCGGACAGCGTGATCGCCTTGGCGTCCTTCTTGTCCCAGAGCGACAGGTCGCGCAGCACTTTTTCGACGAACGCCTTGTCCGCCGGCTTGCCGAACAGGCCGCGGCTGTAGTTAACCGTCGCCCACACGCTCTCGAAGGCGTCGATGGTCAGTTCCTGCGGCACCAGCCCGATCAGACTGCGCGCGGCGCGGTAGTCGCGGTTGATGTCATGGCCGTCGACGGTGACGGAACCCGACGAGCGGTTGACGATGCCGCAGACGATCGAGATCAGCGTTGTCTTGCCGGCGCCATTCGGCCCGAGCAGCGCAAAGATCTCGCCGCGCACGATGTCGAGATTGATCTCCTTCAGCGCCTTGAAGCCGGTGGCGTAGGTCTTGGAGACCCCGGAAATCGAGATGATCGGCTGCATGGCTGAAAACGACTGCTTGAAACAGAGTTGTTGGTTTAATCCGCTGAATGTCGGTTCGCAAATCCGGATGTCAATGGCGCTTCTGACAGTTCTGGACATCGAGGTTCGCCGGAATAGGCAACACCTGCCCGGTCGTCCAGCCAAATTCCACGCAACAGCAGATTAACCGCACTGCGGCGTTCCGCCTCGCGGCGGGACGCCGCTTTGACCGTCCGGTGCATCAAGCCTATCCTTCAACAAACAAGCAGCAGCCGGAGCCGCCATGGACCCGCTCATCCTGTCGCGCATACAGTTCGGCGCGAACATCTCGTTCCACATCCTGTTCCCGGCGATCACCATCGCGCTCGGCTGGGTGCTGCTGTTCTTCAAGCTCCGCTACAACGCGACAAACGATTCCGCCTGGATGCGCGCTTATTTCACCTGGGTTAAGGTATTCGCGCTGTCCTTCGCCATGGGCGTAGTTTCCGGCGTCACCATGAATTTTCAGTTCGGCACTAACTGGCCGGGCTATATGGAGACGGTCGGCAACATTGCCGGCCCGCTGCTGGCCTACGAAATCCTGACCGCCTTCTTCCTCGAGGCGGCGTTCCTCGGCATCATGCTGTTCGGCTTCCGCCGCGTCTCGAACCGTGTCCATACACTGGCGACGGTGCTGGTGGCCGGCGGCACCACCTTGTCCGCCTTCTGGATCATCGCGCTCAATTCGTGGATGCAGACACCGGCCGGTTTCGAGATGCGCGATGGTGTTGCGCATGCCACCGACTGGTGGGCCGTTGTCTTCAATCCGTCCATGCCCTACCGGCTCGTCCATATGCTGCTTGCTTCGGGGCTGACCGTCTCGTTCCTGATCGCCGGCCTGTCGGCGCTGCGCTATCTCTACGGCGATCGCTCGGAATCGATGTGGAAGGCCCTGCGCACCGGCGTCTTCACCGCCGCTATCCTGATTCCCATCCAGATCTTTGCCGGCGACCAGCACGGCCTCAACACGCTGGAACACCAGCCGCAGAAGATCGCCGCCATGGAAGCCAACTGGAACACCGGTCCCAACGTGCCGTTGGTGCTGTTTGCTCTTCCCGATGAAGCGGCCAAGCAGAACAGGTTCGAGCTCACCATTCCGGATGGCGCCAGCCTCATCCTCAGGCACAGCGCCGGCGGCATCGTGCCGGGTCTGAACGATTATGCCGGCAACCATCCGCCGGTATTTCCGGTGTTCTGGGGCTTTCGCATCATGGTCGGCACCGGCCTCCTGATGCTCGCCGTCTCCTGGTCGGCGGCCTTCTTCCTCAAGCGCCGCCACGGCCTGCCCAAGCCGCTGGCGCTTGTCATGGTGCCGATGGCGCTGTCCGGCTGGCTGGCGACGCTGGCCGGCTGGTACACCACCGAGATCGGCCGCCAGCCCTGGCTGGTCACCGGCGTGCTGCGTACCGCCGATGCTGTCGGGCCGGTCGCCGGCAGCCATGTCGCGCTGTCGCTCGCGGTCTATCTCATCCTCTATGTGCTGCTCTTGATCGCCTATCTCGGCGTGTTGGTGCATCTGGCATTGAAGGCGGCGAAGGATGGTGACACCTCGCCGCTGCCGGGCGTCATGAACAGGCCGCTGTCGCAGCCGGTTGCGCAACCGGGAGAAACATCATGAGCTTCGACTGGCCGACCCTGCTGCCTCTGATCTTCGCCGGCCTGATGGGCCTCGCTATCCTGATCTACGTCATCCTCGACGGCTTCGATCTCGGCATCGGCATCCTGTTCGCCGCAGCCGAAGACACCGAGCAGGATACGATGATCGCCGCCATCGGCCCGTTCTGGGACGCCAACGAGACCTGGCTGGTGCTGGCGGTCGGCCTGCTGCTGGTCGCCTTCCCATTGGCGCACGGCACCATTCTGACGGCGCTCTACATTCCGGTCTTCGTGCTGCTGGTGGGTTTGATCCTGCGCGGCGTCGCATTTGATTTCCGCGCCAAGGTGCCGGCCGGCAGGAAGCACCGCTGGAACCGCATCTTTTTCCTCGGCTCGGTCATCGCGTCGCTGGCGCAAGGTTATATGCTCGGCGTCTATGTGCTCGGCCTCGACGTCGGCCCTGGCGGCGTCGCTTTCGGCGCGCTGGTGGCGCTCTGCCTTGCCGCGGCCTACGCGGCGATGGGCGCGGCCTGGGTCATCTATAAGACCGAAGGCGATCTGCAGAAGAAGGCGGTGCTGTGGCTGCGGACGGCGCTGGTGCTGACCGCGCTCGGCATGGTCGCGGTATCGCTGGCCACGCCTTTTGCCAGCGCGCGCATCTTCGACAAATGGTTCGTCTGGCCGGCCATGCTCTATTTGTCGCCGTTGCCGACCCTGTCGGCAGTGCTGTTCCTGTGGTTGTGGCGCCAGACCTTCCATCTGCCGAAACCCGGCGACCGCCACGCGCTGCTCCCGTTCCTGACATTGGCCGCGATCTTCACGCTCGGCTTTGCCGGCCTCGCCTGGTCGTTCTACCCCTTCGTGGTGCCCGACCGGCTGACCATCTGGCAGGCTGCTTCGGCACCCGAAAGCCTGGCCGTCATCCTGGTCGGGACGGTCGTCGTGCTGCCGATCATCATCTTCTATTCGTTCTTTGCCTACCGGGTGTTCGCCGGCAAGGCGACGGATCTGACCTATGACTGACCGGCATAGCAGTCGCAGCCTGAAACAGAATATTCATCTTCAAGCGGAATAACCTTCTCTGGCCGGACCAGCAGAATCGCCGGCAAGAAGAAGGGCAACAGAATGAACCCCTTTTTTGCGGCGGGACAGGATCGGCTGCTGCTTTTGCTGATCCGGACGGTCGCGCTGATCGGCGCACTCGCGCTTGCCGGCCTGCTGCCGGCCATGCCGCAGGCGCATGCCCAGGACGCGGCCAACTGGACGGGCGTGTGGGACACGAAGTGGCGCGGCGGCGGCGCCCAGATCAAGTTCGAGCAGACCGGCACTGACGTAAACGGCGTGTACCCGCTTTATAACGGCCGTATCGAGGCCAAGGCCGAAGGCGACAAGCTTGTCGGCCACTGGTTCGAAGGCGACCGCCAGGGCGCCTTCACCTTCGTCCAATCGCCTGACGGCGGCAGCTTCATGGGCCGCTTCGATGCCGCCACCGCCGAATGGTGGACAGGTGTGCGCGTCAGCGCCGTCGAGGACGTCCGTGTCGACCAGTCGAGCCCGATGAGCACCATGCGCTCGTTCCTGCAGACGATGAACGAGAGCGGCGCCGACAATGTGCCGCGCGCCACCGGCGGCGGCATGGGTCTTGCCGGTCTGGCAGCGGGTCTCGTCGACGTCACCGAGGCCGACCGCGGCGGCCTCAACATGCCCGATTACACCAAGCTTCTGTTCACCGTCATCGACAACGCGACGTTCCGTCTGTGGAGCCTGCCGCATGATGCGATTTCCGGCGACGAGGTGACGGCGACGCTGCCGCAATACGGCACCAGGGTCTCCTTCGCCGTCACTTTTCGCCGCAAGAATGGCGACTGGTTCATCGTCGGGCCGCCACTTGGCCAGCTCCAGGCCAAGCTCGCCGAATTCCAGGAAGCGCGTGGCGAAGCCGTCGACATGGTCGACGATCCGAGCAGGCTCGCCTCGCCGCGCGACACGTTCAAGGTGCTGTTGAGCGGCCTCACCGAAGCCGGCGACCCGGCCCAGGCGGCGCTCGACCTGCGCAACTACAGTCAGGCGGTGCGTGGCGACGAGGCGTTCCTGCTCGAGCGCTATCTCAAAAAGGTCATCGACCGCATCGGCTACGTCTATTGGCAGGAGATCCCCGACGATCCGAAGAGCAACACCCCCTTCGTCTATTTCGAGCATGCCGCCGGCAACATCGTCATCGGGCCGGTCGAGACTGAGAAGGGCAAGATCTGGCAGTTCACGCCCGAGACGCTCGCCCACATCCGCGCGCTCTACGCCGATGTCGAAGACGTGCCGGTGGCGCCGGAATTCGCCGCTTTCGCCAGCACCGACCCGTTCTTCATCGCCCGTGGCCTCGCCCGCGAGATCAGCCCCGGCCTGCTCACCCGCGCCGGCCCGATGGAGCGCTGGCAATGGTCGATGCTCGGCCTTGCCGCACTGGCCGGCATCATCTTCGGCTTCATCGCCAATGCGCTGATTTACTTGTTTGTGCGAAGGACGGACAGCCCGGCCTTCTTCCGCATTGTCGAATGGGCGGTGCGCTCGATCGTGCTTGGCTTCTTCCTGCTGTTGACGCTGCGCCCGCTCGGTCTGCCGCAAGTGGTCGCCGCCCCGGTCAAGGCAATCGCCTGGAGCCTGGTCGTGATTGGCGCCGTGCCGGTGGTCTGGCACCTGATCGGCAAGGTCGCCGACCATTACCGTGGACTGTGGCAGGTGCCCGGCTATCACGACACGCTGATTTCGCTGTCCACCGGCGTGGCGCGCGTCGCCGTGCTGGTCGTCGCCTTCCTGCTGCTGGCCGAAGTGCTCGCCATCCCCTACGAAGGCGTCATTGCCGGTCTCGGCATCGGCGGTCTGGCGGTGGCGCTGGCGGCGCAGCCGACGCTGCAGAACTTCCTCTCCGGCCTGACGCTCTATGCCGATCGGCCGGTCAGCGTCGGCGACTTCTGCAAGTTCGGCGACCAGTCCGGCACGATCGAGCATATCGGCATGCGCTCCACCCGCATCCGGTCGCTCGACCGCACGATCATCTCGGTGCCAAACTCGGATTTCGCCGGCATGCAGATCGAGAACTACGCGCATCGCGATCGCACCCGGTTCGCGACGACGCTGCAGCTGCGCTACGAAACGACGCCCGATCAGCTACGTTACGTCCTGGCCGAGCTGCGCAAGCTGCTGATTGCCCATCCGCGCGTCATCGATGAGCCGTGCCGCGTGCGCTTTGCCGGCTTCGGCGCCTATTCGCTCGACATCGACGTGTTCACCTACGTCAAAACCGCCGACGTGGCCGAGTTCCAAGCCATCCGCGAGGACATCCTGCTGTCCATGATCAACATCATGGATGATGCCGGCGCGCAGTTCGCCTTCCCTTCGTCACTGGAATACAGAGCCACCGACCTTCCGGTCGACGACGAAAAACGCATCGCCGCGGAGAAAAGGGTCAGCGCTTGGCGCGAGGCGCAAAACCTGCCTTTCCCCGACTTCAGCCAGATCGACAAATTCGCCCTCAACAACACACTTGCCTACCCGCCTGAGGGCTCGGCGCTTTATCGCGAGACAGAACCCGACCCGGACTCGGCCGAGGCAAAGGCGACGCTGGAGAAGGTGCGATGGAGCCTGCCCTGGAAAAAGGGGGATTAGTGCGAAGCGCAGAAACTGCTGATCTCCTCCCTTGAGGGGGAGATGTCGCTGAAAGCGACAGAGGGGTCGCCGCGCGTGGAGTGCCAATTTCGTCTTCCTCGATATGCCGGACCGCGTCGCGCCAACCGAACCGACCCCCTCTGGCCTGCCGGCCATCTCCCCCTCAAGGGGGGAGATCAGCAGGCCCCAAAAGCTCAGCTCTTGTTGGCGGCCAGCACCAGCACCGGCTTTTCGCGGTAGAGGTTGGGGAACAGCCGCTTCAGGTTCTCGACCTTGGGCAAATCGTTGTAGACGATATAGGGGTAGGTCGGGTTGAGCGTCAGAAAGTCCTGGTGATAGTCCTCGGCCGGATAGAAGGTCTTGCCGGTCTCCAGCGTCGTCACGATCGGCTTGGGAAACACCTTGGCCTTGTCGAGCTGGGCGATGTAGCTTTCGGCGATCTTTTTCTGCGTGTCGTTTTCGGCAAAGATCGTCGAACGGTACTGGGTGCCGCTGTCCGGACCCTGGTAGTTCAATTGCGTCGGGTTGTGCGCCACCGAGAAATACACCTGCAGCAGATGGCCGTAGGTCACCTTGGACGGCTCGTAGGTGATCTCGACGGATTCGGCATGGCCCGTCCGGCTGGTGCCGACCATTTCATAGACGGCCGTGTCCTTGTCGCCGCCGGCATAGCCGGAAACGGCGCTGGTGACGCCCTTGACGTGCTGGTACACGCCTTGCACACCCCAGAAGCAGCCGCCGGCGAAGACCGCCTTTTCGGTGCCGGCGGTGGCCTTCTCGTCCATTGCCGGCGGCGGGATCACCACCGCGTCTTCGGCCGAGACTGCCGGCGTCTGCCAGAATACGGCCGCGGCGGCCGTGAGGATGAGCGCGGCAAGTGCTGCTTTTGCGAAAATCGACGATCGTTTCACGACTCCGGTCATGTCTGATCTCCCATGATGCTGGTTTGGATTATACGACGGATAGGTCCGCCGGGCTCTCACATTGCTGTGCGCATCGCCTATTTGGCCGGAGCCATGGCATCGCAGGCCTTGGTCGCCTCTGTCTTCTTCATGGCGTCCGTCTCGGCGGCGGCCTTGTTCATGCAGTCGACCTTCATCGGATCTGTCGCCTTCATCGCGGTCGTGGCCATCGCGTCAGCCGCCATGGCGCCGGCCGGCTTCATGGCGTCCGTTGCCGGCTTCATGGCGTTTGTCGCCATCGCCGGCTTCATCGCATCTTCGGCCCGCGCCGGGCCTCCGGCGAACAGCGCCGTCGAGCAAAGTGCGAAGGCGAGTGCCGCCAGGGTCGGGCGATTGGTCAAACGATTGGTCATGATGATCTCCTAGGGTTCTGGCAGGGTTGATCGCATGCGGCGGCGCCGCTGCGCGTTGTGAAAATTTCGGCAGGGTTTCTAGTTGGTAGCGGCAGCAAGGATCGGCCCGCCGCCCGGCACCTGCACCAGCACCGCTGTGCTGAGGCCGCCCGTCGCCGCCGGCAGCGGCAGTGCGGTGGCGTCGCCGGTCCAACTGCCCAGCCTGGTCAGCGAATGCACGACATTGGCGTGCGGCAGCGTGCGGCCGGTGTTTTCGCCGCGCGCCACCGGCACCTCGACGATGCCCTTGCCGTAACGCACCAGCCAGACGTCGGCCTTGCCGCCGGGCACCGGACCGGCGCCGATGCTGACCTTTCCGCCGGCGAGCGACAGCGAAGGTCCGTCACCGTGGCCGCCGCTCGAAATCAGCTGCTCGATCTCGCCCGGCCTGGCGCCGACGGCATCGGCCCTGCCATTGACCACCACTTGCGGCGTGAACGGGCCGGAACGGCCGAGCGACGGTTCATAGCGGACCTGGCGCTGCGTGAATTCTTCTTTGCCGAATGTGTCCTTCCAGCCGAGATAGTCCCAGTAGGTGACGTTGAAGGACAGCGCCAGCACGCCGGGCCGGTCCTTGACCTTGATCAGATTGGCGTTGGCCGGCGGGCAGGACGAGCAGCCCTGGCTGGTGAACAGCTCTACGACGGTCAGCGTCTGTCCGGCGGCCGCGCTGGTTGCCGACAGCACAGTCGCGGAAAACAGTGCCGCGGCGAGCCCCATCAGGGCTGTGCTGCGTTTCGCTGTCGATCCGGGCATCGCATTTCTCCTGCGCAGACATCGTGTCATGTCCACACTTCGCCGCCGACGCACGCTTCGTTACAGCATCACCGCTTCGTGATTGAGGAGAAGTCCGAGTTCCTAGAGCATTGGCGAGGGCCGAGGCGATGTCCGATCTCCCCCTTGAGGACCCACAAGGGGGAGGTAGGCACTCAAGTCGCCCCTATTGTGTGAGCACGGTTTCCGAAGGCCGCTTGTTGAACGCGCACTTGCCGGTCACAAAATAGGAAAAATCGGCATCGTCTATGGTGTTGTTGGTAAGTGATCCGCCATCTTCCCACGCTTGACTGCTGGTGATGCCGCACGGCACGGCCTCAAAGATGTCGACAGTCGTATTGGCCAGTGTCTTGACCTTGTCGATGAACAATCGGTCGGACGTGGCCGGATCGTCCGATCGCAGGGTTTCTTTCGTGCCCGAGGCCAGATAGCCGCCGCCAAGACCAGGATTGGGATTCGGAATCTTCATCTCCAGAGACAGGTTATCCATGTCCTTCACATCGATCACCGCACCGGCGCCGGTCGCGGGATACATCGTGTTGACGCAGGTGGTTGCGTATTTCCTGGTGCCGCTGATCTGAGTGATTGTGCCGGTGGGCAAGCCATAGAAGCTGGTCACCGTGACGGTCGTGCATACTTGTTTCTGGACCAGCGTCTCCGTCGTTCCGTTGATCGTGTAAACAGAGGACGTCCCGTAGCCTTTGGGATCGCCAAACCTGTTGTACGCGTAGGAGATCCTCATCAGCTTGTTGGCCACCGTGTCCCCGAATTTGGTGCCGTAGAGCGTCACCGTCTTGTCCCACCAGCCAGAGATCTTGTCGACCTTGAACGTGGCCTCCACCAATGCCGGCCGCTTTGTCACTGCCGACGCAACGCCGACCTGCACCGTGTTGATCCTCGCGATCTGCATGAAATTCGTCGGCATGGCAAAGCCGGCCGAAGCCTTGATGCTGGCGGCGCCGTCGGTGGCGACGACGAAGCTGTCGAGCTTGGCCGTGCCTTGCCCGCCATTGGCCAGATATGAGTCCTGCAGGCTTACCTGGCGGTCCGCCAACGTCGTGGTCGTCGCAAGCGTCGTGATCGACAGCGACGCTGCATCGAGGGCGTTCTGCATCGATGCCCTGGTTGAAACCGCGGAGGTATAGTCGATGGAAAAACCCAATGCGGCAACCATCGGGATAAGCAAGATGGCGAGCAATGGCGCGAACGAGCCGCTCACCGATCTGAGAAATTTGCGTGCTGACGGCGGCATTCCGATCCCCCCGAAACGGCGATAGACCGGTGGGCTACCACGCCGGGCGCAAACTATGCTCTAATCTCATGGATCAAAGTTTAACGACTTTGCCGCCCCGCCGCCGCACCCGCGTCCCGCCGCTTGCCGATGTACCGTGCCCCTGCTAAAGCGCGCCGCATGACCACGCCGATCAAGAACATCCGCAACTTCTCCATCGTTGCCCATATCGACCATGGCAAATCCACGCTTGCCGACCGGCTGATCCAGTCGACCGGCGGGCTGGAGCTGCGCGACATGAAGGAGCAGGTGCTGGACTCGATGGACATCGAGCGCGAGCGCGGCATCACCATCAAGGCGCAGACGGTGCGGCTGAAATACCGCGCCAACAATGGACAGGACTATATCCTCAACCTGATCGACACGCCCGGCCATGTCGACTTCGCCTATGAAGTGTCGCGCTCGCTCGCCGCCTGCGAAGGTTCGCTGCTGGTCGTCGACGCCTCGCAAGGCGTCGAGGCGCAGACGCTGGCCAATGTCTACCAGGCGATCGACAACAACCACGAAATCGTCGTGGTGCTGAACAAGGTCGACCTGCCCGCCGCCGAGCCCGAGCGCATCCGCGAACAGGTCGAGGAGGTGATCGGCATCGACGCCTCCAACGCCGTACTGATCTCGGCCAAGACCGGGCTCGGCATTCCCGACGTGCTGGAAGCGATCGTCAACGATCTGCCGCCGCCGCGCGAGGGCGACATCGCGGCCCCGCTGAAGGCGATGCTGGTCGATAGCTGGTACGATGCCTATCTCGGCGTCATCGTGCTGGTCCGCATCATCGACGGCGTCTTGAAAAAGGGCCAGACCATCCGCATGATGGGTACCGGCGCCAGGTACCTGGTCGAGCGCACCGGCGTCTTTACGCCAGCCCGCATCAATGTCGACGAGCTCGGCCCCGGCGAGTTCGGTTTCTTCACCGGCTCGATCAAGGAGGTTGCCGACACCCGCGTCGGCGACACCATCACCGAGGACAAGCGGCCGACGGCACAGGCCCTGCCCGGCTTCAAGCCGGCACAGCCGGTGGTGTTCTGCGGCCTGTTCCCGGTCGACGCCGCCGATTTCGAGGATCTGCGCGCCGCTGTCGGCAAGCTGCGCCTCAACGACGCGTCCTTCTCCTTTGAAATGGAAACCAGCGCCGCGCTCGGCTTCGGCTATCGCTGCGGCTTCCTCGGCCTGCTGCATCTCGAAATCATCCAGGAGCGGCTGGAGCGCGAGTTCAATCTCGACCTCATCGCCACCGCGCCTAGCGTCGTCTACCGCCTGCTGTTGAACGACGGCTCGGTCAAGGAACTGCACAACCCGGCCGACATGCCCGACGTGGTCAAGATATCGGCCATCGAGGAGCCATGGATCCGCGCCACCATCCTCACCCCGGACGACTATCTCGGCGGCATCCTGAAGCTCTGCCAGGACCGGCGCGGCATTCAGGCCGACCTCTCCTATGTCGGCAAACGCGCCATGCTGATCTACGACCTGCCGCTCAACGAGGTGGTCTTCGACTTCTACGACCGGCTGAAGTCGATCTCCAAGGGCTACGCCTCGTTCGACTATCATTTGACCGACTACAAGGAAGGCGACCTGGTCAAAATGTCGATCCTGGTCAACGAAGAGCCGGTCGACGCGCTGTCGATGCTGGTCCACCGCACCGCGGCGGAAAAGCGCGGCCGCCAGATGTGCGAGAAGCTGAAGGAGCTGATCCCGCATCATCTGTTCAAGATCCCGATCCAGGCGGCGATCGGCGGCAAGGTCATCGCCCGCGAGACCATCTCGGCGCTGCGCAAGGACGTCACCGCCAAATGCTACGGCGGCGACGTATCACGCAAGCGCAAGCTGCTCGACAAGCAGAAAGAGGGCAAGAAGCGGATGCGCCAGTTCGGCAAGGTGGACATCCCGCAGGAGGCGTTTATCCAGGCCTTGAAGATGGGGGATTGAGGGCCGGTGCTTGGCCCGTAACACATCGAACCGTTATTGATATGAACTTGAAAGGCGTCGGCTGGAAGGTCAACGCGATAGCGTTTGAACGCTAGGTCAAACGACAGGCGTTCTCTCCAAGCCCTGCCGACGCTGGGCATCTACAGAAGAGCAATCATACGCTTACGCACGAGGCTCACTTTTCGACTCTGTGCGCTTGTCATGCACGTCTCAGAAAAATAAAATAAGTACTTTCGGTGTGGGAGCGCCAGAAACATGGCAGATACAATAATCAATCACTTGTTTTCTTTTCTGCTTGCTTTTTTGCTTGCGGCATCGATCGCCTACATAATATATTCAAAAATCCGCATGGCTGCTTCAAAGGCCAGGTTTGCCCTTCTCGTGGTTACTTCGATTACTATATGCTTTTTGTCTTTGTTAAATTTTCTATCAGGATCAGTATTCCTAGAAATAATATCAACGATATTGGTAGTGACAAACCAAGTAGCTGGGCGACAAGTCGTGACGACCATACCTCCGGGGCCGCCGTATCTTTATGGCGTACTTGGCGTAGCTGTGGCTTTTCTGGTTGTTGGCGCGATATGGCGGTTTGGCGAAAGGGCGATACTATCTTGGGATACTAGACCCACAATTACGGTTAGCGAACTAGCTAAACAAAATCGCGACAACAGTTTAATCTTTCTGGCCTTTGCTGAGGCGACTCGAATTGTGAGGCGGCATCCAGATCTCATTGCGAGCGATGCCGCGCTAAATTGGAAGCAGCAGACCGCCGAAGCGCCACTTCCACCGAAATGGAACGTCCTCGCGAGAAGCCTGTTCTGTAGCGCTTTTTCCGAGGTCTTAATTGAAGACGGTGGATGGCGAGATAGAATAGCGTCATGGGTAGGATTTATTGACTTTTCAAGAGTCGATGAACGTAGAACTCTATACCTGATGATCTTTTCCGGCGAATACAATAGCACGTCTATATCAGATAGAATAAGTATCATGATTGATGAAGGGTACGATTTAACGGGAGTTAGGTTGTTCGCCGCGTTTGACAGTAGGTTTTACGTAGAAAAGCGAGAAAACATACAGGAGTGTAGCGTTGAGGTTTGGAGCAAGGATTCCCTGTTAAGAAAGGGATTAAGCTTCGATGCATACGCAGGCGATCTGATCCGCAGATTCGACTACGAAACATTGGGGGGAACATCGGCTACTCTCTCATCCACTTATGTGAACGCTCATGTGATTCGCGAAAGGCATGGTGAAGAGCGTTATGATCTCGCAAGACTATATGACGGCTGGATACGCGAAAGTTCTCGCAGACACTTAGCTATCGTAGGCGAGTACGGACAGGGAAAGAGCACTGCCATGCTCGCGTTGTGTGTAAAATGGGCGCGTACCTATTTAAAGCATGGTCCGACCAACAGCTTGGTGCCTCTATTGATAGAGCTTAGAAGCCAAAGCCCGTCGGAGACAGACCCATCTTCGTTTCTGGCGCCATGGGCCAGCCGCTTCGGTCTAGATCCCCGTCGAATTTACAATTTAATACAAGCCGGCGAGGCAGTACTGATTTTTGAGGGTTTTGACGAACTTCGAAATGCTGGGCGAGCCTACGATCGGCATGAACACTTCAACGCGCTTTGGCGACTGGCGTACCCGGGAACCAAGTTGATTTTTACCGGCCGCCCCAACTTTTTTATCGATGAGGTAGAGAAGAACACAACGCTGCGTGTTGACCGATCAAAGGGGGCGGCAGGGAACGCCTATACAGATCTTTGGGAGATTGATCGGCTAGAGCCAGATGAGGTTATGAAGGCGCTCTCGGGCTTCGATGCGGAAATGGCCAAATCAGTTCTTGTCGCGGCGGAAGAGCACACCAGTTTCCGTGACATAGTATCGAGGCCATCGATGTTGCCAGTGGTAGCAACCATCTGGCCAGAGATCGAAGAACTTCAGCGTAGGGGGCAAAAACTTACCGACGCTATTCTCATAGAGCGTTATCTAGATGCCGTCTACCAAAGAAAAGAGGCGGAAATTGAGTCTTACCAGCGTGTTACTGGAGCTTCTCCAGGAGCGACTTACCTTGTGCTGCCGCGAGAGCTCAGAGAGGTTTTGACAAGCTTACTGGTTTGGGACATGATCAATAATGATGCAAGAAACACTATAACAAGAACCAGATTTGATAGGGTGATATCTGATAGCTATAGGAACGTGTTTCGGGTATTCCAGTCATTAGGAACCTCTTCGGCCACGGTTGAAGCGATCCGGCGAATAGAGGTGAAATTTAAAGATATCACGGATGCCGAGTTCTCTGAGATAATTTCCAACGAGATTGCCAGTGCTGGACTATTTGTTAGCGACCCTGTTGGTGGTGTCAATAATCTTCGGTTGCCGCACAAACAATACTATGAATATATAATAGCTAAGACAGCATACGAGGCAACAATACCTGGATCGCGAATGCGAGTACTTGTGCTCGGTCCCGATAGGAATGACTCGATCATCGCGAGGAACGTTTTGCGCGAGCCAAATGCTATCGTCTACTTTTCTGAGGTGTGCGGATCAGATTTTCGTTGGTTCAACAATGTCATTGTAAAGACGATAATTATTCTTGATCTTACAGTTTTGTCAACAGTAATTGAGGCGAATAGATTGTCGCGCTGGCTTAAAGAGCGGCTAAATGTTCGGATAGGTATTAGTTTTATAGTAATTGATGACCTACTTGACGTCATATACTCGTCTGCTAATAGTGTGGGCGGGAGATCGGGTGGAGCGATATTTGTGGCTGTATTGGGGTTAGGTAGTGCTGTAGGAGTAGCCGCTGCACTTACTGTTGCGATCCCATCAATAGGTATTGATAAGGCGGCAAAAACCGGTTTGCTATTGGTCGCAACGACTGCTGGTGTTATAGTAACGTCATTGTACCTTTCCCGATATTTGCCGAAGGTACGATTGTTGGAATATGTGGTAAGAGTTCAAAGGGGTCGACGCGGTCTGCGATCGTTGTTTGTGGATGGTTTGCCGCGTCGAAGAATAGCGCTTCGGGAGGCTTTGGATAAGCTTGGCTGGCTGCCCCTTACGAAATAAGATCTTTCGCAATTCACGTTTGGATTGCCTAACGCGGTTGGGCGCCACGTCTAAGGATGGACCCTTCGCGTGGGCGGCCAGCCTGTCACGACCCCATTGTCGGTCAATGGAGAACGTCAGAACTGTTCGCATGTCTCATCTTCGAGAAGCACTTTGGAGCCAAAATAGATGCGTTCCACTTTGGACATCGTCGCAGCGATTGGCCTCGCCATCGGTGGGGCCTTCGGCTTGGCAGGCACTTTCGTTGACAGCGCCCCGCTCCGTGAAACGCTCTGGGCGATCGATGGCGTGGCGCTCGTGGTGGCGACGGCGCTGCTGACGATGAAATATCAGCGCCAGGGCAATGACTGCGTGGCGGCTGGATTTTTGACCTTTCTCGCCGGCGAAAGCCTGCTGCTCTCCGGCAATGCGGCGGGGCTTGAGGCCAGCGTGCCCTCCTATGTCGGCGGTATCTCGCTTTGGGCGGCGGCGCTGGTCATGGTCAGCGCGCCGAAAACCTTCGCTCTATGGATGCGGCTTACCGCTGTCGTGGCGGCTGTGCTGTTCGTCGTGTCGGCCGGCCTGATCCTGTGGGGTGCGCCTTTGCTGCCGACCTCGGCGCCGCTGCCCGCTGCCGGATATCCCTTCCTGGTGCTCACATTCATCGGCTGGATCTGGACGCTGCTGAAGCCCAGCCGGTGAGGCCAGTCGGACCGCCCCCTCTCCGGCCGCTTCGCGGCTCCCCACTTTGTGGGGGCGAGGAACCCAGGTCTTGTGAGGCTTCGGTGATTGGCATTCCTCGCCCCACGAAGTGGGGAGAGGTGGTTTGCGAAGCAAACCGGAGAGGGGTCTTCCTTGGCAACGCTGCGCTTTCGCGATGTGCAACTGGCGCACCCCCTTCCACCCATCCCGCCGCCATGCCATGTTCTCGCTCGCGGCCGGGCAGGCCGCTTCATTCCGGGGGGAAATCATCATGTCGTCCTACGCTTTCGGGCGCCGCGTCGCCGCGTCGCTGTTCATTGTCACGCTGTTTGCGCCCGTCGCGCATGCCGGCGATGTCACCTTCGAGATCAAGAACAGCCATCCGAACGCCATGCGCGTCGAGCTCTACAGCCAGGACCGCGATCATGTCTGGCCGGGCAACAATCAGGATTATTATCTCAACGACGGCGAGACCAAGGCGATCCCGCTGTCCTGCAGTGACGGCGAATCGATCTGCTACGGCGCCTGGGTCGATGGCGACGAGAATACCTATTGGGGCGTCGGCCCCGGCAATACGGAAAAGTGCGACGATTGCTGCTACACCTGCAGTGGCGGCGAGACCGAAGAAATCGATCTGGTTCCGTGACGTGGCAGATCTCCCCCCTTTAGGGGGAGATGTCGCCAAAGGCGACAGAGGGGGTCGCCGCGCATAGAGCGCCAACCTGTTCTGCAGCAGCAGGCCGAGTCCGGTCGTGCCGACCCCCTCTGGCCGCTGCGCGGCCATCTCCCCCTCGAGGGCAGGGCTATTGCAGATGGAAAGCCGAGGCTTTCGCTCTACGATGTACCCCCACCCCTAACCCCTCCCCACAAGGGGGAGGGAGACTTCCGTTGGCGCTGACCTCGGTAAATTGCCTGCCTTTCGGCGCCAAAAAGGGGAAGTAAGGGCGCGCGGCAGCATTCCCTCCCCCTTGTGGGGAGGGTTAGGGTGGGGGTCCATCTTCGTAAGAATCCAAATGCGATTGCCCTGCCCTCGAGGGGGGAGAGGGCCGTCCCGCGAGTGCAGGCTGGCGACGGAATTTCAAAGCTGAAACAAAAAACCCGCCTCGGCAGGCGGGTCGTTGGAGCCAATTGGCACCATACCCAAATTAGTAGCATAGCTGCCGGCACAAAGCAAGAACAAAATGTGGTGCTGCGAGCAAAAAATGGGAATTCCCTTCCCGCCGCGCCCGAGGTCGGCCCTCACGAGGGGGAGAATGCTGCCTTGACGTCGTCCTGACTGTCGCCATAGCGTAGTCCGACAGGAGACCCACCCATGGCAGTGGTCGAAGGCGAGAAGATCGACATCGGCTTTTCGGGAAAACGTTGCATCCATTCGCGCAACTGCGTGCTTGGCGATCCGCATGTTTTCGTGCCCAACGCGCCCGGCCAGTGGATCCACCCCGAGGCGGCCAGCGTCGAGAAGATCGTGGCGCTCGCCGAAGCCTGCCCGTCCGGCGCCATCACCTATGTCCGCAAGGATGGCGGGCCGCAGGAACAGCCGCCGGTGGTCAACATTGTGCGCATCCGCGAAAACGGCCCGCTTGCCGTCCATGCCGAGATCGTGTTGGGCGGCGAAACGTTTTACCGCGCCACGCTCTGCCGCTGCGGCGCCTCGGAAAACAAGCCGTTCTGCGACGGCAGCCACACCAAATCGGGCTTCACCGCCACCGGCGAGCCGGCGCTGAAGGACGCGCCGGCGCTGGAGGTGCGGAATGGCCCGCTGACCGTCACACCGACGACCGACGGCCCGCTCAAGCTCGAAGGCAATGTCGAAATCGTCACCGGCACCGGCCACACGGTCGACCGCACGCAACGCACCTTCCTCTGCCGCTGTGGCCACTCCGCCAACAAGCCGTTCTGCGATGGCTCGCACAAGCGCGTGGGGTTTGTCGGCTAGCCTAGCGATCTCCCCCCTCGAGGGGGAGATGTCGCCGAAGGCGACAGAGGGGGTCGGTACGTCCCGACGCCAACGCCATCGCGGCCAGAGAATGCCGGCGCTCCACGCGAGACGACCCCCTCTGGCCTGCCGGCCATCTCCCCCTCGAGGGGGGAGATTACGCTGCCTTGGCCCAGCGCTCGTGCCTTTATCGGCCCGTTCATATCCGCTAAGGGGCGGAGACGAATTCTCCGGACCCGCCAATGACCGCCAAGCCCAAACCCTCACCCCTGTTCCTCGGCATCGACACCGGCGGCACCTATACCGACGCCGTGCTGTGGTCGGAGGCCGGCGGGCCAAGCGGCAAGGTGCTGGCCAAGGCCAAGGCGCTGACCACGCGGCATGATCTGGCGGTCGGCATCTCCGGCGCGGTCGATGCGGTGCTCGAAATGGCCGGCACCGACCCGGCAGCGATCAAACTGGTATCTATGTCGACGACGCTAGCCACCAACGCGCTGGTCGAGGGCCAGGGCGGCCGCGTGGCGCTGGTGATGATCGGCTTTGCCGAGGGCGACCTTGCCCGCGACGGGCTGAAGGCGGCGCTTGGCACCGACCCGGTGGTGTTCTGCCCCGGCGGCCACGATGTCCACGGCAATGCGGCAAAGCTCGATCTGTCCGGGCTGGAGGCAGCTTTGCCGGAACTGGAAAAGTCGGTGTCCGGCTTTGCCGTCTGCGCCTATTTCGCCACCCGCAACCCGGCGCATGAGCTAAGCGCGCGGAACCTGATCCGCGACAGGACCGGCCTGCCGGTCACCGCCAGCCACGAACTGTCGGCCAAGCTCGGCGGCCCGCGCCGGGCGCTGACGACATTGCTCAACGCCAGGCTGATCTCGATGATCGACCGGCTGGTCGCGGCAACGGAAGGCTTTTTGGCCGCGCGCAACATTGCCGCCCCGCTGATGGTGGTGCGCGGCGACGGCGCTCTGGTCTCGGCTGCCTTTGCCCGCCAGCGGCCGATCGAGACCATCCTGTCCGGCCCGGCCGCCAGCCTCGTCGGTGCCCGCCACATGACCGGCCTCGACGATGCCGTGGTCTCCGATATCGGCGGCACCACCACCGATGTCGCCGTGCTCGACAAGGGCCGGCCGCGGCTTGATCCGGAAGGCGCCACCGTCGGCGGTTTCCGCACCATGGTCGAGGCCGTCGCCATGCGCACTTTTGGGCTCGGCGGCGATTCCGAAGTGGCGCTGGAGGACGGCGCGCTCAGCCCGAAGATCCTGCTCGGCCCGCGCCGCCTGGTGCCGCTGGCGCTGGCCGGCTTGATGCATGGCGAGGCCGTCACATCAGAGCTCGAACGCCAGCTGCGCGCGCCCAACCCCGGCCGCATGGATGGTCGGCTGGCGGTGCGCACCGGCGTGCCGGAGCGGCTGGCGGCCGGACTGACCGGTGCCGAAGCCAAGCTTTACGAGCTGATCGGTGCTGTGCCGCAGGCTCTAGACAGATTGCTGACCTCGAACGCCCAGAACGCCACCTTGAACCGGCTGGTGTCGCGCGGGCTGGTGCATGTCGCCGGCTTCACGCCGTCGGATGCGGCGCATGTGCTGGGCAGGCAGGCCAATTGGGATGCGGCCGCGGCGCGTCTGGGTGCCGAGCTGTTCGCGCGCAGGCGCGACGGCCGCGGCCAGTTCATCGCCGCCTCGCCGGAGGCGATCTCGGAACGGGTGCTGACCGCGCTGACCCGCCTGTCGGCCGAAGTCATCCTCGAAACCGCCTTTGCCGAGGACGGGCTGGATGGCGCTGCGACCGTCGCCCATGCCCTGGTCCAGCGCGCCGTCGACGCGCATCCCGGCATCGCCCGCTTGAGCGTCGCGCTCGACCGTCCGGTGATCGGCCTCGGCGCCTCGGCGCCGCTGCATTATGCCGGTCTGGCCGAGCTGGTCGGCAATCGATGCGTGGTGCCGCAGGATACCGATGTCGCCAACGCGCTCGGCGCCGTCGTCGGCCAGGTCCGGGTATCGGCCGAGGCGCGGGTCAGCCAGCCCAAGGAAGGGCTATTCCGCGTCGCCTCAGGCGAAAGCGTGCGCGATTTCAACGACGAGGCGGCGGCAATCGCCGCGGCGGAGAAGGATGTGCGGGCGATTGCCGCCGGGCGGGCGAAGGACGCCGGCACCGACAGCGCCGAGATCGAAATCGCCAGCGAATACCGCGTCTCCACCGTAGAGGGCCAGCGCATGTTCATCGAGGCGCACGTCGTGGCGGTGGCGTCGGGACGGCCAAGGATTGCGGTGTGAGCGCGTAATCGCCCTCCTCAAGGGGGAGATCGGCAGCGAAAACGCCCTACCTTCACCCTGAGCTGAATTGACCCTGCCACCGTGACATGCCAAAGGCCCGGCCTAGCCTTTCGTCTGGAGAAGCCCTGATGACCGATCGCGTCGAGATCGCCGGATTGCGGATTGCCCGCGAGCTTCATGATTTCGTCGTGAACGAGGCGCTGCCGGGCACCGGCATTGAAGCGGAGGCATTCTGGAGCGGTTTTTCGGCGATCGTCCATGATCTCTCGCCAAAAAATCGGGCGCTGCTCGAAAAGCGCGATGCCATGCAGGACAAACTCGACCGCTGGTATCGCGACAATGGCGCGCCCGTCGACATGGAGGCCTACACGAGCTTCCTGCGCGAGATCGGCTATCTCCTGCCCGAGGGGCCGGCGTTCAGCGTGACCACCGAAAATGTCGACCCGGAAATCGCTTTGGTTGCCGGGCCGCAGTTGGTGGTGCCGGTGATGAACGCGCGTTATGCGCTGAATGCTGCCAATGCGCGCTGGGGCTCGCTGTACGATGCGCTCTACGGAACCGACGTCATCCCGGAGACGGACGGCGCCGAGCGAGGCAACAAATTCAATCCGGCGCGCGGCGCCAAGGTCGTCGCCTGGGTGAAAAGCTTCTTCGACGAGGCGGTGCCGCTCACGACAGGCAAATGGGCCGGCGTCAACGGGCTTTCGGTCGCCAACGGCATGTTGCGGCTCGGCGAGGGTGCCGGCGCCACCACGCTTGCCGACCTCAGACAGTTTGCCGGCTATCGCGGCGATGCCGCCGACCCTGAAGCCGTGCTGCTCACCAAGAACGGCCTGCACATCGAAATCGTCATCGACCGCAACAACCAGATCGGCCGCACCGATCCGGCCGGCATTGCCGATGTCGTGCTGGAATCGGCACTGACCACCATCCAGGACTGCGAGGATTCGATCGCCGCAGTGGATGCGCAGGACAAGGTGCTGGTCTACCGCAACTGGCTCGGCCTGATGAAGGGCGACTTGGCGGAGGAGATCACCAAGGCCGGCAAGAGCTTTGTCCGCAGGCTCAACCCCGACCGCACCTATACCGCGCCCGATGGCGGCACGCTGACCTTGCCCGGCCGCTCGCTGATGCTGGTCAGGAATGTCGGCCACCTTATGACCAATCCGGCGATATCGGACCGCGACGGCAACGAGGTGCCGGAAGGCATCATGGATGCGGCGCTGACGGCGCTGATCGCGCTGCATGACATCGGCGTGAACGGGCGCCGCGCCAATTCTCGCGCCGGCTCGATGTACATCGTAAAGCCCAAGATGCACGGGCCCGACGAAGTTGCCTTCGCCGTCGAGATTTTCGACCGCGTCGAGGCGCTGCTCGGCGTGCCCAAAAACACCATCAAGATGGGCATCATGGACGAGGAGCGGCGCACCACCGTCAACCTCAAGGAGGCGATCCGCGCCGCGAAAGAACGCGTCGTCTTCATCAACACCGGCTTCCTCGACCGCACCGGCGACGAGATCCACACCTCAATGGAGGCCGGCCCGATGATCCGCAAGGGCGACATGAAGCAGGCCGCCTGGATTGCCGCCTACGAAGCCTGGAACGTCGACATCGGGCTGGAATGTGGGTTGGCCGGCCACGCCCAGATAGGCAAGGGCATGTGGGCGATGCCCGACCTTATGGCGGCGATGCTGGCCGAGAAAATCGCGCATCCCAAGGCCGGCGCCAACACCGCCTGGGTGCCGTCGCCGACGGCGGCGACACTGCACGCCACGCACTACCACAAGGTCGATGTCCACGCCGTCCAGGCGGCGCTGAAGAGCCGGCCCAAGGCGAAACTGGACGACATCCTGTCGGTGCCGGTAGCAAGGCGGCCGGACTGGTCGCCTGAAGACGTCCAGAAGGAACTCGACAACAATGCGCAAGGCATTCTGGGCTATGTCGTGCGCTGGATCGACCAGGGCGTCGGCTGTTCGAAAGTGCCTGACATAAACGACGTCGGCCTGATGGAGGACCGCGCCACGCTGCGCATCTCCTCGCAGCACATCGCCAACTGGCTGCATCACGGCGTCTGCACCCCCGAGCAGGTCATGGAGACGATGAAACGCATGGCGGCGATCGTCGACCGCCAGAACCAAGGCGATCTGCTCTACCGGCCGATGGCGCCGGATTTCGACAAGTCCATCGCCTTCCTCGCCGCCTGCGACCTGGTCTTCAAAGGCCGCATCCAGCCCAACGGCTACACCGAGCCAGTGCTGCACGCACGGCGGCTGGAGCTGAAGGCGCGGGATAACGGCTGAACCGAAAGCAACGATGCACGCCGGCCAAGGGTAAGCGCCGGCGTCCCCCTCCCCCTTGAGGGGTGGGTGGGCCGAAGGGCCGGGTGGGGTCGCCAATGCAGTGCGCCAACCCAATTCTGACGGTGCGCCTTAGGAGGAACATCGCAACGCTCCGCACCTCGGCCGGTTTCGAAATGCGACAGGCCGAGCGTCTCACCGGCGACCCCACCCGGCCGCTTCGCGGCCACCCTCCCCTCAACGGGGAGGGGAACGTCACGCCGCCTGCGCCATCCGTTCCGAGCTCATGCGGTAGGAAATCGCTTCGGCCAGATGGATGCGGCCGACCGTCTCGCTGGCCTCGAGATCGGCCAGGGTCCGCGCCACCTTCAAGACGCGGTGATAGGCTCGTGCGGAAAAGCCGAGCTTTTCGCTGGCGTCCCTGAGCAGCGACAGGCCGGCGGCATCGGGCATGGCGATCTCCTCGATGACTGACGGCGAGCAATGGGCGTTGGTGGTGGCGGTCGCGCCGAGCCGCTCGAAGCGCTCGCGCTGGATCGTACGGGCGCGGGCAACACGTAGTGCGACGGCGGCACTTTTCTCGGCCCGGTCCGGCCGGATCAGATCGCTGGCCGAGACCGCCGGCACCTCGATCCTGAGATCGATACGGTCGAGCAGCGGGCCGGAAATGCGCGCCTGGTAGTCGGTGCGGCAGCGATCGCCGCGCAGGCAGCGATAGCCCGGCTCGCCGGCCATGCCGCAACGGCACGGGTTCATCGCCGCGACCAGCTGGATACGCGCCGGATAGGTGACGCGATGATTGGCGCGCGCAATCATGCAGTCGCCGGTCTCGAGCGGCTGGCGCAGTGCATCGAGCGCCTGCGGCGAGAATTCGGGGAACTCGTCGAGGAACAGCACGCCGTGATGGGCAAGCGAGGCCTCGCCCGGCCGCACGCGCAGACCGCCGCCGACCATCGCCGCCATCGAGGCCGAATGATGCGGCGCGCGGAACGGCCGCCGGTCGGTGAGTTTTCCTTCGCGGAGTTCGCCGGCCACCGAGGCGATCATCGAGACTTCGAGCAATTCCTTGGGCGCCAGCGGCGGCAGGATCGACGGCAGCCGCTGCGCCAGCATCGACTTTCCCGACCCCGGCGGTCCGACCATCAAAAGATTGTGGCCGCCGGCGGCCGCCACCTCCAGCGCCCGCTTGGCGGTCTCCTGGCCCTTGATGTCGGCGAGGTCGGGCAGGTCGCGCGCCGCGGCATGGATGCCGGCTTCCGGCCGCGACAGAACCTGCGTACCGCGAAAATGATTGGCGATGGCGATCAGGCTGCGCGGCGCCAATATGTCGAAATCCTTGCCGGCCCAGGCCGCTTCCGGCCCGCAGGCGAACGGGCAGATCAAGCCCTTGCCTTCGGCGTTGGCACCGATTGCCGCCGGCAGCGCGCCGGCCACCGCGGCAATGGTTCCGTCGAGCGACAATTCGCCAAGCACGACATAGCCGGCCAGCATGTCGCCCGGAATGGCGCCGAGCGCCGCCATCAGCCCGAGCGCGATCGGCAGATCGTAGTGGCTGCCTTCCTTGGGCAGGTCGGCGGGCGCCAGATTGACGGTGACCTTCTTCGACGGCATCGACAGGCCGGATGCATGCAGCGCTGCCTGCACCCGCTCGCGGCTTTCGGCGACAGCCTTGTCGGCCAGCCCGACGATGTGCATGTTGACCTTGCCCGGCGCGATCATCACCTGCACGTCGACCGGCACGGCCTCGATGCCCTGGAAAGCAACCGTGCGAACCCGCGCCACCATGTCTTCACCCGGATGCAGGCTTTGCCCCAAGCCTTTGCGATCATGCCGCGAACGGCGTCACCGGAGACAACCACAGATTTCCGGCGAAGGCAAGAACATTTGGGGAACAGCTGAGCGCCACGGCTGCAATGGTCCGGAACGCGGCCGCTTCCAGAAGCAATGTACGCTAGTTGCGCTTCTCCTCCACGGCATCCCAGAACAGGCTGGCGATGTCGGCGCCGCCGAAGCGCTGCACTTCGCGTATGCCGGTCGGTGAGGTCACGTTGATCTCGGTCATGTAGTCGCCGATGACGTCGATGCCGACGAGGATGAAGCCGCGCTCCTTCAGCGCGGGGCCGATGCGGGCACAGATCTCGCGTTCGCGTTCCGTCAATTCGGTCTTTTCGGCGCGGCCGCCGACATGCATGTTGGAGCGCGAATCATGCTCGGCCGGCACGCGGTTGATGGCGCCGACAGGCTCGCCGTCAATCAGGATGATGCGCTTGTCGCCACCCCGCACCTCCTTGAGGTAGCGCTGCACGATGTAGGGTTCGCGGAACAACTGGCCGAACATTTCGAGCAGCGAGGCGAGGTTGCGGTCGGCCTCGTGCAGGTGAAAGATGCCGGCGCCGCCATTGCCGTAGAGCGGCTTGACGATGATATCGCCGAACTCCTTGCGAAAGGCGGCGACCTCGAGCGGGTCCTTGGTGATCAGCGTGTCCGGCATCAGGTCGGGAAATTCGGTGACGAAGATCTTTTCCGGGCTGTTGCGCACCCAGGCCGGGTCGTTGACCACCAGCGTCTTCGGATGGATGCGCTCGAGGATATGCGTGGTGGTGATGTAGTTCATGTCGAAGGGCGGATCCTGCCGCAAAAGGATGACGTCCATCTCCGCAAGGTCGGTGCGCACCTTCTCGCCCAGCGAATAATGGTTGCCCTTCTCGTCGCGGACCTGCATCGCCTCGATACGGGCAAACACCTTGCCTTCGCGCAGCGACAGCCGGTCGGGCGTGTAGTGGAACAGCTGGTGCCCGCGCCGCTGCGCTTCCAGCGACAGCGCAAACGACGTGTCGCCGGCAATCGACACGGTAGAGATGTGGTCCATCTGGACGGCGACTTTCAGGGGCATGGGTGCTCTCCGGCGCAGTTGCAACAAACGTGCGTCCACCCGGACGCACATACGCTCCAACACTTTGAATCCATGCATCGTGCTTTCCGAAAATCGTTTCCGATTTTTCGGGCCGATGCATCGACGAGAGCGATATAAGGAAATCGGCGGCCTCTGCCAATCGGCCAAGGTCATGATGAGGCTGCGCTTCTGGCGCAGACCCCAATGCGATGTGCGTTCAGCGGTCGAAGACCAGCTTGGAATAGCCGAGGAAGGACAGCGCCATGGCAACCAGCGAGGCGACCGCAAGGGCGACGAGCGGCGGCACCATCGGCAGCGCGAACAGCATGGCGCAATAGACGAGATAATTGACGAGGCTGGTGGCGATGCCGACGCCGCCATAGCGTGCGCCCTCTTGCGCGACGCCGCGGCTGGAAGGCGAGAAGGTCAGATGGCGATTGATCAGCCAGGTGACGGACAGGGCAAAACCGATCGAGATGATGCGGGCTGCGAAGGGGCCAAGCGGCGTTGTCGCCAGCACCAGCCAAAGCGCCGCCGCGTCGGCGACGAAGCCGATGCCGCCGGCGACCATGAAGCGGGCGAGGCGTCCCATTTAGGGCTCTAAGCCGCCCGTGGGGTCTTGCGCGGTCCGGTCTTCAAAGTCGCGAGCGCACTTGCGCGTTCGCGTTCGACGCGGCCGGAAGGCATCGACAGATAGAAGATGCGCTTCTGCTCGGCCCGGCCGCGCGACACCGAATCGAGGATTACCCCGGTCACCGCCGCCAGCATCGACAGCAGCAGCAGCCCGACCGACAGCACCCACGTCGGCATGCGCGGCACAAGCCCGGTTTCGGCGAACTCGATCAGCACCGGCGCCATCAGAAACAGGCTTGATGCCAGGAAGAACACCGAAAAAGCGCCGAAGAAACGCAGCGGCTGCGTCTCCTTCATCAGCATGGCGAACATCCACAGGATCTTCGCGCCGTCGCGAAAGGTCGACAGCTTCGACGAGGAGCCTTCCGGCCGGCGGCCATAGTCGAGTCCGATCTCGCTGACCGGCAATTTGAGCTGCGAGGCGTGCACCGACATTTCGGTCTCGATCTCGAAACCGCCGGAAACGGCGGGAAAACTCTTGACGAAGCGCCTGGTGAAGGCGCGGTAACCCGAGAAGATATCGGTAAAGTCCGAGCCAAATAAACGTTTGTAGAGGCTGTTGAAGATGCGGTTGCCGAAGGCGTGGCCTGTCCTGCCGGCGTCGTTGGCGACACCGCGCCTGGTGCCCACCACCATGTCGGAGCGCTCGGTCAGCAGCGTGTTGATCAGTTGCGGCGCGTCCTCCGGCGCATAGGTGCCGTCGCCGTCGGCCATCAGGTAGATGTCGGCCTCGATGTCGGCGAACATGCGGCGCACGACATTGCCTTTGCCCTGGCGCGGCTCGCGCACCACGATGGCGCCGGCGGCGCGGGCTCGGAGCGCCGTCAGGTCGCGCGAATTGTTGTCGTAGACATAGATCGCTGCGGCAGGCAGCGTTTCGCGAAAGCGCCGCACCACTTCGCCGATCGTCAGCTCCTCATTGTAGCAAGGCAGGAGCACGGCGATGCTCGGCTCATGGCGCACTTCTTGTGGCATTTTCGTCTCCGGATGCCTTGTGAGGCCCCTGACCGCTCAAACGCCGGCCTCGCTCGGGCGGCTTTACTATTTATTGAAGCTGTTAAGGCTAGGTTTAAACCGCACCGTATTCCTTCCAAAGGTCCCGATATGAGCACAGCCGACGATGGCGCCTCCATTTGGAGGTCCGATATCGCGCTGGCGCTGCTCGCCACGGCGCTGGCGCTTGCCGTCAATGCCTTTGCCGGCTTCCCGGCACTGACCAATGCCGGCGGCGACAACGACAATCTGCTGCGCCTCGTCGAAGTTCGCGACATGCTGGCCGGCCAAAGGTGGTTCGATCTCCACCAGTACAGGATGGGCCTGGAAGGCGGTTTCGTCATGCATTGGTCGCGGCTGGTCGATGCGCCGATCGCCGCCATCATCATCGCCGTATCGGCCCTGACCGGCAGCGCGGCCTTTGCCGAGAATGTTGCGCAAGTGCTGTGGCCGGCGCTGCTCTTCTGCCTGACCGTATTTTTCACGGCTCGCGCCGCGCGCAGCTTTGCCGGTGACAGCGCCGTGCTGCCCGCTGTCGTGATCGGCGCTGCCGCACTGTATTTCCTCGGCATTTTTTCGCCTGGCGCGCTCGATCACCACAATGTCCAGCTGATGCTGAGCATGGCCAGCCTGAGCCTGTTGCTTGAAGCGCCAACGCGCAGGCCGGCGGCATTGCTCTCCGGCCTGTGCACCGGATTGATGCTGGCCGTCGGCATGGAGGTCGCGCCTTATGTGGCCACCATCGGCGCCTCTGTTGCCATGCTGTTCGCCCTCGGCGCCAATGGCGAGAGGCTGATCGCCAGGGATTTCGGCCTCGGCTTTGCCGGCGTCTCCGCTCTCGTCTTTGTCGCCACCATTGCGCCGTCGGCCTGGGGTCAGGCGCAATGCGACGCCTTCTCGACCGTGCAGTTCGTCGTCGGGTCGATTGCCGGAACCGGCCTTGCGGCGATAGCGTCGATCGAGCCGGCCGGCCGCACGCGCCGATGGCGGTTCGCCTCGCTTGGCCTGCTTGCCCTGGTATTGGCCGCTGTCATCGTCTTTTTGTTCCCACAATGCCTGGCAGCGCCCTATGCCAACCTCGATCCGCGCCTCAAGGAGCTATGGCTTGATCACATCGACGAGGCGCAGTCGCTGTTCAAGCTGCTCGCTGAAGATCCGGCCGGGGTGGTGGCGCGCTATGCCACGCCGCTCATCGCGCTCGTGCCGATGGCGCTTCGCCTTGGCCGTGGCGGCTGGCGGCGGCAGGACAGCCTTGTCGGCGCGCTGCTTGCCGTGGCCTTCATCGTCAGTGCCTGGCAGGTGCGCGGTTCGACATTCTCGATCGCCTTCGCTGTCATCCCGCTTGCCGCCTGGATTGCCAAATGGCGTCAACGGGCAGAGGTCAGCCCGTCGCGCGGCGTGGCGCTGCGCATGGCCGCCGTCTGGCTGGTTTCAGTGAATGCCGTCTGGACTGGGGCTGCCGCGGCAACCTCGGTCGCCTTCGAGGACAGCAATACCGCCGCCGATGATGGCGACGGCGCCGATGTCGCTTGCCAGCGCATGGCCTCCTTTGCGGCACTCGGCCGCCTGCCCGGCACCACCGTTCTGGCAATTTCCAATCTCGGATCGCCTATCCTGGCCTATTCCGGACATCGCGTCTTCGCCGGGCCTTATCATCGCAATGTCGCCGGCAACCTGCTGGCGCTCGATGCCTTCCTTGGGTCCGATGCCGATGCCAGGACCATCCTGGCGGATCATCACGTCGGCCTCGTCGCGCTGTGCCCCGGCAGCGCCGAAAGCAAGCTCCTCGCAGCCGAGGCGCCGGCAGGCTTTCTTGCCGGGCTGATGCGCGGCAGCGTGCCGGAATGGCTTGAGCCGGTTGCCGGGACCAGCGGAGCCGCCGTCGAATTGTACCGCGTCCGGCTGGGCAGCTGATCGATCGGCGGCCCGTGCGGCCTTTTGTCGGACATAAGTCCTGATAATCCACTCTTTCGCCCTTGCCCGCCCGACATGGCTGGATAGGATGCGCGCCGGCCGACCGAGATCATTGGACCGGGAGAGAATTTCATGATGCCATCGGCACGCTTTGCCGACCTCGAAGGCGCTTCGGTGCTGATCACCGGCGGCGGCTCCGGCATTGGTGCTGCCTTGACAGAAGGCTTTGTCCGCCAGGGGGCAAACGTCGCCTTCATCGATATTGCCGACCGTGCGAGCCTGGCGCTGGCCGATCGGTTAGAGAAGGAGCTGGGTCGGCGGCCGCTTTATCTCAAGACCGACATACGCGACATCGAGGCGTTGCGGCTATCGGCGGCTAAAGCCGCCAAGGCGCATGGCGACGTGACCGTGCTGATCAACAATGCCGCGCAGGATGACCGCCATGCCGTCGAAGACGTCACGGTGGAGTTCTGGGACAACAACCATGCCATCAACCTGCGCCCGCATTTCTTCAGCGCACAGGCGGTGGCGCCGGGCATGAAGCGGGCCGGCGGCGGCTCGATCATCAACTTCACCTCGACGTCGTTTCTCATCAACCATCCCGATATGCCGGCCTACACCGCCGCCAAGGCCGGCATCGTCGGTCTCACCAAGGGTCTTGCCGGCAAGCTCGGCGTCGACGGCATCCGTGTCAACGCGATCGCGCCCGGCTGGGTGATCACCGAGCGGCAGAGAAAGCTCTGGGTCACCGAAGAAGCGCTCGCCGCTCATGTCGCCAAACAGTGCATCAAAGAGGTGATGCAGCCGGAAGACATTGTCGGCACCGTGCTGTTCCTGGCGTCGGATGCCTCACGCATGCTGACCGCGCAGATGCTGATCGTCGATGGGGGGTTCCTGTGATCTCATCGAGCAAGGCAGCTTCCGTCGCGGCCGTCGACTGGGGCACCACCCGCATGAGGGTCTGGCTGCTCGACGGCGCCGGCAAGGTTCTCGCCGAGCGGCGCGGCGATGACGGGCTGATCACCGCCCAGGCTAAAGGATTTTCGTCCATTCTCGAAGGGCATCTGGCTGCCCTGGGTGCTCCCGAGGCGCTGCCGGTCATCATTTGCGGCATGGCCGGTTCGCGCCAGGGCTGGCTGGAGGCACCCTATGTCAGCGTGCCGGCGCCGATCGGCGCTATTCTCGCCGGCGCTGCCCGCATTCCCGGCCAGCGCCGTGATATCCGCATCGTGCCTGGCCTTGCCCAACGCCTCGCCGATGCACCTGACGTCATGCGCGGCGAGGAAACCCAGCTTGCCGGCGCCGGTTTGCCGGCAAAAGGACGCCACCTCGTCTGCATGCCTGGCACCCATTCGAAATGGGTGCTGGTCGAGGACGGCTCTGTTGCCGGTTTCGGCACCTGGCCGACCGGCGAGCTGTTTTCCGTGCTGGCCGCGCACTCGATCCTGCGCCATTCGCTGGGCGAGCCGCCGAAGCCGGTTGCCGCCGAAAATCCATTTTTCCGGGAGTGGTGCCTGAAGGCGTTGGCCGAAGGCGGTGACATCGGTTCAAGACTGTTCTCGATCCGCGCCGCCAGCCTGCTGCAGGATCTGAAGCCCGAGGATGCCGCCGCGTGCCTGTCCGGCCTGCTGATCGGCGGCGAGATCGCTTCGGCAAATCGCCGTTATGGGGCGAGTGCCGTGCCCGTCGTGCTGATCGCGTCGGGCGCACTCGGCAAGCTCTATGCCGAGGCGCTCGGCCTTGCCGGGCTCGCGGTCAGGGTGGTCGACGCCGACGAGGCGGTGCGTGCCGGTCTTGCCGAAGCCGCGCGCGAAAATGGCATGATCGCCGGAAATGGAGTTGCCGCATGACCGAAACCGCACCTTTTCCAAAGCTCGAGCGGGGTCTGGTCGCCATCCTGCGTGGCCTCAAGCCAAGCGAGGCGGTGGCGATCGGCCAGGCGATCTTCGGCGCCGGTATCGAAGCGATCGAGGTGCCGCTCAACTCTCCCGATCCTTACGCCTCCATCGCCAGCATTGTCGGAGCGCTTCCTCCAACGGCCTTGGTCGGTGCCGGCACGGTGCTCAGCGCCGCCGATGTCGACGGCCTGCACAAGGCCGGCGGGCGGCTGCTGGTCAGCCCCAATATCGATGCCGAGGTCATGGGCCGGGCCATGCACTACGGCATGGTGACGATGCCCGGCGTGTTCACGCCGACCGAGGCATTTCAAGCAATCCGGCTCGGCGCCTCGGCATTGAAATTCTTCCCGGCGAGCGTGCTTGGCGCGGCAGGCATTTCGGCGATGCGCGCGGTGCTGCCGGCCAGTGTGCTGGTCGGCGCGGTCGGCGGCGTTTCAGATAAGGATTTTGCCGGCTACAAGGCAGCCGGCGTCAGCGTCTTCGGTCTTGGCTCCAGCCTCTTCAAGCCGGGCATGAGCGTCGACGAAGTGGCAGCGCGAGCGAAAGCCGCAGTTCAGGCCTGGGACGCGGCGTTTGGAGCGGCATGATGAGCGAGACCATTGTTTCGGTTTTTTCCGACCATGTCTGCCAACTCGGCGAGGGACCAAGCTATGACCCTGCCACCGACACGCTCTACTGGTTCGACATCGTCAACGGCCAGCTCCTCGAACAGCGCCTGTCGGGCGGTGCTGTCAAAATCCACGAGCTCGGTCAGATGGCCAGCGCCATCTGCATCATCGACGACCAACGCCAGCTGATCGCCACCGAGACCGGTCTGCATGTCCGCGACGTCGCGACCGGCAAGCTGACGCTGCACACGCCGATCGAGGCCGACAATACGGTCACCCGCTCGAACGATTCACGCGTTCACCCTTGCGGCGCGCTGTGGGTCGGCACCATGGGCAAGGGCGAGGAGAAGGGTGCCGGTTCGATCTACTGGTTCTTCAAGGGCGAGCTGCGCCGGCTCTATGCCGACGTCACGGTGCCCAATTCGATCTGCTTTTCCGAGGATGGGACGATCGCCTATTACACCGACACCAGCACCGGGCTGTTGATGCGCGTCGGCTGCGATCCGGTGACCGGACTGCCGGTTGGCGAACCGAAGGTCTTCGTCGACCACCGTTCGGCCAAGGGCTATATCGATGGTTCGGTGCTCGACCGTGACGGCATATTGTGGAACGCCTGCTGGGGCGGCAGCGTCGTCGAAGCCTATGGACCCGACGGCAAGCTCGTCCGTTCGGTGGCGATGCCGGCGACGCAGCCTTCCTGTCCGGCTTTCGTCGGCAGGAATGCCGACCGGCTGGCGGTCACCTCCGCCTGGTCGGGCAAAAGCGAGAAGCAGCGCCTGCTCGACCCGCAAGCCGGCATGACATTCATGCTCGACATTCCAGTCAATGGTCGCTTCGAGCCACGCGTGCTGATTGGCTAGACCATGATCCCGAAAAGTGGGAACCGGTTTTCGGAAAAGATCATGGTCAACCAGGAAGATGGCGCCGTTGCTGTCGTGCAGGCGTCCGGCTGACGTCGGTTCCGCGAAAGCCGAATGCATTCGCCGTGCGATGCTAGAACGGTTCATCGTTTCGCGGGAACGCTGAAACGCTCTATCTCTTTGTTTTGACGCAATTCCGGACGGAAAACCGTTTCACACTTTTCCTGGAATTGCTTTAGGCAATCGTGCTGCCGGGAAATCGTTTCGATCATGTCAAGCCGCGAGCCGAAGCTGATCCTTGTCTACGAGCCAGAAAAGGCTTGCTTCGATCGCCTGGTCGCCGATAACCACGTGCCGGAGCGTGCCGCCGAAATCGCCTCCTATCTGGCGCAATCGACCGACTTCGCTGCTGAATTCGACGCACTTGCCGCCGCTTGCCAGAAGCGCGGCCTGTCATTTGCGCCGGTGGCGCTCGACGACGCCGCAAGAGTTCTCGGCGGCGAGGATCCGAAGACCACGCTAGTCTGGACGCTGACCGACGGCATTGCCTATTTCCGCGGCGGCGCGGCACCGGCTCTGGCACGGCTGAATGGCGTGAAGGCGATCGGCGCCGACGATGCGCTGTTCGCGCTCTGTCAGGACAAGTTCCGGTCCGGCGCCGTGCTCGGCGCGCTTGGCCTGCCGATGCCACGGGCGGGCCTTGCCCGTGACGGCGCCTGGCTGGTCGCGCCACCGGCCTCGCCCGCCGGCTGGTTCGTCAAGCCGAACCGGCTCGGCGCCAAGATCGGCATCTGGCCGGATTCGCACTGCCACGATCTCGGCCATGCGCTGGAGCTTAGCCGGCGCGTCTTCGCCGCCTATCGCGACGATGTCATCGTCCAGCCCTATGTCGCCGGCCGCAACGCGCGCGCCAGTTTTCTCGGATTGAGGCCGGATACCGGCGTCGAGGCGCTGGGCATCGCCTTTGTCGATTCGGGCGGCGATTTCCAGACCATGCCGGACAGCTTGGCGCTTTACGGCGATACCGGCGCAGCGGCGAAAGCTGCGGGAAAATATACCGAGCCGGTGCTGCTGCCGGTCGCCGGCAGCCAGCCTGAAGCCGATGCAAGAATCCGTCGCATCGCCGAACGCCTGATGGTCGGGCTTGGCCTGCGCGACGTCTTTTCCATCGACCTCCGGGTCGAAGCCGACGACAGCGTCCACCTCATCGAGTTCGAGGTCTGCCCCGGCCTGCCCTGCTTCGATTTCCGCGATTACTGTCGCCAGCAATGGGGCTTGAGCCTCGCCGACGCGATGGCGGAGGCAGCGGCGAACCGGCTTCTCGCCTAAATCCCCTCGACCAGCACGATTTCGCCCTCGGCCACCTTCTGGCGGATCGCGACGGCGCGCTGGTATTCGGGCGAGTGGTAGCAGTCATGCGCCGCCGCAAGCGACGGAAACTCGATGATCACGTTGCGGTCGCGGCCCGGCCCCTCGGCCTTCTCATGCGCGCCGCCACGCGCCAGGAACTTGGCGCCGAAGCGGTCGAAGGCCGGTTTGGCGGCTGCGACATAGTCCTTGTAGCCTTCCGCATCGCGCACGTCGACGCGAGCGATCCAGTATCCCTTGGGCATGGTATTTCTCCTGGTTTTTGGCCGTGCGCGGACCGATGTTGAAAGTCGCTCCGGTGAGATGGCTGGGGGTGTTTTCGAGTGCCGGAGCGGAGCGTACTTAAAGTACGTGAGCACCGGAAGCGGAGAAAACGCCGTCAGACGGCTGCAGGAGCAAGTTTCGGAATTGGTCCTCAGGCCGAGCGCATTTCATCGAGGATCGCTTCCGCCGCCGCCCGCCTGTCGGCCGCTCCGACGATCGGCCGGCCGATGACGAGATGGCTGGAGCCGTTGCGGATCGCCTGCGCCGGCGTCACCACCCGTTTCTGGTCGCCATGGTCGCTGCCCTTCGGCCGGATTCCCGGCGTCACCACGGCCAGGTCGGGGCCGACGATGCGGCGCACCGCCTCGGCTTCTTCGGCCGAGCAGACGATGCCGCCCATGCCGGCATGCAGCGCCTGCTCGGAGCGCCTCAGCACCAGTGTATGCGGATCATACTCATAGCCGGCGTCGATCACGTCCTGCTCGTCCATCGAGGTCAGCACGGTGACCCCGAGTAGGCAAAGGTCGCTGCCCCTGGCAGCCTCGACCGCCGCCTTCATCGTCTTCGGATAGGCATGGATGGTCAGCATGCTCATGCCCATCCTGGCGATGTTTTCGACCCCCTTGGCCACGGTGTTGTCGATGTCGAGCAGCTTCATGTCGAGAAAGATCCTGGTGCCGCCGCTGGCCAGCTCGCGGGCGAAGTCGAGCCCGCCGGCAAAGGCGAGCTGGTAACCGATCTTGTAGAAGGAGACGATCCCGTCGAGCTCGCGCACCGCCTTATCGGCTTCCTTCAGCGTCGGCAGGTCGAGGCCGACGATCAGCCTTTCCTGCATCGTGTCGGCATGGGCGGCGTCCGGGATCATGCCTCGATCCGCGTCGACAGCATGCGCGAGGTTTCGATCAGCGTTCGGCATAGGTGCTCCATCGATTGGCGTAGTCTCTCGTCCCGGAAGTTGCCCTCGTCGTCGAAGGCGTTGCCGCCCTCCGGCACCGAGCATTCCGGTGTCACCACCTCCATCCGGCAGCGCACCAGAACGGCGCGCAGATGGTTGATGCAGCGTATCCCTCCGAAGGGTCCGTTGGAAGACGAGCAGAGGCCGGCGACCTTGCCGGCAAGCGGCCTGAACGTCCGGCCGCCATCCTTGCGCAGCTGGCTCACCCAGTCGATGCTGTTCTTGAGCAACGGTGGAATGGAGCCGTTATATTCGGGCGTCGCGATCAGCAGCCCGTCATGGGCGGCGATCATCCGGCCGAGCTTGAAAGCATTGTCGGGAATGCCTTCTTCCTTTTCCAAATCCTGGTCGAGGATCGGCAACGGATAGTCGGCGAGCGAGATGCGGGTCACCTCGGCGCCCTGCATGGCAAGTTCCTTCTGTGCCACGTCGGCGGTCCTGCCGCTATAGGCGCCGCTGCGCACCGAACCGGCGACGACGAGAATTTTCGGGATCACAGCCATGGGTCTGCCTTGTCACCCGATGGGTATAAGACAAGTGCTATTCAAACCCAACGCTTCAATTCATGCGGCCCCGCGTCGGTAGATCCAAAGCTGCGTCGGCGGAATGTTGCGGATGACGAAATGGAAATGCTCGACCGTATAGTCGCCGCGGCCCGGCGGGATCGGCGACAGCGGCCCGTAAGTCAGCTGCACGATCGGCCGGCCGGCCGGGATACGGTCGAGCAGGCTCTCGACATAGGCGATGCGCTGGGCGACAGGGAAATTGAGCAGCGGCACCCCCGATATCACGGAATCGAAGATCAGGTCGCGCTTGTCGCCAAGCGTCGCGTCGAGATTGAAGGCGTCGCCCTCGATGACGTTGACGCCTGGATAAAGCTGGCGCAGATGGCGCACGAAATCAGTGGAATATTCGACCGCGTAGAGATTCTCAGGCTTTATGCCCTGGGCGAGGATGGCGCGTGTGATGACGCCTGTACCGGGCCCGACCTCGAGCACCGGCAGGCCGGATGTCGGATCGACGATCGAGGCCATCTTGCCTGCGGTGATGGAACTGGTCGGGACGATCGAACCGACCGCCTTCGGCTTGTCGATCCAGCCCTTGAAGAACTTCAGCTCGTCATCGAACTTTTCCGCCAGCGTCTTTCGCAGTCCGGGACTACGCGTCATCGAAAGTCCTCCTCAACGCTCCCTCGGATGCTACTTAGCAGTTACGAGGTGCAAGACAAGGCGAATCCCCGGATAAGGTGTTGATGACGCTCGGGAAGCGTTTCCAGGGATCAGCTTCAGTGCTCGCCGAACGTCTCGAAAAAGTCTTTCATGCGGGCGAAAAATCCGCTCGACTGAGGCGAATTGTCCTTTGAGGAAAGCTGCTCGAATTCCTCCAGCAATTCGCGCTGACGGCGCGAAAGGTTCTGCGGCGTCTCAACCACGGTCTGGATGTAGAGATCGCCGATATTGGGCTGGCGAAGCACAGGCATGCCCTTGCCCTTGAGGCGGAACTGGCGACCGTTCTGGGTGCCCTCCGGCACCTTCACCTTCGTCTGGGTACCGTCCAGTGTCGTCACCTCGAACGAGCCGCCAAGCGCTGCCGTCGTCATCGAGATCGGCACCTTGCAATAAAGATCGGCCCCGTCGCGCTGGAAGAATTCGTGCGGCTTGACCGCGAGGAAGATGTAGAGATCGCCCGACGGGCCGCCGCGCAGGCCGGCCTCGCCCTCATTGGCCAGCCGGATGCGGGTGCCATCCTCGATGCCGGCAGGGATGTTTACCGACAGCGAGCGCTCCTCGGTGACACGGCCCTGGCCGGCGCATTTCGGGCACGGATCCTTGATGGTCTGGCCGCGCCCCTGGCATTGCGGGCAGGTGCGCTCGATCGAGAAGAAGCCTTGCGTGGCGCGCACCTTGCCGTGGCCGTTGCACATCGAGCAGGTGACGGGCTGGGTGCCAGGCTTGGCGCCGCTGCCCGAGCATTCCGAGCAGGAAATCGAGGCTGGCACCCGAATCTGCGCGGTCTTGCCGGAAAATGCCTCTTCCAGCGTAATTTCCATATTGTAGCGCAGGTCGGCGCCGCGCTCGCGGCCGCCGGACGAGCGGCGCTGGCGCCCGCCCATCATGTCGCCGAAAATGTCTTCGAAAATGTCGGCGAAGCCGCCGGCGCCAAAGCCTTGCGCCCCGCCATTCATACCGCCGTGCTCGAAGGCGGCGTGGCCGAAGCGATCATAGGCGGCGCGCTTCTGCGGGTCCTTCAGTGTCTCGTAGGCTTCGTTGATTTCCTTGAACTTGTGCTCGCAGGCATGGTCGCCTGGGTTGCGGTCGGGATGGAACTGCATGGCGAGCTTGCGAAAAGCGCTCTTGAGCTCCTTCTCGTCGGCGCCCTTTTGCACGCCTAGCGTTTCGTAAAAATCAGCTTTCATGTTTTCCCGCAGTCCGGATAGTCAACGTCTTGAAGCATCGTTGCGTCGTTTGCCGGCACGCTGTTCCGATTTAGGTGTGATGGAGCCGCGATGCCAGTGTCTACGAGGCTTTGTCCGCATTTTTTCGGGCAGCTCAGCGTTTTTTCCGGCAAAGGGTTGCAAAAAAGCCCGGCTGTGCGCCGGGCTTTTTCCCTTACCTGTACCGTCAGGCGGTTCAGGCCGACTTCTTCTTCTCGTCGTCTTCGTCGATTTCCTCGAAGTCGGCATCGACGACGTCACTGTCCTTGGCGGCATCAGCCTTGGCGTCGGCCTCGGCGGCTTCCTTCTGCGAAGCCTCGTACATGGCCTGGCCGAGCTTCATCGAGACTTCGGCGAGCGTCTGCGTCTTGGCCTCGATCTCGGTCACATCGTCGCCTTCGGCAGCGGTCTTCAGCGCCGCGATCGCATCGGCAATCGCCGTGCGGTCGGCCTCGGAAACCTTCTCGCCGTATTCCTTCAGAGACTTCTCCGAGGAATGCACCAGCGCCTCGGCCTGGTTGCGGGCCTCGACCAGCGCGCGCCGCTTCTTGTCGGCTTCGGCATTGGCCTCGGCGTCCTTGACCATCTTCTCGATGTCGGCGTCCGAAAGGCCGCCGGACGCCTGGATGCGGATCTGGTGCTCCTTGCCGGTGCCCTTGTCCTTGGCCGAGACGTTGACGATGCCGTTGGCGTCGATGTCGAAGGTGACCTCGATCTGCGGCACGCCGCGCGGCGCAGGCGGGATGCCGACCAGATCGAACTGGCCGAGCGCCTTGTTGTCGGCGGCCATTTCACGCTCGCCCTGGAAGACGCGGATGGTCACCGCCGACTGCGAATCCTCGGCCGTGGAGAACACCTGGCTCTTCTTTGTCGGAATCGTCGTGTTGCGTTCGATCAGCCGCGTGAATACGCCGCCCAGCGTCTCGATGCCGAGCGACAACGGCGTCACGTCGAGCAGCAGCACGTCCTTGACGTCGCCCTGCAGCACGCCGGCCTGGATAGCGGCGCCTAACGCGACGACCTCATCCGGGTTGACGCCCTTGTGCGGCTCCTTGCCGAAGAACTGCTTCACGATCTCCTGGATCTTGGGCATACGGGTCATGCCGCCGACCAGGACGACTTCGTCGATTTCGCCGGCCTTCAGGCCGGCATCCTTGAGCGCCGCCTTGCAAGGATCGATCGTGCGCTGGACGAGATCCTCGACCAGGCTCTCGAACTTCGCCCGCGTCAGCTTCAGCGTCAGGTGCTTGGGGCCGGTGGCATCGGCGGTGATGAAGGGCAGGTTGATTTCGGTCTGCGTGGTGGACGACAGCTCGATCTTGGCCTTTTCAGCCGCTTCCTTGAGGCGCTGAAGGGCGAGCTTGTCGTTCCGCAGGTCGATGCCCTGTTCCTTCTTGAACTCGGCCGCCAGATATTCGACCAGACGCATGTCGAAATCCTCGCCGCCGAGGAAGGTGTCGCCATTGGTCGACTTCACCTCGAACACGCCGTCGCCGATTTCGAGCACCGAAATATCGAACGTGCCGCCGCCAAGGTCATAGACGGCAATCGTCTTGCCTTCCTTCTTGTCCAGTCCATAGGCAAGCGCGGCCGCCGTCGGCTCGTTGATGATGCGCAGCACTTCGAGGCCGGCGATCTTGCCGGCATCCTTGGTCGCCTGGCGCTGGGCGTCGTTGAAATAGGCCGGAACGGTGATGACTGCCTTCTCGACCTTCTCGCCGAGATAGGCCTCCGCCGTTTCCTTCATCTTCTGCAGGATCATCGCCGAGATCTGGCTAGGCGACTGCTTCTTGCCGCCGGCCTCGACCCAGGCGTCGCCATTGTCGCCCTTGACGATCTTGTAGGGGACAAGCTTCTTGTCCTTCTCCGTCACCGGATCGTCGTAGCGGCGGCCGATCAGGCGCTTGACCGCGAAAATGGTGTTCTCAGGATTGGTAACCGCCTGGCGCTTGGCCGGCTGGCCGACGAGGCGCTCGCCGTCGCTGTTGATGGCGACGATGGAAGGGGTCGTGCGGGCGCCTTCCGCATTCTCGATCACCTTGGATTCCTTGCCGTCCATGATGGCGACACAGGAGTTGGTTGTTCCCAGATCGATACCGATTACTTTTGCCATTTCTCTAATCTCTCCGCTAAGCAGGCTCTCAGGACCCGTACAGGCGTTCCGACGAAAGCCCCTGTTCACAAGAAATTCCGCTCCGGCAACCGGCATTCGGCGCTGGACGGCTTGGCGCGTATATAAGAACAGGCTGCGTGGCGCGCAAGCATTCTGCGCAAGGCGTTCACCATTCATCGCGGTTGATCGGATTCGGGACCGGCAGGCCCGTATTTTCCGACGGTGATCCAGCCGGCCCGGCCCCGGCCCATGAACCTTTCCGCCTCGCCCCGCGACTGACGCTCAGGTGCCGCGTGGTGCGGCCCCGGAAAGGAAAGCCCCATGACCACAGATCCAGAGGCTCCATGGTCTCCGGGAACAGCAGGAGCTCAGCGCGACCATCGCCTTCGGGACCGGGTTGATGCGCTGGGCTTTTCGCCGGTTCCGTTGACCCTGCGCGGACGCAGGCGTATCGTGACGTTGAGGAAAGCAGACAATTCGATCAGGGATGAACGTGCCGGAACGCCGCGCCTTGCCCTGATTTGCGCGCCGGGACCGGATGTTTCTCCCATGACCTGTGGGGGGAGATCCATGTCTTGCGATCACGGCGCGTTCGTGCGCTCTCGTGCCGGCCGTTTGCGCCGCGCCATCCAGGCTGCCAGCGGATTGTCGATCCTGGCGCTCGCCGCTGGGCTCTGGCTCGGTGGCTCGGCCCAGGCTCAGGAAACCCGGATCATCTATCCCGGCTCGATGGCAGTGACCGGATTCTCCGGCACCATCATTCCCAATTTCGAGGAAGGCCTGCCGCCGGGCGTCGATCCCGTCGACGAAACCTTCATCGACACGGCGCGCGCGACCTTGCGCATCTTCGACGTCTCAAGGCTGGGCGGGCCGGCGTCTGGCCAATTGGTCTTCACCCCGCCACCGTTCGAGGTCACAGCCGGGCAAATCGGCCAGGTGTTCGGCATCACCTACGACGACGGCGTGCGCGACGGCGTCCCATCGGCCATTCCAAACCTCTATGCCGGCGCCACGTCGCTGCACGGCATCCGCATAGTCACGCCAGACGGCGACGCCGACGGCCGGCCGGAGCGGCAGCGCCGCGGCACGGCTGACGCTGTCTTCATGGACGGCCAGTTCGGCACCGAAAACGGCGGCGGCCCCGGAACGATCTGGAAGATCGACGGCATCACCGGCGCCGTCTCGAAATTCGCCGATATCGACGCCAATAGCGGTCCCGGCATCGGCGACGTCACTTTCGACAATATCCACCGCCAGTTCTTCGCCAGCGATCTCGACACCGGCCTCATCCACCGCATCGACGCCAATGGCGCGCTGCTCGACACGTTCGACCACGGCATAGCCGGTCGCCCGGCGCACGGGCTTGCCGCCGTTGCCGACGACGGCTCGGTGATTGACATCCAGGGTGCTGCCTTCGACAGCGAGGACCCCGACAGCTGGGGCTACACGCAGGACGAGCGCCGCGTCTGGTCGGTCGCCTATCGTGGCGGCCGGCTCTATTATTCGGTCGGTGATAAGGCGGAGATCTGGTCGGTAGGCGTTGCCGGCGACGGCAGTTTCGCCGGCGACCCGCGCTGGGAACTGACGGTCAAGGCCGACAAGGATTACGCGGTCACCGACATCGCCTTCGACAACGAAGGCTTCATGTACCTGGCCCAGCGCGGCCCGATGGAGAACCGCTACGACTACAGCCAGTTCGCCGATTCCGGCAAGGGTGAGGTCATCCGCTACTGGCGCGAAATTCCGGACGATCCGGCGACGGAATCGGCCTGGGTGGAAGTGCCGCAGGAATATGCGGTCGGCTTCCCGCAAGACAACCGACAGTCGGCCGGCGGCCTCGACCTGCAATATGGCTACGATGCCGAAGGCAATCTCGATACCGGCGTCTGCACCGACACGCTGGTCGATACCGGCGACAAGTTGCGCGACAACCCGGAGCTTGCCGAACAACTCGCAGCCGGCGGGCCGCTCGCCGTGCACGGCGTGCAAATCAGGCCGACGTCACTGGCCAAGCCGGCCGACATGCCGCCTTTCGGCTCGTGGTTCGTCGACTTCGACAATTATTTCGAAGACCCGGAAGTCGAAGGCCATGTCGGCGACGTCGAGGTCTGGCGCCCCTGCGAAGGCCGTGCCGGCTATTACGAGCAGGTGCCGGGCGGCTATCTGCCACCGTTCTATCCGCCGGACTTTCCGCCCCCCGGCAATCTGCCTCCTTGCCTCGATGTCGAGGATGTCAGGTATTTCTGCACGCCCTCCGGCCTCGAGGCCGAACTCTATCTCCATGACCATGCCGGCTTTGGCGGCGATTCGATCAAGGCTCTGTCCAGGACGCCTGGCGTTGGGGTGACTTCACCTCTGTCGCATGCGCCCGGCGCGCCGTACACGATCGGCATCACCGGCCATTACCCTGGCGATACGGTCGATGTCGGGCTCTGCTTCTACAGGCAGTCCGATAGCGACAAGGGTGGCTACTACCCTTGCTGCAAGATGACCTTGCCGCTCAGAACCCCAGCCGTCAGCTGCGAACCGTGAGGAGGGGAAGATGAGCAATCTCGCATTTTTCCCGCCTGCGACAAGCAGCCAATCAACCGGCAAACAATCATTCGTCATCGAGACCATCGTGAAACCCCTGTCACTCGCCAGGCGCGGTGTGCGCTGGCTGATGGCGGCCGGTATCGCGGTCGCCATGCTGAGTCCGCTGCAAGGCTTCGCTGAAGACCTTGCTCCGGCCAAGACCAAGCCTGCCGATGCGGGCACTGTCATTCCCGATACCAAGCTCGATTTCGACAATCCTCGCATCGTCAATCCGGAGCCGGGCCGGGTCGTGCCCTTCTTCACCAAGAAAGGCACCCAGCGAGGCTGCGACTATGTCGTTTATTCGCTGAGCTTTGGCTTGCGCGGCAATCCGCAGGGTTTTGCCAGCCCCGGCCTCGCGGCCATGCTGAAAAAGGTCAGGCTCGATTTCAGGGACCAGCTCCCGCACGGCCTGCGCATCGTCGGCGTATATGTGACCGGCGACGGCACCGATGCGTCCGGCGGACCGCTGCCCGGTGCTGCGATCAGCAGTTCGGCTGGCCCGGACGATACCGCGACGGTGTCCGATTTCCGGATTTCCGCCAGCGATCTCGACGGCAACGGCGCTGCGAACGAGCGCGCCGTCACCTTCCAGATCACCGCCAAGATCGACCATGCGGCGTTTCCGTCGCCGACGATCGTTCACAACCAGGGCCTGGTCAAGGTTAGCCGCGAACGCGGCGCCGGCATCGAAATCCCGTCGCAGGACCCGGGCAAGCCGGACGACGGCAATTACCTCACGGGTGCAAAGACCTCGATCAAGATCGACGTCACCAACTGCAACCCGCCGCCTCCACCTCCCGGCAAGGGATGCTTCAAGGTGGAGCGAGGCACGGTTGATTGCGTGCCCGGCGGCGGCGCCTTCATCTACCACATGCCGGTCGGCCCGGAGATGGCTGGCAAATGGGTGCAGCTTTCGACGACGACACCCGGCATCCCCATCATTCCCGACACGCAATTGGTGCCGGCGGGCGGCGGTGTGCTCAATTGGAAGATCGTCGGCGCTTCACCCGGCGACGTCATCCACATCATCGTCACCGGTGTCGAAACCTATGCCGGCCCGAGGGAGGGCTGGGGCCTGTGCTGTACGCAGACTGTCGATATCGTCATCCCGCGTGATCAGCGCTGCCCACCGAAGGACAAGGAACCGGATCTGAAAGTCGAAAAGCGCGCCGACGTGCAACGTTGCACGATGGGTGGCGGCTGCGACTTCACCATCAGGGTCACCAATGTCGGCGATGCACCCTACCACGGCAAGATCGTGCTCAACGAAGTCACCCTGCCGGCTGGCTCCACCCTCGATTCAGGGCCGAACCCGCCTTGGGTCTGCGCGCCTGGAACCACCCCGATGATTTGCACTCATCCGGTGACCACGCTCAATCCGGGTGCCTCTGTCGACCTCAAGCTCGGCTTCAAGCCGGCCGCAGGCTGGCGAGGCAGCGCCTTGCGCAACTGCGCCACTTACAATTACGGCGCCAGCGGCAAGCCGCTTTTCGGCAGCCAGCAAAACGATCGCGGCTGTGCTTCGATCCCGGTCTGCCGGCGTGGCGATCGTGATCGCAACTGCCGGCCGCCGGTGGAGAAGAAGGTCGACCTGATCCTGAAGAAGCGCGCCCGCACCGAATTCTGTTCGGCCGATGGCGTCTGCACCTTCGTGGTCGACATAATCAACAATGGCAGCGTCCCCTATAATGGGCCGCTGACGGTCGTCGATACCTATCCGGGCGGCGTGCCGGCATCCTCGACCTTCGGCCCGACGCCGCCATGGACATGCGGACCGAACGGCCCCGGCCAGTTCCGCTGCGACAATGCCGGCATCGTGCTGTTGCCTGGCGCCTCGACGCCGATCTTCGTCAGGGCGGTGATGCCGGCCAACTACCGGCCCGACAGTGTCGAGAACTGCGCCGAGGTGAAAGCTATTCCCGGTGAGAACGACATCACCAACAACAGGGCCTGCGCCAAGGAACGCATCCGTCATCCGAATGCCGGCCAGCCGGCCCTGCGCATCACCAAGGTTTGCAATGGTTCGCTGGCCGGTGCTGCGGTCGTTTCCTGCCGCATTACCGTCATCAGTCTCGGCACCACTGCCCCGACCGGTCCGGTACGGGTCAACGATGCCGCGACGCTGATAGCCGGCGGAGCGCCGGTCCAGATCCAGACCGTCACCCCAGACGGCGCGGAATGGGCTTGCGGACCGGTTCCGGCCAATGCGCTGTCGTGCCAGATTCCCGGCGCCGTCATGACGCCTGGAACCAGCCGCCATTTCGACGTGACCGTTGCCGCGAACGGCGAATTCGAGAACTGCGCACGCGGCTCCTACGGCCCGGCTCCGGGAGACGACATCGTCTATCCGATCGGCCAGGCCTGCGCCAAGGGCAGCGGCGCCTCGACCATCCGCGTCGAGAAGACCGGTGATGCCGAGTGCAAGCCCGGCCAGCCCTGCTCGTTCGAGATCACCATCACGAACGATGGCGCGAGCGCCTTCTCCGGTCCGGTTCGCCTCGGCGATGCGATCGGCGTCGAAGGCCTCGGCCGGCTGGAAGGCGTTGCGATCACCTCGATCGATCCGCCCTTCGGCTGCTCGCCGGAGCCGGCAATCTTGCCTCTGTCCTGCATCGCCCAACTGACGCTCGGCGCCGGGGAAAGCCACCTGCACACGGTGACCGTGATCATTCCGGACGATGGCCGTCTGGCCAATCTGCAGGGCACTGTCAACGGCCAGAACTGTGTCGGCGTGCTGTCCCCGAACACGCCGGTGCAAGGCGGTGGCGACGTGCTGTCCCGCGGTGCGGCCGACGTGCAGGGTGATCGCGGCAAGGCCTATGCCTGCCATCCCTTCACCATCAGGAATGAGGTGAAGAAGGAATGCTCGCAAGGCTTCGTCATGAACGACGCCGGCAACTGCGTCTGCCCGCCCGGCACGACCTTCCGCAATGGCCAATGCTCGTCCGGGGGCGGCACGGTCATCGTGCCGAAGCCAAAACCTTGCGTTCTGCTCAAAGGCCAGATCCGTACCGAAGACGGACGCTGCGTCTGTCCGCGCGGAACCGAGCTGGAGAACGGCGCTTGCGTGGGCAGCAAGCCGCAGCCCGAGCAGTGCACCATCCGTGGCCAGATCCACGACGCTGCCGGCGATTGCGTCTGCCCGCGGGGCACCGAAGTCAAAGGCAATGCCTGCCGGCCAATCCAGCCGAAACCCGAGCAGTGCACCATTCGGGGCCAGATCCATAACGCCGCAGGCGATTGCGTCTGCCCGCGGGGCACGGAAGTCAGGGGCAATGTCTGCCGGCCAATCCAGCCGAAGCCGGAGCAGTGCACCATCCGCGGCCAGATCCACGACGCCGGAGGCGATTGCGTCTGCCCGAAAGGCACGGAAGTGCAAGGCAATGCCTGCAGGCGCAAGAAGCCTGTTGTGGTGGAGTGCTCGATACCTGGTCAGATCCACAACAAGCGTGGCGTCTGCGTCTGCCCGCGTGGGACAGAGCTGCGCGACGGCGCCTGCCGCAAACCGCGGCTGGAGTGCGCACCGGGCGCGCGGCCGATTAATGGCCAGTGCCAGCCGATCCGCAAACCGAGCCTGCTGCTGAATCCAGATGTTCTTCAGCAGCTGCCAAGGCGCAAGCCGCAGCTCGAGCAATAGGATCGCACGCGAACTTCAAAACGGTGATCATTCGATCAAGAAAACCCCGCCGGAGCGATCCGGCGGGTTTTTCTTTGGCTGGCAGATGAAAGAGCAGCGAAAACCTGAAGCCGTGGCATCAGCGGAAGGACAAACCGGCTTCCACTTTCCGGACTCGACTCATGGTCTAGGCAGGCGATACAGAGGGGCCGTAAACCGAGGCGTTCGGGGAGACCGCGTCATGAGCAAAAAAACCCTGATCGCGCCATCGGTGCTGGCTTCCGATTTCTCGAAGCTCGGCGACGAGGTCGAGGCGGTGGCGGCCGCCGGCGCCGACTGGATCCATCTCGACGTCATGGACGGGCATTTCGTCCCCAACATCACCTTCGGGCCGCCGGTGATCAAGGCGATCCGCAACCGCACCAAGGCTTTCTTCGACTGCCATCTGATGATCGCCCCCGCCGACCCCTATCTGGCCGCCTTCGCTGAGGCCGGGTGCGACGGCATCACGGTGCACGCCGAAGCCGGGCCACATCTCGACCGGTCGCTGCAAACGGTCAAAAACCTTGGCAAGAAGGCCGGCGTGTCACTCAACCCCGCGACACCGGAGACGATGATCGAATACGTGCTCGACCGGCTCGATCTTATCCTGATCATGACGGTCAATCCGGGCTTCGGCGGCCAGGCCTTCATTCCGGCGATCGTAGACAAGGTGAAGCGGGTGAAGGCGCTGATCGGTGACAGGCCGATCCGGATCGAGATCGACGGCGGCATTTCGCCGGAAACTGCGCCCCTGGTCACCGCCGCCGGCGCCAGCGTGCTGGTCGCCGGTGCGGCCATTTTCAAGGGCGGCAGCGTCGCAGCCTATCGGGCAAACATCGAGGCAATCAGGGCAGCGGCGGACAAGGCGGCCGGCTGACCGCCGCCGTTCGGCCGGAGACAGCCGCTCGGGGGGACTTTTGAGCAACCATCTGTTCGATGCTTTCCGTGCCCGGATGCCCACGCCCGGACGCCTGTTGATGGAGGCAGAGGACGGGCGCTCGATCAGCTATGGCGAAATGCTGGCGCGCTCCGCTCAACTGGCACATGTGCTGTCGCAGCTGGGCGTCGAAGCCGGCGACCGCGTCGCCGTTCAGGTCGAGAAGAGCCCGGAGGCCATTTTCCTCTATCTCGCCTGTCTGCGTGCCGGCGCGATCTTCCTGCCGCTCAACACCGCCTATACGCTGACCGAGCTCGACTATTTCTTCAGGGATGCCGAGCCGCGACTGATCGTCTGCGACCCGGCGCGAGTGACCGAGATCGGCGCTTTGGCGCAGACCTCGGGCGCTGCGGTCGCGACACTCGGCAGCAAGGGCGAGGGTTCGTTGACCGATCGGGCCTCTGAGGCGGCCATGGACTTCCACGACGTGGCGCGCGGACCGGACGACCTTGCTGCGATCCTCTACACATCCGGCACCACCGGCCGTTCGAAAGGCGCCATGCTCAGCCACGAAAACCTCGCCTCCAATGCGCGGGTGCTGGTCGACCTCTGGCGCTTCACTGCCGCAGACGTGCTGATTCACGCGCTGCCGGTTTTCCATACGCATGGCCTTTTCGTCGCCACCAATGTCGTCCTGATGGCCGGCGCCTCGATGCTGTTCGAAACCAAATTCGACCCGGCCCGCATCGTCTCGCTGCTGCCGCGCGCCACCGTGCTGATGGGCGTGCCGACATTCTACGTCCGCCTGCTGCAGCAGGACGGTTTGAACCGGCAAGCGGCGAAAAACATCCGCCTGTTCATTTCCGGCTCGGCGCCGCTTTTGGCCGAGACGCACAGAGCCTGGCGAGAGCGCACCGGCCACGCCATCCTCGAGCGCTACGGCATGACCGAGACCAACATGAACACGTCGAATCCTTATGATGGCGAGCGGCGTGCCGGCACGGTCGGGTTTCCCCTGCCCGGCGTCTCCCTGCGCATCACCGACCCCGAGAGCGGCGAAACACTTGCCAAGGGCGATGTCGGCATGATCGAGGTGAGGGGTCCCAATGTCTTTTGCGGCTACTGGCGCATGCCGGAAAAGACCAAAGCGGAGTTCCGTGACGACGGTTTCTTCATCACCGGCGATCTCGGACTGATCGATGCTGACGGCTATGTCCACATCGTCGGCCGCGGCAAGGACCTGATCATTTCCGGGGGCTACAATATCTATCCAAAGGAAGTCGAGAGCGAGATCGACGCGCTGCCTGGCGTCGCCGAAAGCGCTGTCATCGGCGTTGCCCATCCGGATTTCGGCGAAGGCGTCACCGCTGTCGTGGTGAGGGCGCCGGGCTCGACCATCAGCGCCGCAGGGATCGTCGAGGCCATCGCCGGGCACCTCGCCAGGTACAAGCATCCGAAACGGGTGATCTTCGTCGACGAACTGCCGCGCAACACGATGGGCAAGGTGCAGAAGAACCTGCTGCGCGAAGCCTACAAGGACCTCTATACGTCCAAAGCCGGCTAACCCTAACGAGCAGGGCTGCCTGCAAAAACCCTGGCACCATCGATCCAGACGCTTTTAATGTCCAGATCGTCCGACAGCGAAACGATGTTGGCCGCGGTACCGTTGGCGAAGCGCCCGAGCCGGTGCGACTGGCCGATCGCCTGCGCCGGATAGAGCGAGGCCATGCGCAAGGTTTCGTCGAGGTCGAGGCCGACGACGCGGTGCATGAAGCGCACTGCGGAAATCATGTCGAGGTCCGCGCCCGCCAACGTGCCGTCGGCAAGTGTCAGCCTGCCATCCTTGCGGTGGATGGTGCGGCCGTTCAGCGTGAACGAGGTCATGTCGGTGCCGATCGTCGCCATGGCATCGGTAACGAGCAGGATCTTGCCCGGCCCCTGCTTGGCGCGCAAGGCGATGGCCATGGTGGCCGGATCGACATGGATACCGTCGGCGATGATGCCGGCATAGAATGTGCCTGTATCGATTGCGGCGCCCGCCAGCCCCGGCTCGCGATTGCCGATCTGGCTCATCGCATTGAACAGATGGGTGACCACCGTTGCGCCGGCCTCGGCAAAGGCGCGAGCCGTGGCATAGCCGGTATCGGAATGGCCGATGCTGACGACAATGCCGGCCTTGCTAAGCGCCGACACCTGGCTGGCCTCGACGGATTCGGGCGCCACCGTCGTCAGCAGCACGGGCAGGTCTTTCCGTGCGGCGATCAGCATCGTCTGGTCGGAGTCTAGCATCGGCCGGATCAAAGCCGGGTCATGTGCGCCCTTGCGGGCGATCGACAGATGCGGCCCTTCGAGGTGCAGGCCCAGGAACCCCGGCACCTTCCTCCGTGCCGCCTCGGCTCCGGCCGCAGCCGCCGCGGCGGTGATCTCGGACGTGTCGGTGATCAGCGTCGGCAACAGCGCCGCCGTGCCGAAGGGTGCGTGCGCCCGGCAGATGGTCTCGATCGAGGCGACGTCCGGATGGTCGTTGAGCATGACGCCGCCGCCGCCATTGACCTGCAGATCGACGAAGCCAGGCGCCAGCATGCCGCCGCCGGTCTCGATACGCGCAACATCGGATGGAATGGCACCGGCGGCAACAATGGCCTCGACGAGGCCGTCGCGCACGACAAGCGCCGCATTGTCGTGCCAGTCCTCGCCATCGAAAATCCGGGCGCCAGTCAGGGCAAAACGGTCGCTCATAGGGTTTCCGTTACCTTGCGCAGATTGGGCGGCGTGTCGGGGTCGAGGCCGCGATGGCGGGCAAAAGCCTCGACGAAACCATAGAACGACACGATCAGCGTCAGCGGGTCGGTCAGCGGATGACCGGTTGCGACATGCGGCAGGCGCTGAGCGCTCTTTGCCTTGTTCGACGTCACAAAGACGGCAGCGCCCTTGCCGGCCAGGCTGTCGGCGGCATCGGCCACCGATGGCTCGGACGCATCGCGAGCAGCCAGCGCCAGCACCGGGAAACCGGGACCGACCAGCGCCAGCGGGCCGTGCATGACCTCGGCGGCACTATAGGCTTCCGCATGCATGGCGCAGGTTTCCTTGAATTTCAGCGCCGCCTCGTTGGCGATCGCCGCCGACGGGCCGCGGCCGAGAATGAACAGCGACTTTTGCGTCTCCAGCGCCCCGGCCAGCGCCATCCAGTCGCAGGCGATCGCCTTGCGAAAATGCTCCGGCAAGCGCGCGAGCGCCACCAGGAGTTTCTCGTCGCCGGTGCAATGCGCCATCAAGGCGAGTCCTGCGACGGCTGAATTGACGAAGGTCTTCGTCGCCGCGACGCTGCGCTCCGGTCCGGCCAGGATGTCGATCGCGTAGTCCGAAGCCCGCGCCAGCGGCGAATCGGCGGTGTTGGTGATGGCGACGGTCAGCGAACCGCCGGTCCTCGCCGCTTGCGCCATTGCAACGATGTCCGGGCTCTTGCCGGACTGCGAGATCGCCAGGCAGGCCGAGCCGCCCAGCTTCAGCTTGGCGCCATAGATCGAGGCGATCGACGGGCCGACCGATGCAACCGCCAGCCCGGCGGTCAACTCCACGGCATATTTCATGAAGGTCGCGGCATGGTCGGACGAGCCGCGCGCCACGGTGACGACGAAATTCGGGTCGCGCTCGCGAATGCCGCGTCCAGCTTCCGTCAGCACCGCGGCCGAGCCATCGAGCAGACGGGCGGTGGCCTCCGGGATCTCCTCGATCTCGCGCCGCATATGGGTCGTTGTCGCGGTCATGGCCGGCCCTCTTCGCCCGGCCCGCTCAGCCGGAGTTCGGCGACAAAATCATAGGCGTCGCCCCTGTAGATGGAGCGGGTAAACTCGATCACCTTGCCGCTCGCCAGATAGGAGATACGCTCGATGTGCAGGCCGGCAATGCCCGGCGGTACTTCCAGCAGCTGTGCGTCGCTATCGCCGAGATTGGTGGCGGAAATGCGCTGCACCGCCCGCACCGGCCTGTTGCCGGTCTTTTCCAACGCGGCGTAGAGCGACGAACCAATCGCCGCCGGATCGGGCAGCACGCTTGTCGATAGCGAGGCGCGCTCGATCGCCAGCGGCGTGTCGTTGGCGATACGAAGGCGCGCCACGCGCGCCACCAATTCGTTCGACGCCAGGCCGAGCACCATCATCTCGTCGGGCGACGGCGGATAGAGGCCGCGGTCGAGCCAAGCCGAACGCACCGCCATGCCGCGCCGTGCCATGTCCTCGGTAAACGAGGTCAGCATCGACAGCGACTGCTCGACGCGCTCCATACGTGGCGCAACGAAGGTACCGGAACCATGGCGCTGGACGAGGATGCCGCCCTTGACCAGGTCCTGCACCGCCTTGCGCACGGTGACGCGCGAAATGTCGGCCTTGCTAGCGATGTCGCGCTCGGAAGGCAGCGCATCGCCAGGTCCGATCAGCCCGCGTTTGACGGCATCCTCGATACTCTTCCTGAGCTGCAGATAGAGCGGCGCGCCACTCTGCGACGATTGTTTCAGCGCCGCGAATATCTGGTCGGCGGCCTCACTCATCGAGCTGCCTCCGCCGTGTTTGCGAAAATCCGAGCCGCCATCTGAACCGCGCCGCCCAGCGCGTCGTCCAGCGGCGGTTTCAGCAGCGCCCGGTAGCGGGCCGACAGGCGCGGCGCGTAAAGCGGCGCCAACCCGCCGAGCAGGCAGAGCGGATCGCCGCCGCCCAGGTCGAGCACGCCAAGCGCTGCTTCGACATCGGCGACCGCCTTGTCGAGGATCCAGATAGCGACGACGTCGCCTTTTTCGGCATGTTCGAACACCTTGGGCGCGAAGCCGCCGAAATCGCCGGGCTTGGCGTTGGTGGTGAATTCGACCAGATCCTCGGGATTGTTGCGGAAGATGGCGAGCATGGTCTCCGTCAGCGGTGATCCCTGGCGGATGCCGTCATAGGCGAGCAGCGTCTGCTCGAGCAGGTCGCGGCCGATACGGGCGCCGCTGCCCTGGTCGCCGACCTGGAACCCCCAGCCGCCGATGGCGCGCGACTTGCCTTGTTTGCGTGCCATATAGGCGGTGCCCGTGCCGAGGATGGCCATGGCGCCGTCGCCGGAGCCAACCGCGCCTTCCAGCGCGATCTCGGCGTCGGTCTCGACACGGCTGATGCGAAACGGCAGGATCGCTTCGAGCTGCTGCCGGTAGGTGCCGACATTGGCGCCGGCAAGACCGAGAACGGCCGGAGTTTGCGGGATCAGTGCGGGATCCCTGCCCGCGGCGACAAAGGCCTGCTGCGCTGCGTCGACGATGTTCGTCCTGGCGCCGGTGAGATCGGTTCGGATGTTGGCGGCACCGCTTTTGGCGCGGCCGAGGACGATGCCGTCGGCCGTTGCAAGAGCCGCCCTGCAGGTGGTGCCGCCGCCATCGATGCCGAGCACGAATTTCACGCGATTTCTCCTCCGGGCGGATAATACCAATAAAATACCAATAGCCAAGGATTAATTTCCGTTTCAAAAAAGTTAAGGCGTAGTTTGTTGGAAAATCAGCCAATTTCGTTCGCAAGCCTGCACTGCCGCAAGGATTTCATTAATGCGTGTGGACAAGTGGTATTTTTTTGGTATGGTTTTCTCGATTGGAGGAAAGCGGATGGCCGAAACGCGCACCGAAGCGCTTCACCAGAATGCCGAGGGACTGGATATCCAGGCCCCGGAAGCCGTCCTTTCCTCTTTGGCCAACGCACAGATCGAGGCCGCCAAGGCCGTGCACGGCGCCATTCCTGCCATTGCCGCGGCAGCCGAAATCATCGCAAGCAGACTGAAAAGCGGCGGCAAGCTCGCCTATGCGGCTGCCGGCAGTTCGGGCCTGATGGCACTGGCCGACGCGCTTGAGCTGCCGGGCACTTTCGGCATCCAACGCGACCGCATCGCCATCCTGATCGCCGGCGGCGACGAGGCCTTCAAGACACTGGCCGGCGGGCCGGAGGACGACACCGAGGAAGCTTCGGCAGCAGTTGCCGCCGCCCGCATCGGCAAGGGCGACTGCCTGATCGCCGTCTCGGCCAGCGGCTCGACACCTTATGCAGTCAGGGCGATCGAGGACGCCAGGCGCCGCGGTGCGGCGACCATTGCCATCGCCAACAACAGGGATGCGCCGCTGTTGCGGCTGGCCGACATCGCCATCATGCTCGAAACGCCGCCGGAGCTGATTGCCGGCTCAACGCGCATGGGCGCAGGCACCGCCCAGAAGATCGCGCTCAACATGCTGTCGACGCTCGCCGCCATCCATCTCGGCCATGTCCATGACGGCTACATGGTCAACCTCATGGCCGACAACATCAAGCTGCGCGACCGCGCCGCACGCATCGTCGCCGCCGTCAGCGGGCGCGACAAGGACGAGGCGGCGCGCCTGCTCGAAAGGAGCGGCGGCGTCGTCAAGACCGCTATTCTGCTCGCCGCCGGCGCCGCCAGCGCCGATGCAGCCGAGAAGATATTGGAAGGGACTGGCCACAAGCTGCGGCCGGCCCTTTCCGCGATCGAGGGGAGCAAGGGGCGCAATGCCTCTGTTCTCATCAAAACCGAACCTGAAAAAGGTCAACAGGGAGACTGAGCATGACAACGAAGCTACTGACGGCACTTCTTCTCGGCACCAGCATTCTCGGCTCCGCCGGGGTGGCTTATGCCGACGACGTAACGCTCAACATCGAAAGCTGGCGCGGCGACGACCTTGCCATCTGGAAGGACAAGCTGATCCCGGCCTTCGAAGCCAAGAACCCGGGCATCAAGGTGGTGTTCGCGCCGTCGGCGCCGACCGAATATGACGCCGCCCTCGGCGCCAAGCTCGCCGCCGGCTCGGCCGGCGACCTGATCACCTGCCGCCCGTTCGACAAGTCGCTGGAACTCTTCAAGAAGGGCAACCTCGCCGACATCTCGACCCTGCCCGGCATGGAGAACTTCTCCGACGTCGCCAAGGCCGCCTGGCAGACCGACGACGGCAAGTCGAGTTTCTGCGTGCCGATGGCCTCCGTCATCCATGGCTTCATCTACAACAAGGACGCCTTCGACAAGCTCGGCATCAAGGTGCCGGAGACGCGCGACGAATTCTTCGCCGCGCTCGACAAGATCAAGGCCGACGGCACTTACATCCCGATGGCGATGGGCACCAAGGACCTCTGGGAAGCGGCGACCATGGGCTACCAGAACATCGGCCCCAACTACTGGAAGGGCGAGGAAGGCCGCCTGGCGCTGATCAAGGGCGAGCAGAAGCTGACCGATCCGCAGTGGGTCGAGCCCTTCAAGGAACTGGCCAAGTGGAAGGACTACCTCGGCGACGGCTTCGAGGCGCAGACCTATCCGGACAGCCAGAACCTGTTCACGCTCGGTCGCGCCGCCATCTACCCGGCCGGCTCGTGGGAGATCGGCCTGTTCAACACGCAGGCGCAGTTCAAGATGGGCGCCTTCCCGCCGCCGGTGCAGAAGGCCGGCGACACCTGCTACATCTCCGACCACACCGACATCGGCATGGGCCTCAATGCGGCCTCGAAGAACGCGGATGCGGCCAAGACCTTCCTGTCCTGGGTGGCCTCGCCGGATTTCGCCACCATCTACGCCAACGCGCTGCCGGGCTTCTTCAGCCTGAACAACACCCCGGTGAAGATGGAAGACCCGCTGGCCCAGGAATTCGTCTCCTGGCGCGGCAAGTGCAAGTCGACGATCCGCTCGACCTACCAGATCCTGTCGCGCGGCACGCCGAACCTCGAAAACGAGACGTGGGTTGAATCGGCCAACGTCATCAACGGCACCGACACGCCGGAAGCTGCCGCCAAGAAGCTGCAGGACGGCCTCGACAGCTGGTACAAGCCGGCGAAGTAAAGCGCGGCGAAGCGTTGTCTCCCCCCTCGAGGGGGAGATGTCGCCGAAGGCGACAGAGGGGGTCGGTCGAGGCAGACTGCGGCTTGATCGCTGCTGGAAAGCACGGTCGAACGACGATGGCGTGCTCCTCTGCCGACCCCACCCGCCTCGCTTTGCGAGGTACCCTCCCCTCGAGGGGGAGGGAGGCGCCGCGCCCTTTGGCGGCAATAGCAAGACCTGATCGGCGGGGACCGAACGCATGGCCGCAGCACCGAAAAGACCGTTCCGTTGGCATATCGGCGTTTTCCTGGCGCCGGCGCTGCTGGTCTATACGGCGATCATGATCCTGCCGCTGGCCGGCACGCTGCAGCTGTCGCTGTTCCGCAACATCAACCAGTCGCAGGTCTTCGTCGGACTGGAAAATTTCCGCATGCTGTTCGGTGATCCCAACTGGTCGGTCAATTTCTGGAACGCGCTCAGGAACAATGTCTGGTTCTTCATCATCCACATGCTGGTGCAGAACCCGATCGGCGTCCTTTTGGCCGCACTTCTGTCCAGCCCCAGGCTACGGTTTTCCGCCTTCTACCGCACGGCGATCTTCGTGCCGACGATCCTGTCTTTCGTCATCGTCGGCTTCGCCTGGAAGCTGATCCTGTCGCCGCTATGGGGCGTGGCGCCGCATATGATGGACCTTGTCGGCCTGAAAAGCCTGTTCACGCCCTGGCTCGGCAAGGCGCAATATGCGCTGACCGCGCTCAGCCTGATCTCGGTGTGGCAGTTCGTCGGCATCCCGATGATGCTGATCTATGCGGCACTGCTGTCCATTCCCGAAGAGGTGATCGAAGCGGCCGAATGCGACGGCATCACTGGGATGGCGCAGTTCTGGAAGATCAAGCTGCCGCTCATCCTGCCGTCGATCGGCATCATCTCGATCCTGACCTTCGTCGGCAACTTCAACGCTTTCGACCTGATCTACACCGCGCAAGGCGCGCTGGCCGGGCCGAACTATTCAACGGATATTCTCGGCACCTTCCTCTACCGCGCCTTCTTCGGTTTCCAGCTGCAGGTCGGCGATCCCAACATGGGCGCGGCGATCGCCACGATGATGTTCCTGATCATCCTCGGCGGCGTCTGCGTCTATCTGTTCCTCGTACAGACGCGCTTGCGTCGCTACCAGTTTTAGGGGAGCGCGACCATGAGCACCGCAACCCGCTCGCTGCCCCGCACCATCGGCGCGCATGCGATCCTTCTGACCTACACCGCAATCGCGCTGTTTCCGGTGATCCTCGTGATCATGAATTCGTTCAAATCGCGCGCAGGGATTTTCGGCGCGCCGCTGACGCCGCCGACGCCAGGGACCTTCGACCTGATCGGCTACACCACGGTGATCGGCCAGGGCGACTTCATCCACTATTTCCAGAACAGCCTTGTCGTCACCGTCGCCTCGCTGTTCTTCGTGCTTTTGTTCGGTGCCATGGCTGCCTTCGCGCTGTCGGAATACCGCTTCCGCGGCAATTCGCTGATGGGGCTCTATCTGGCGCTCGGCATCATGATCCCGATCCGCCTCGGCACCGTCGCCATCCTGCAGCTGATGGTGGCGAGCGGGCTGGTCAACACGCTGACGGCGCTGATCCTGGTTTACACGGCGCAGGGCCTGCCGCTTGCCGTCTTCATCCTGTCGGAATTCATGAAGCAGGTCTCCGACGACCTGAAGAACGCCGGCCGCATCGACGGGCTATCGGAATACACCATCTTCTTCCGCCTGGTGTTGCCGCTGGTCAGGCCATCTATGGCAACGGTCGCCGTCTTCACCATGATCCCGATCTGGAACGATCTGTGGTTCCCGCTGATCCTGGCGCCGTCGGAGGAAACCAAGACGGTGACGCTCGGCGCGCAACTGTTCCTCGGCCAGTTCGTCACCAACTGGAATGCCATCCTGGCGGCACTGTCGCTGGCGATCATGCCGGTGCTGATCCTCTACGTCATCTTCTCGCGGCAGCTGATCCGCGGCATCACTTCGGGAGCGGTCAAGTGAGTGAGGGTCGGGACGCGATCAGTCGAGGCCTCACCGAGTCGGCAATCCGCCACAGATTCCGCGGCGTTCGCAAAACAAACTATTATCGCGAATGGCCGGAAACGGTCTGTCTGCTTAACCTTCAGAAGTCTGCCTGGGGACCGCAGTTCTATCTCAATGCAGCTGTCTGGCTGACTCGGTTCGGGATCGAGCGTCGACCGAAGGAATACAACTGTCATATCGTCTGGCGTGTCAACTCCCTGATGGTTAGCGAGCAATCCAAGGCATTCACCGAGGCGCTGGATCTGGATCGTCCGTTGCCGGACGACCGGAGGTCTTCTCTGATCAAAGAGGGAGTCGATACATACGGGTTCGGACTTCTGGCACGTTGTGAAAGCGAAAAGGCTGCTCTGCAGATCGCCAGTGAGTATGGATCGAGTATTAGGATGGACCTGAAAGCCCGCGCTCTACTAAAGGCAAACTGAAATGGACCAACCCCTTCGCGTTGTCATCGCCGGCCTCGGCAATATGGGGCGCAGCCATGCGTTGGCGTATCACACCAATCCGGGATTCCAGATCGCCGCGCTGGTCAACCGCTCCGATGTGCCGCTGCCGGAAGGGCTTTCGACCTACGCCATCCGGCGTTCCTTCGACGAGGCGCTACGCGACGAAAAGCCCGATGTCGCCTGCATCGCTACCTATTCCGACAGCCATGCCGACTATGCGGTCAGTGCATTCGAGGCCGGCTGCCATGTCTTCGTCGAAAAGCCGCTGGCAACGACGGTCGCCGATGCAAAGCGCGTGGTCGCGGCAGCCAAGGCCAACGGCAAAAAACTGGTGATCGGCTACATCCTGCGCCATCACCCGTCCTGGATCCGGCTGATCGCCGAGGCGCGCAAGCTCGGCGGCCCTTACGTGTTCCGCATGAACCTCAACCAGCAATCCTCCGGCCATAGCTGGGAGACGCACAAGCAGTTGATGCAGACGACATCGCCGATCGTCGATTGCGGCGTGCATTATCTCGACGTGATGCTGCAGATCACCGACGCCAGGCCAGTCGAGGTGCGCGGCATGGGGCTGAGGCTGAGCGACGAGATCGCGCCGTCAATGTACAATTACGGTCATCTGCAGGTGCTATTCGACGACGGTTCGGTCGGCTGGTACGAGGCCGGCTGGGGGCCGATGATTTCGGAGACGGCTTTCTTCGTCAAGGACGTGATCTCGCCCAATGGCTGCGTGTCGATCGTCATGAAGGAGGGTGTCAGGTCCGACGACATCGACACCCACACCAAGACCTCGACCATCCGCCTGCACAGCGCGGCGACCGGAGCCGACGGCAAATTCGCCAAACCGGACGAAATGCTGTCGATGCAAGGCGAGCCCGGCCATCAGGACCTCTGCGACCTGGAACAGGCGTTTGTGCTGAAGGCGGTCCGCGAGGATCTGGACTTGACCCGTCACATGGACGACGCGGTGAAGTCGCTCGCCGTCTGCCTTGCCGCAGACGAGAGCGTGCGCAGCGGCCTCGCCGTGAAACTCTAGAACAGGGACGACGCCGTGGGCTCGCTGAATATCGAGAATGTCAAAAAGGCCTTCGGGCCGGTCGAGGTGCTGAAGGGCATCAACCTCGAGGTGACGGATGGCGAGTTCGTCGTCTTCGTCGGTCCATCCGGCTGCGGAAAGTCGACGCTGCTCAGGGTCATTGCCGGGCTGGAGGACTCAACCTCGGGCCGCGTGGTCATCGACGGTGCGGACGTCTCCGCAACGCCGCCGGCCAAGCGCGGTATCGCCATGGTGTTCCAGACCTATGCGCTCTATCCGCATCTGACGGTGAAGAACAACATGGGCCTCGGCCTCAAGCAGGCGGGCACGCCGGCGGCCGAGATCGACCGCCGCATCGGCATCGCTTCCTCGATGCTGTCGCTGGAGCCCTACCTCTCGAGGCGGCCGGCCGAGCTTTCCGGTGGTCAGCGCCAGCGCGTCGCCATCGGCCGCGCCGTGGTGCGCGAGCCCAAGCTTTTTCTGTTCGACGAGCCGCTGTCGAACCTCGACGCCGCACTGCGCGTCAACACCAGGCTGGAGATCGCGCAATTGCATCGCCGGCTGAAGGCCACGATGATCTATGTCACCCACGACCAGGTCGAGGCGATGACACTGGCCGACAAGATCGTCGTGCTGAACGCGGGAAAGATCGAGCAGATCGGCGGACCGATGGAGCTTTACAATTCGCCGGCAAATGAATTCGTCGCCGGCTTCATCGGCTCACCGAAGATGAACTTCGTCGACGGGGCCAGGCTTGGCGAGACGGCCAAGACCATCGGTGTCCGTCCCGAGCACCTGACCGTCGATCCGAAATCCGGTGCCTGGAAAGGCACGGTTGTCCATGCCGAGCATCTTGGCGCCGACACCAATCTCTATCTCGACTGCCAGAAGGCCGGTTTGATCACAGTGCGCATCTTCGGCGTCTATAACGCCGAACCGGGTGCCACGCTCTACGCGACGCCGGATCCGGCAAAGACATACCGGTTTGGGGCCGATGGGAAGGTGCTGAAATAGCGCAGGTGCCGACTCCCCTTCTCCCCTTGTGGGAGAAGGTGGCCGAGCGAAGCTCGGTCGGATGAGGGGTGTTGGACGATCGCTACGCTGAAGGCGTAAGCGACGGAAATCCTTCGATGTTTTCTCGTCGCGTTTCTTCCAGCACCCCTCATCCGTCTCGGCGCTGCGCGCCGATCCACCTTCTCCCACAAGGGGAGAAGGAAGAGCGCCTACGCATCCGCCTTGAACGTCTGCTTCTGGATGCCCAGCCCTTCGATACCGAGCTCGACCACGTCGCCGGGCTTCAGGAAGACCGGCGGCTTCATGCCGAGGCCGACGCCGGGCGGCGTGCCGGTAGAGATGATGTCGCCCGGGTGCAGCGACATGAACTGGCTGAGATAGGAGACGAGATAAGCGACGCCGAAGACCATGGTCTTGGTCGAGCCGTTCTGCATGGTCTTGCCGTTGACCGTCAGCCACATCGGGATGTTCTGCGGGTCCTTGATCTCGTCCTTGGTCACCAGCCACGGGCCGATCGGCCCGAACGTGTCGCAGGACTTGCCCTTGGTCCACTGGCCCTGGCGCTCGGCCTGGAAGGCGCGCTCGGAGACGTCGTGCGCGACGCAATAGCCGGCGACATAATCCAGCGCCTCGGCCTCGGTGACATACTTCGCAGTCTTGCCGATCACCACGCCGAGCTCGACCTCCCAGTCGGTCTTCACCGAGCCGCGCGGGATCAGCACGTCGTCGTTCGGCCCGACAATAGCCGAGCTTGCCTTCATGAAGATGATCGGCTCCGGCGGCACGGTGGCGCCGGTTTCGGCAGCATGGTCGGAATAGTTGAGACCGATGCAGATGAATTTGCCGGTGCCGGCGACGCAGGCGCCGATGCGTGGCTTGCCGGAAACCGCCGGTAGCGTTTTCGGATCGAGCTTCGACAATGTCTCGAGCGATGCCGGATCGAGCGTCTTGCCGGCAATGTCGGTGACATGGGCGGAGAGGTCGCGGATCGTTCCATCCGCATCGAGCAGGCCGGGGCGTTCGCTCCCCGCCTCGCCATAGCGCAGCAGTTTCATGCAGTTTTCTCCCAGTTGCGACCAGAGGCCGTTTGCAAACTCGCTCCGCTGCGGCGAATGGCGTGGGTTTCGAGAACCGGAGCGGAGCGTACTTAAAGTACGTGAGCACCGGAAGCGCAGAAAGCCGCGTCAGGCGCCCGGCGGAGTAGGGTTTTCAAATGGCCTCTTAGATCGACCAGCCACCGTCGATATTATAAGCCTGCCCCGACGTATAGGTGGCGCCGGCCAGATAGACGGCGAGGTCGGCGATTTCCTCGGGCGTGCCGAGGCGGCCCATCGGCTGGCGCGCGATGAAGGCGGCGCGAGCTGCTTCGTAGTCGCCCTGCGCATGCATGCGGTCCTGCAGCGACGGGCTTTCGACCGTGCCCGGACAGATCGCATTGCAGCGTATGCCCTTGCCGACATAGTCGGCGGCGACCGACTTGGTCAGGCCGATGACGGCTGCCTTGGTTAGGCCATAGACGAAGCGGTTCGGCACGCCCTTGGTCGAACTGGCCAGCGACGCCATGTTGATGATCGAGCCGTCGCCGCGCTCCAGCATGCCGGGCAGCACGGCGCGGATGGTGCGGATCATTGAGCGGACATTGAGATCATAGGCAAAGTCGAGGTCGCCGTCGTTCATCTCGAGGATCGAGCCGGAATGGACGAAGCCGGCGCAGTTGAACAGCACGTCGACGGCGCCGATCTCGGCAAACGCGGCGTTCACCGCCTCGTCGTTCAGCACGTCGAGCTTGCGGGTCTTGATACCGGGCGTCTTGCCGAGGTCGGCGAGCACCACCTCGTTAATGTCGGTGGCATGGACGACGGCGCCGGCCTTGGCGAAAGCCAGCGCACTTGCCCGGCCGATGCCTTGCGCCGCCGCCGTGACGACAACGATCTTGCCTGTCAGATCCGCCATGCTTCTCTCCTCGCCCGTCTGTGATCGTTCGGCTTTTTACCGGCACAAGGCCGGGGCGCAATGTGCCAGCCGGGCAGTACCATCCCGCCTGTTTCGATATTCGCCCTGCCAACCAAATGTTTTTTCTCGGTAAAGAACATTTGTTGGCCCGTCAAGCCCGGACGTCCCTCCGGGACACTCAGTCGCCGTAGGGCACCCAGACGTTCTTGACCTCGATCGCACGGCGCAGCAAGGCATCGCCGGCTGCTTCGTTCGAGGGCCAGTCGAGGCTGTGGCCGTTGCCGGTCCAGACGCGTTTGAGATTGCCGATGGACTCGGCCTCGGCCTTGGCGCAAGTCTCGGCATCGGCGAACACCCAGAGCCCGTCGACATCGTCATGCTTGGCCAATACGCCGGCAAGTTCGGCGCTACGGCCGGTAACGATATTGATGGCGCCTGCGGGAACGTCGGAATATTCGATGACCTGGTAGAGGTCGGTGGCAAGCAGCGGGTATTTTTCGGATGGCACTGCGACTACGGTGTTGCCCATGGCAAGCGCCGGCGCCACCAGCGAGATCAGGCCAAGCAGAGGCGCATTGTCCGGCGCGATGATGCCGACGACGCCGACTGGCTCGTGCAGCGCCAATGTGACGGCGCGGGCCGGCGGCTGGTGGACGCGGGCCTCGAATTTGTCGGCCAAGCCGGCATAGAGGAAAAGGCGCTCGATCGACAGCTCGACCTCGTCACGCGCCGCCTTGGCGGTCGCGCCGGTGAGCTGGGTCAAACGGGCGGCAAACTCGTCTGCGCGGCCGGAAAGGTTTTCGGCCAGGTAATAGAGCACCTGGCTGCGGTTGTAGGCGGTCGCCTCCGGCCAGGCCTTGCAGGCGCGCGCGGCCGCGACGGCGTCACGGATATCCTTGCGGTTGCCGAGACCGATCTCGCCGGCAAGCTTGCCCTTGGCGCTGGCGATGGCGAAGGAATAATTGCCGTCCGGCCGGACCTGCTTGCCGCCGATGAACAGCTTTGCCGTGCGGTCGATGGCGCCACCTTCCGCCTGCTCGACAGGTTGGGCCGAAGACGTTGCCGGTTTGATGATCGGGCCGAGCGGCAGTTTTGCCGAGAGATATTCGAACATGCCCTCGCGCCCGCCTTCACGGCCAAAGCCGCTCTCGCGGTAGCCGCCGAAGCCGCAGGAGGCGTCGAACATATTGGTGCCGTTGACCCAGACGACGCCGGCCTTCAATTGCGGCGCGACGTGCAGGGCAAGATTGATGTTCTCACTCCACACCGAAGCGGCCAGGCCATAGCGTGTGTTGTTGGCGAGCTCGATCGCTTCCTCGGTGTTGCGGAAGGTCATGGTGGCGAGCACCGGCCCGAACACCTCTTCCTGTGCCAGGATGTTAGCCGGCGAAACACCTGTCGCCAGCGTTGGCAGATGGTAATAGCCCGCGGCGGGCAGTGCCGAGTCCGGCTGCCAGCAGATCGCGCCCTGCTTGGCGCCTTCGGCGATCAGGCCCTTGACGCGATCGAGCTGAGTCAAATCGACCAGCGGGCCGATATCGGTGTTCTTGTCGAGCGGACTGCCGACGCGCAGCCGGCTCATCCGCGTCTTGACCTTGGCGACGAAGGCGTCGGCGATGCCTTCTTGCACCAGAAGGCGCGAGCCGGCACAGCACACCTGGCCCTGGTTGAACCAGATGCCGTCGACCAGACCCTCGACGGCGCTGTCGAGGTCGGCATCCTCGAAAACGACGAATGCCGACTTGCCGCCAAGCTCCAGCGACAGTTTTTTGCCCGAGCCGGCAGTGGCCTTGCGGATGATCTTGCCGACCTCGGACGAACCGGTGAAGGCAATCTTCTGGACGCCGGGATGGTTGACGATGGTCGCGCCCGCCTCCGGCCCGCCCTGGACGATGTTGACGACGCCCTTCGGCACGCCGGCGCGTCCGCAGATCTCGGCAAACAGGATCGCGGTGAGCGGCGTGAATTCCGCGGGTTTGAGCACCACGGTGCAGCCCGCAGCGAGCGCCGGCGCGATCTTCCAGGCGAGCATCAAGAGCGGGAAGTTCCACGGGATGATCTGGCCGACGACGCCGACGCCCTTGTGGCAGGGAAAATCCCTGTCCAGCGCCTGCGCCCAGCCGGCATGATGGATGAAGTGGCGGATCGCCAGCGGCACGTCGATGTCGCGGCTTTCGCGGATAGGCTTGCCATTGTCGATCGATTCCAGCACCGCGAACAGCCGTTGGTGGCGCTGCATGGCGCGGCCGATGGCGTAGAGCACTTTGGCGCGTTGATATCCGGTGCTGGCGCTCCATTTCGGCAGCGCTTTTGTGGCCGCCGCAACCGCCGCGTCGATATCGGCGGCACCGGCATCCGACACCTTGGCCAGCAGCTTTCCCGAGGACGGATCGCTGGTGTCGAAGGTTTTGCCTCCGCTGGCTGCCTTCCAGTCGCCGCCGATGAACAGCGCTTTGCCGAAATCCCGCGCGGCAAGCCACGCATCGGCCTCGTTGCGCGCCTCCGGCGCCGGGCCGTATTCCATGGCGTGATAGCGTTCGAGGATGTTCATGAAGTGCTCCGAATCACGCCATCGCGTGGCGATGATTGGCCGAGTAGTGGCCGGTCAGATGATGCTCGAGCTGGCGCTCGATATCGGTCAAAAGGCTCGATGCTCCGAAACGGAACAGCTCCGGCTCCAGCCACGGCCGGCCCAGTTCTTCTTTCATCAGCACCAGCCAATCGAGCGAGGCTTTTGCCGTGGAAATGCCACCGGCCGGCTTGAAGCCGATGAGATAGCCGGTTTCCTCGAAATAGGCGCGGATAGCGCGCACCATGGCAAGGCCGACCGGCAGCGTCGCGTTGACGCTTTCCTTGCCGGTCGAGGTCTTGATGAAATCTGCACCCGCCATCATCGCCACCATCGAGGCGAGCATGACGTTGCGCAGCGTGGCGAGGTCGCCGGTACCGAGGATCACCTTCAGATGCGCCTCGCCGCAAGCGGCGCGCATCGAGACGATCTCGTTATAAAGCTCCTGCCATTTCGCCCCGAATACCAGGCCGCGCGGGATGACGACGTCGATCTCGTCGGCGCCGTCGCGGACCGATGCTTCGATCTCTTGCAGGCGCGTCGAAAGCGGTGCAAGGCCATGCGGGAAGGCGGTCGAAACGGCGGCGACATGGACGCCGCTGCCGCGCAGCGCTTCTACGGCGGTGGCGACGAAGGGATGATAGACGCAGACCGCCGCCGGGCGGATCTTTTCACCAGTAATGCCCAGCCCCTCGACGATGTCGCGACGGAACGGGTTGACTGCCTTGGCACAGAGCCTGCGCACGCGCTCTTCCGTGTCGTTCGAGTTCAGCGTCGTCAGGTCCATGCAGGCGACGGCGCGCAGCAGCCAGGCCGCCTGGTTACCGGCCTTGATCGAGCGTCTTTTGGTCAGGCTGGCGACGCGGCGTTCCAGCGCCGAGCGGTTGACGCCGCGCATCGATTCCATGAAGCCGAGATCGAGCCTCATGCCGGGATTGCGAGCAATGCCATGGGCTTGCGGCATCGGCGCATTGGGGGCGGCGCGCGCCGGCAGCGGCGTGATCTTGGACGTGCCGAGATCGGTTTCGCGGATTGTGCTGCTCATCTCCTGCCCCTTGTTCAGCGACTTATGCCGAAGATAGACCGTGAAGCAGCGCTTCACGAGTCCTTCAAGCAGTCATAGCGGAAAAAGGCGGTCAAGGCAGCCGATTTTTGACCGCATGATCAAAATCAGGGTCTCGAACCAGTGGACGCTGAGCTGCGCGTCTCAGCCGACGAAGGCGCGCTCGACGACGAAGCTTGCCGGATGGTGCAGCGAGCCTTCCTGGAAGCCGAGGCTTTCGGCCAGTTCCTTGACGTCCTTGAGCATATGCATCGAGCCGCAGATCATGATGCGGTCGGTCTCGGGATTGAGCCTGTCGATGCCGAGATCGGTGTAGAATTTGCCCGAGCCGATCAGCGCGGTGATGCGGCCCATGCGCACGGAGGTCTCGCGCGTCGTCGAATTATACAGCGTGACGCGGCCGCCGGTCAGTTCGCCGATCAGCGGGTCCTTCTCAAGCGCTGTCACCAGCTCCTGGCCGTAGGTGAGCTCGGCATTGTCGCGGCAGGTATGGGTCAGGACCACCTGCTCGAACTTCTCATAGGTGTCGGGATCGCGCAGCAGGCTGGCGAAGGGTGCGATGCCGGTACCTGTCGAGATCATGAACAGGCGCTTGGCCGGCGTCAGCGCGTCGACCACCAGCGTGCCGGTCGACTTCTGCCGCATGATGACTGTATCGCCGATCCCGATTTTCTGCAGCTCCGAGGTAAGCGGGCCGTCCGGCACCTTGATCGAGAAGAATTCGAGTTCGTCGTCCCAGGACGGGCTGGCGATCGAATAGGCGCGGAACACTGGCTTCTCGGCATTGGGCAGGCCGATCATGACGAATTCGCCGGAGCGGAAGCGCAGCGACTGCGGCCGGGTGATGCGGAACGAAAACAGCCGGTCGGTATAATGCTTCACCGAGACCACGGTTTCGGCATAGACATTGGCCGGTATCGGGAACTGCAGCGGCCGGGCGCCGGCTGTGTTGAACGCGGATGTGGTGTTCATCAAACCTAACCTTCTGGGCCGGCTCAGCGCCGGCGCCAAATCTCCACCTGCGCGCCCGAACCGGTCAGGTTCCAGCGTGCCGTTTGCACACTCCGAAGCGGTAAGCTCTTGTGTCCGGAATTTATTAGTATACAAACGATATTTGCGTCAAGACGCCACCGTAAAACAGCTTTCCAAACTAAGGCATCTAGGCAGTTCGGGCATTTCGGGTTTCGACAATGGGACAGAATTTTTCGGCGCAAGCGCTGGATTCAACTGGCGGCGTCGTCGCCGGCATAGATGTCGGCGGCACCTTTACCGACCTGCTTCTGATCGACGGCCGTGACGGTGGCCGGGTGCACATCGCCAAGACCCCGACGACAGTCGACAACCAGGCGTTCGGCGTCGTTTCGGCACTTGGCGCCACCGGATTTCCGGTCGACGGCATCGACCTCATCGTGCACGGCACGACGACCACCACCAACGCGGTGCTGGAGCGCCGGCTGGCCAAGACCGGCATGATCACCACGCGCGGCTTTCGCGACGTCATCGAGCTTGGCCGGCGGACACGGCCGCAGGCCTATGGCATGACGGGCACCTTCGTCCCGATCATTCCGCGCAATCTGCGGCTCGAAGTGTCGGAGCGGGTCGAGGCCTCGGGCGCGGTGCGCATCCCGCTCGACGAGGCCGAGATGCGGACAGCGATTTCACAACTGATCGCAGCCGGCTGCGAATCCCTGGTCATCCATTTCCTGCATTCCTACGCCAACCCGGCGCATGAGCGGCGCGCCGCCGAGATAGCGGCCGAGCTTTGGCCGAACGGCTACATCACGACAGGCCACGCCCTGCTTTCGGAAGCGCGCGAATTCGAGCGCGGGGTGACCGCTTCGGTCAACGCTTCGGTGCAGCCGATCCTCGAACGCTATGTCGAACGGCTGCGCAAGGAGCTGGCTGCAAAAGGCTACGCCCGCGACTTTCTGATCATGAACGGCAATGGCGGCATGATCTCAGCCCGCTTTGTCACACGTGAGTCGGCCAAGACCGTCATGTCCGGCCCCGCTTCCGGTGTCATTGCTGCCGCCTATACCGGAAAACGCGCCGGCTTCGAAAATCTGGTCACCTACGACATGGGCGGCACCTCAACCGACGTGGCGCTGATCCGCAACGCCGAGCCGGCGGTGTCGAACGAGATCGAGATCGAATATGCGATGCCGATCCACGTGCCGATGGTGGCGGTGCATACGGTCGGCGCCGGCGGCGGCTCGATCGCCCGCGTCGATGCGGCCGGCCTGATCCAGATCGGCCCGGAAAGCGCCGGCGCCAATCCCGGGCCAATCTGCTACGGACGCGGCGGCTTGGAGCCGACCATCACCGACGCCAATCTGGTGCTTGGCCGGCTGGCGCCGAAAAAGCTGCTTGCGGTGGAAAACCCGGTCACCGTCGAACGGGTCACCGGCATATTCGAGGACAGGATCGGCCAACCTACCGGCCTGTCCGGCGTCGAGGCGGCGGGTGCGGTGCTGCGGCTCGGCAACGTGAAGATGGCCGGCGCCATTCGCATGGTCTCGGTGTCGCGCGGCCACGACCCGCGCGATTTCGCGCTGTTCGCCTTCGGCGGCGCCGGGCCGCTGCATGCGACGGCACTGGCGCGCGAACTAGGCCTGCCGAAAGTGCTGGTGCCGGCGCGGCCGGGCATCACCAATGCTCTCGGCTGCGTCGTCGCCGATCTGCGCCATGATTTCGTCAACACGGTCAACCAGCCGGTGGCCAGTCTCGATGAAACCCAGCTCCACGAGACATTGGAACGGCACCGAAACGAAGGCGAGGAGCTGATCGGCAAGGAAGCGGTGAAGCCGGAAGCAATCCGTTTCACGCATTCCGCCGACATGCAGTTCGTCGGCCAGACGCATATCATAAACGTGCCGCTGCCGTCGTCTGCGATGACACGCGAGGGACTGCAGCAACTGTTCGAGAAGGCCTATTTCGCCCGCTTCAAGGTCGAGCTACCCGAGATCCGCGCCAATCTGGTCAATCTCAACACCTCGGTCACCGGCGTGCGGCCGACCATCGATCTGTCCCGGCTGATCGATCCGGCTGGGCGCGCCAAAACGCTCGAAGAGGCGCGGCGCGAAATCCGGCCGGTCTGGTATGGCGGGCGCTGGTACGATACGCCGGTCTACAGCAGGGAAAAGCTGCCGCTCGGCGCAGTCATCATGGGGCCGGCGATCCTCGAACAGATGGACGCGACGACTGTGCTGGAGCCCGGCGACCGGGCGCGATCGGATGCCGACGGCAACATCATCATCGATATCGGCGAGGCCTGAGATGGAAAAACTCGACGCCATCACCCTTTCGGTCATCCAGGCGGCGCTACAGCAAGTCTGCGACGAAATGGACCTGACATTTTCGCGCGCCGCGTTCTCGCCTGTCATCGCCGAGGCCAATGACCGTTCGGATGGCATCTATTCGGCGCTCGATGGTTCGCTGATCGCGCAAGGCAGCCAGGGCCTGCCGGTGTTCGTCGGCGTCATGCAGTATTCGACCAAAACCGTGATCGAGATGATCGCCGACGGACGCTGCCTGCCGCCCGAGCCGGGCGATATCTACATCGTCAATGATCCCTATCTCGGCGGCACCCATCTCATGGATGTGCGCTTCGCCATGCCGGTCTACCGCGACGGCAGGATATTCTGCTGGCTTTCGAACACCGGCCATTGGCCCGACATTGGCGGTTCGGTGCCGGGCGGATTCTCCGCCTCGGCAACGGCGGTCGAGCAGGAAGGCCTGCGGTTGCCGCCGGTGAAACTGTTCAAGAAGGGCGTGCTCGACCCTGAGATCTACGCCATCATCTGCTCCAACATCCGTGTCGCCGACCAGCGCATTGGCGATATCCGCGCGCAGGCGGCGGCACTGCTGATCGGCCAGGACAGGTTTAGCGGAATCCTGGATCGTTACGGAGATGAAACGGTCGTCGATGCGATCGCCGAACTGCGCCGCCGCGCCGCTGAACAGATGCGCGTCAACATATCGGCCATTCCCGACGGGATCTATCGCTCACAGGCCTTCGTCGATTCAGACGGCGTGGTAAACGAGCCGCTGATCATCGCGCTGGCAGTCGAGAAACAAGGCGACACGCTCAGCTTCGACTTCTCGGGCTCATCACAGCCCTGCGCCGGGCCGATGAACAGCGTTCTGGCGACGACCTTGTCCTCGGTGTATCTCGCCATGCGCCATATTTTCCCGGACGTGCCGATCAGCGCCGGCGCCTTCGAACCGCTGATCGTCAAGCGGCCGGAAGGCACCTTCCTCGACGCCAAATATCCGCGCCCTGTGTCGGGCTGCGCGGCCGAGGTTTCGCAGCGCATCGCCGAGGCGGTGTTCGCGGCGATGGTGCAGGCCCTGCCGGACAGGGTGACGGCGGCTCCGGCTGGCTCCAGCGGCAATTTCGCGCTCGGCGGCAACGATCCGGTCCGTGGCCGCGATTATGTCATGTACCAGATCTCCGGCGGCGGTTATGGCGGCAATGCCGGTCACGACGGCCTGACCAATGGCTGCTCTACCATCGGCATCTCCAAGTCGCCGCCGGTCGAGATCATGGAGCAGGCCTTCCCGGTGCTCTACCGGCATTATGCGCTGCGCGAAGGCTCGGGCGGCGCCGGCAAGCACCGCGGCGGGTTTGGGCTCGCCTATGAGGTAGAGATCCTGCGCGGCGACGCCCGCGCCTCTTTCGTCATGGATCACGGCCGCTTCGGCCCGCAAGGCGCGCTCGGCGGCAAGGACGGCGCGGTCAACACGGTCACCGTGTTCCGCAACGGCGAGGAACATGTGCCGCCGCACCTCTCCAAGGAACAGGACATCGCGTTGAAGGCAGGCGACCGCGTGCGCGTCGGCACACCGGGCGGCGGCGGCTACGGCGATCCGTTGCAGCGCGATCCGCAATTGGTCGCTCGGGATGTCAAGCTAGGGTACTATACCGCCGAGCAAGCCAGGGACCTGTTCGGAGTCGTAGCGGATGAGCAACCCAAATCCCCTGGAGGCTGATCTCTCGTCTGAACTGGCCCACGCAGTCGAACGCGTCTATGCCGCTTTCGAGTCTTATCCATCGCCCCGCCACCTGCATGGCTCGCCGTACAAGGATTTGGAATCGATCTTTCGAGGAGTATCCAGTGGTCCGCTTCGGGAGCTCAGTGGTGAAAACCTCGGCGCCTATGCCGGATCGGCCATATGGACGGTCGGCGACGTCGATGACTACCGGCACTTTCTGCCGAGAGTGCTTGAACTTGCCATCCAAGGCGAACCTTCGATGGGGTTCGACGCCAACGTGATTGCCGCAAAGCTCGAAAGGACCTCCTGGCGTGATTGGCCGTTGGAAGAACAGCAGGCTGTCGAGGTGCTGTTTCAGGCTGCCTGGCGAAAAGCGATGACCATGCATCCCGATGAAGGGAACGCGGTTCCCTGGCTGGAGGGCATAGTGCTTGCCGGAATGGATGTAGCAGCTGCATTAGCGGCATGGCGTGATAGCCCTTACCCGGAGGCCATGTTGCACTGTGCGGACTTGATTACCGGCAACATCAAGACACTCGATAAGGGGCACGTGATCTTCAGCGAACAGGTCACCACATGGCTTCTATCCGACAGTCTCGCCTGGCACTTGTTCACCGTCGCGGTCGAGGCTCCCTTGCGCCCCGACGATCGCGAAAAGCTCGCTTGGGCCAGCGAGACCATCGAGAACAATCTGAACTTTCCCGGAAATTAAAGGCGTTGATTGGCCGCGGTTCGCCGGTCACGCTCTGTGGTCCAGCCTCGCGACCAGCCGGTCGCCGGCCCACTGGATGCCGCAGACCAGGACGATCAGGACGATGACCACGGCGATCATGACGGATGTCTCGAAGCGCTGGTAGCCGTAGCGGATGGCGAGGTCGCCGAGACCGCCGGCGCCGATGGCACCGGCCATGGCCGAGGCGCCGATCAGCGTCACCAGCGTCACCGTGAAGCCGGCGACGATGCCGGGCAACGCTTCCGGCACCAGCACCTCGCGAATGATCGTCCAGCGGTTGCCGCCCATGGCGCGTGCTGCCTCGATCAGCCCATGGTCGACCTCGCGCAGCGACACTTCGGCGATCCGGGCATAGTAAGGCGTCGCCGCGATCGACAGCGGCACGATCGCTGCCCAGGTGCCGATCGAGGTGCCGACGATCAGCCGCGTCACCGGGATCAGCGCAACCAGCAGGATGATGAAAGGCACCGAGCGGAAGCCGTTGATGACAGCGCCAAGCGCGCGGTTCACCCACAGGTTTTCGGCGATGCCGCCGCGGTCGGTGGCGACCAGCGCCAGGCCGAGCGGCAGCCCGAAAACCAGCGAGACGAGGCCGGAGGCGGCCGTCATCAGGATCGTTTCCCAGATTGAACGGACGAGAAGCTCAAACAGAACCGGCGACATGGCCAAGCACCTCCACCCGCGCTTGGCGGGCTTTCAAGAACGCGATCACCTCTGCCAGGTGAGCTTCATTGCTGCCGGCGACCGCCACGAACAGTGTCCCGACAGGCTGCTGCTGGACGTGATCGATGCCGCCATGCACGAGGCGGAACGAGCCGGGAACTGCCGAGGCAAGATCGGACAAAAGCGGGCTTCGGGCGGCCTCACCGGCCACGTCGATCCTGAGGATCGCCTCCACGCCGGCGTTCTGCGTTAGCCGGCTTGCGATCTCCGCCGGCAATTGCGGCCGGATGCCGCCGAGCAGGCTTTGTGTGATCGCCGATTTCGGGTCGGCAAAGACCGACCACACCGGCCCTTGCTCGACGATCCGCCCAGCGTCGATCACCGCGACCCGGTCGGCGATCGAGCGGATCACCTCCATCTCATGCGTGATCAGCAGGATGGTCAGGCCGAGCTGCCGGTTGATGTCCCTCAGCAAGGCGAGGATGGAGCGCGTCGTCTCCGGGTCGAGCGCCGAGGTCGCTTCGTCGGACAAAAGTAGCGCCGGGCGCGCCGCAAGCGCCCGGGCAATGCCGACACGCTGCTTCTGCCCGCCCGACAGCGACGCCGGATAGGCTTTCGCCTTCTCCGACAGCCCGACGAGCTCGAGCAGCTCGGCGGCGCGCGCCAGGCGTTCGGCCCTGGGCCGGCCTTCGATCTTGAGCGGCAGCGCTACGTTGTCTTCGACCGTCTTGGCAGACAGCAGGTTGAAATGCTGGAAGATCATGCCGATACGCCGGCGCAGCGGTTGCAATTCGCGCTCGCCGAGCCGGCTGATGTCGCGGCCTTCAATGAAGACCTGTCCTGTATCCGGCCGCTCCAGGCCGTTCAGGCAGCGTATCAGCGTCGACTTGCCGGCGCCGCTGCGGCCGATGATGCCGAGGATCTCGCCCTGGCGCACGCTGAGCGATACGCCGTCCAGCGCCGCCGTCGCGCCGAAGCGGCGCTTCAGCTCGATGAGGCGCACGACGTCGTTCGGTCCGGCGGAACGGCTGCCGGCGGGATGCATGACTTCGGCAGCCGTGGCGAAATGCTGGTTCATGAAAGTTCCTGTATTGGTGTCCCGCAAAACGCGATCGCGGTCCGCGTTGGAGCGCGGACCGCTTTATCATGCCGGGCTTCAGCGCCAAGTCGAGCTCGGCATCAATAGGCGCTGATGCCGGTTCCCTTGTAGACTCGGTCGAATTCGGCCTTCACCTTTTCGTTCTGGTAGGAGGCGACCAATGTCTTTACCCAGGGCTGGTTTTCATTGCCGGCCTTGACCGCGATGAAGTTGCGGTAGGGATTGTCGGCCACCGCCTCCTGGGCGATGCGGTTCTCCGGTGTGAGGCCGCTTTTAAGCGCCCAATCCGTGTTGACCACGGCCCCGTCGAGGTCTTCCACCGAGCGCCCGACAATCCCGGCGTCAAGCTCCTTGACGACCAATTTCTTCGGGTTTTCGGCAATGTCGGTGGTCGTCGCCAGAATGCCGGTGCCTTCCCTGAGCTTGATCAGACCTTCGCTCTGCAGAACGCGCAGTGCGCGGCCCTCATTGGACGGGTCGTTCGGCACGCCAATGACGGCGCCTTCGGGCAGGTCGGCAATCTTCGTGTACTTCTTGGAATAGAGGCCGATCGGCCAGACCCCGGTATAGCCGACCGGGACGATGTGATAGCCCTGCGCCTTGATCTGGTTGTCCAGATAGGGCTTGTGCTGGAAGGCGTTGGCGTCAATTTCGCCACGCTCGAGTGCTTCATTCGGCTGGGTGTAGTCGTTGAACACCACGGTCTCGATCGTCAGCCCCCTCTCCGCCGCCTGGGCGGTGACGACGCGCCACACATCCTCGTCCTCGCCGCTCATGATGCCGACCTTGACCGCCGTCTTGTCTTCGGCGAACGACGGCGCAGCAAGGCCGACAATCCCAACCGCCGACGCGAAAAGTACAGCCAGACCGGCGCGCCGGTTTATACTTGCGGAGAGAAATGAGTGCAAAGTGTTGGTGTTCCCAGACATGATCTATCCCGTCGGTTCTGAAGTCGTTGCGGCCAGGCGGAGTGCCAAGCCTTGCTGGCATCATCGGGAATGCTGACCGCCGGATCAAAGCACCGTATTTCCCGCGAGATGCGAAGCCAGGAATATTCTCTCAAAGTTTCGGGCCTGGCGAGCACAGGGCGTGCTGGGATCATGCGTTCTAAGCCAATGCTGGTTCAGAAATTGTCCGGACCTCGTCTCCGCTATGAGGCCCGCCGTGCTTCGAAACGGCGGGCCTTTCTGCGTCGGGATGTCGACAATGCTGGACGCGCCGCATGTCCCTTCAAAGCGACGCGCTTGCTCACTCGATGACCTTTACAATCCTGCGCGTGCCAGGATCGACCAGGACGGTCCGATTGTCGACGACGACATAGCGGTATTTGACGTCGGGAACCTCATGAAGCTCGACGGTATCGGGCAGGGTCGAGCCGACATTGAGCTCCACGCCGGGGAGCTGGACGGACGCCAGAGGCTGCTTTTTCACATACTCGCGTACGATCGTCTCCTGCTGCGGTTCGATGACCACGTCCTGAGCGGCAGCGGCGCCGACACCCGCAAGCAGCAAAAACCCAGCCGCGGCCGCGGAAAGATGCATTCTCATGATTGTCTCCTTTCCTCGTGAGCCACCTCTGCGCTGCGCCGCGTCATGCCGTTCGCAGCGGGGTCGCTATAGGCCGGTAACGTCATCAGGTGGAGCTTGTTCCGCCACTCGGATCGCTTGCCGTTTCCCTTCCATTAGTTTGGAACAAAGTTTTTTAGACGCAGTTTTGCGGGGTGAAGGGACGCGTTTTCCAAGGAGATCTCTCATGAAAGGCGTTCTGATCACCAGCATGTTAGCAATCAGCGTCAGCTGCGGGGCCGCACTTGCCCAGACGCAGCAGTCGACCGACGATCAGTCCGGCGCCAATTGTGCAGCCGGCACTGCCAATTGCCAGAACGGCGCCAAGATGGGCGAGCAGGCTCAGGGCAAGGCCGGCGCCACCACTGATCAACAGGCGCAGGGCAAACCGAAGCTGAAGACCGGCGAGCAGGCTCAGGGCAAGGCTGGCGCTACGACTGAGCAGCAGGCCACGGGCAACACGAAGATGAAGACTGAAGAGCAGGCCCAAGGCAAGGCTGGCGCCACGACTGACCAGCAGGCCACGGGCAACACGAAGATGAAGACCGAGGAGCAAGCCCAGGGCAAGGCTGGAACCACCACCACCGAGCAGGCTCAGGGCAGCTCCAAGATGCAGACCGAAGAGCAGGCTCAGGGTAAGGCTGGGACCACGACCACAAACCAGGCTCAGAGCAATACTTCTACCCAGCAGGACCAGAGTTCGACCGCTTCCATCAGCAATGTGACCGTTGAGCAGAAGACAGAGATCACTCAGGTCATCAAGGAGACGAACGTCCAACCCGTTTCCAACGTCGATTTCGACATCTCCGTCGGTGTCGAGGTCCCGCGAAAGAAGGTCCGGCTGCATCGCCTGCCGGCGCGCATCGTCAAGATCGTTCCGGCTTACGAAGGCTATGAGTATTTCGTGCTCGCCGACGGCCGGATCGTCATCGTCGACCCGAATACCTACAAGATCGTGATTATCCTGACCTAGTCGTGGCCAGACGGTCTACCGTGGGTTGATTCACCAAAAAAGCCCGCCGCCCGAGCTGCGCGGCGGGCTTTTCCGTACCCAGCTCCAGCGTCTGCAAATCGCAAATCAAGGTCCGTCCTCGGGGCGAGGAGTGAGCACGGTATGATCGATGGTGTCGGGCAGGCAGGGACTGGGCAGGCAGCTTGTTCGGACTGACGCGGTGGTCATGGCATCGATATCCGTAACCAGCACCATTCTCGCGTAGTGCCGCGGCCACAGCGGCTCTCCAAACAGGACGAAGACGCCGCCAATCATCAAGGCCAGCAACATGAGTGCCGTAACATTTGCAAATATCTCGCCGTAGCGCATGAAGGCAGCCTGTCCCGTTCGGAAAGCGATTTCAGCCTGTGACAGCGGCGACCAGGACGGCGCCGAAAGCCGGCGCTACTATCCTTGACGCCCCGCGAACGCCGCCTTCCATTGGATCCTCCCCGAACAAGCCGGGTAAATAACGGCACTCTCGGTGCTTTGTTCCCGGCCGTGTGGCCGGACGACAACCGCGTCACACAGGCCGTGTGTGGGGCGGCCTTTCGTTTGCAAAAGGCACTCTTCGCTCTCATTGATGTGCGGCAGCGAGGTCCTTGACGTGACGTTCGTGCATTTGCAGCACCGGCAGCGTCTTCTTGGCAAACTCCTTCATCGCGGGATCGTCGCCGGAATTCGCGTAAGCGGAAAACAGCGCCACCGCTTCCTTATGCGCCTGGGTCTGCATGTCGATATATTTCGATTGGAAACTGTCCCCGCTGGCCTCCTTGAGTTGGTCGAGCAGCGCCTGGTGCTTGGTGTCCAGCGACGGGCCGGCCGGCGCGGTGGCCGAAGTCGTCTGCCCCTTGCTGAGCGCCGCCTTGAAGTCCTCGCCGGCCTTGGTATGGTCCGTGACCATCTGCGCCGCGAAGGCCTTCACATCGTCAGCCGTCGCCTGCGTCTGCGCAAGTCGGCTCGATTCGATTTCAAATGTATTGGCGATGGGCACGGTCTTGACGAATGTCGCGGTGTCAACCTTGCTCATGGTGTCGGTCGTCAGCGGCGTCAGCGTCGCCGATTGGGCAAAAACAGCCAAAGGCGCGCCGGCCATCATCGCTGCCGCAGTGATGGATAGAAGCGTTTTCATGGGGGTTCTCCGAGGCTGATGTCATCCCTTCGATGGCTCAACGCGGAAGCTGCGACGAGGTTGCCTGGTCGCAGTGGCCACAGCCGCCGCGAGCCAAACAAATGATTTAAATAAAGGACGCCGGCTGGGTCCTGCAAAGTGCAACGCAACCCGTAGGACCGTACGGAATCGTACAAGCTCTTTCGCTTTGCCGCAGTCTTGCTATCGTCTGCCGGGACAGATGGGTGGAGGCTTCCGTGGGGCAGATCAAGTCGCCGCTTGGAATCGGTATTGATACCGACAAAGCCGTTCATATCGTCATGGCCGACTACAATTCGGGCGACATTCTCTCGACCACTGTCGTCATAGCCGATTTGCGCAAACGCTTTCCCTGGTTCGTAAGCGCTATTTTCGCTGCACGTTGACGCGGGGGCTTTCGACGGATGGCCTTCGAATCGGGAACGGTATCTGGTCTGATCAGGCTGCTGTTACTTTGGCGAAGTTGAAGGGCAGCAGATCCTCGATGGCTGCGTTCTCGGGGCGCTGAGGTAGTTCAGTGAGGACGTGGCGCAGCCACGCTAACGGCTCGACGCCACAAGCGCGACAGGTCAACATCAGGCTGTAGATGACGGCGCTGGCCCTGGCTCCGTCGACGGTATCGCTGAACAGCCAACTTTTCCGGCCAGTGGCAAAGATTCTGATGTCAC
>NZ_JAMYLV010000010.1:0-203820 GCF_040318195.1 Mesorhizobium sp. M1273 | reverse complement strand
CGACATCCCGCTCACTTCTTTTTTGGCCCATCGCGTGGGGGTGGTTTCTTATTTGGGGCGCCCGCCGCGGGGTATTGTCCGCGGGGGGGGGGGGCCAGCTCGGATGCCGAGCCGGACATGACCGCCTCCCCCTCAAACCGCTGCTGTACGGTCGGTGACGCCAACCAGCGTATGGCTGTCGATAAGCGTGGCGAGAATGGCGGACCCTTGCGCGGTCGTCGGGATGAACAGCCGCAGCTTCCAGGAGATGATCTCGGAGATCAGCCCCAGCGCCTTCAGCCGAGGGACCATCGCGTCGGTGAAGCCGATCAATTCGACACGGTAGTCGTTCATGACCCGACTGCGGCGCAGGATCAGGCCGTCGGCAAGCTGAAACCCGATCCGCCCCTCGATCAAGCCGGTCCATGCCTCGTCCGGAGCGAGGGTCGGAACATCGTCGACGCCGAGATTGCGCAACATGGTCGCGACCAGCGTCGGCGCGATGTGGCGGCCGATGATGCGTTCGCCGGCGTCGGTCTGGATCCGGTAGACCTGACAATCATGGTCCGGCAGCCGACGCCAGATCGGCAGCAGCAGACCCGTCACGATATGAAAGGTGCTGGTGGTGAACTCCGGGACGGCGGCGACTTCTGCCTGCCACAGGTCGCAGAACAATTTTCGGTCGGCGGGCTGCCAGTGGGTTTCGGCAAGCGCGTCGAGACCGAAGCGCAGCCCGTCCGTTGGCCGCAGCAGGCGCACTCGGTGTTCGACGGTTCCGTCGTCGAGCATCAGGCTCGCCGTCGGCAGCCGGATCGCCGCGCGGTTCGACCGCGTGTGCACCAACAGAACCGATTGCGGCTCGGCCCGGACGATGGCCAGCGCGTCGACGAGACTGAGCGGCAGAATCCGGTCCTTGCGCGCGACGGTCAGCACATGCGACTGCGCGCCCGAGACCGGGTGCGCGTAGACGGTGCGGCGATCGGTGACGACGATGCTCTCCGCCGTGATCGTCTCCAGCCCCCTGTCGTAGTTACCGGCGGCGATGGCGCCTTCGATCTTAGCCGCCATCAGCTGCTCGAACACCTCGAACAGCAGATTCTGGGTTTCGATGCGCAGCGCCAGCAGGCGATTGAGCCAGGTCGTGATCGGCGGCAGCTCGTCACGCACCCCGCCCTGGTCAGTCGTCAGCGACAGCCCGGTCACGGTCTCGAACGTCGTGAGCGAACAACCTTCGATCCTGCCCTGATGCAGCAGCATGTAGAATTGGCGAAGTGCGGCCCGCGCGTAGGGGCTTTCGAGATTGTCCTCGGCACGGAACAGCCCTGCCCCGCCGGTCTGGCGCTGGCCGCGCGTGATCGCGCCCAGCGTGTCGAGCCGTCGTGCGATCGTCGACAGGAAGCGCTTGCCCGCCTTCACATTGGCGGCCATCGGCCGGAACAAGGGCGGTTGCTTCTGATTTGTGCGGTGCGTCCGTCCGAGACCCTGGATGGCATTGTCGGCGCGCCAGCCGGCCTCGAGCAGATAGTGCTTGCGCAGCCTCTGGTTCCTGACCCCGAGATCGGCGTGGTAGGAGCGGCCGGTGCCGCCGGCGTCGGAAAAGATCAGCACGCGCTTGTGGTCATCCATAAAACTCTGGGTCTCGGCGAGATTGGCCGAGCCCGGGCGGTTCTCGACGGCAAGCCGGTCGATACCGTCGCGGCCGGTCTTCTTGACGATGCGCCGCGAGCGGCCGGTCACCTCGGCGACGGTGTCGGTGCCAAAGTGATGGATGATCTGGTCAAGGGCACCGCCGACCGGCGGCAACGACGCAAGCCGCTCGACCATCTCGTCGCGCCGGCGAACGGCCTCCCGGCACTGAACCGGATTGCCATCTTCGTCGTGAACGGGCCGCGAATAGACATTGCCATCGGCGTCCGAGTATTCCTCGAACAACTGCGTCGGGAAGGAATGCATCAGGTACCCGCCGACATATTCCCGCGGCGTGACGTCGACATGCAGGTCCGACCATTCCTCGGTCGGGATTTCGGCAAGTCGCCGTTCCATCAGCGCTTCGCCGGTCGAGACGATCTGCACGACCGCCGAATGGCCGCCGGCAAGATCCTGTCCGATCGCGCCGATCAGCGTCGGCGTCATCATCGAGGTGATCAAATGCGAGAAAAAACGTTGCTTGGTACTTTCAAAGGCCGAGCGCGCCGCCGATTTTGCGTTGCGGTTCAGCGTGCCAGCCTCACTGGTGATGTTGGTCGCCTCGAGTGCGGCGGTCAGGTTGTTGTGAATGACCTGGAAGGCGTCCGCATAGGCGTTGTAGATGCGGATCTGTTCGTCGGTCAGCGCGTGCTCGAGAAGGTCGTATTCGACCCCGTCATAGGAGAGCGAACGCGCCGTATAGAGGCCGAGCGATTTGAGGTCGCGGGCGAGCACTTCCATCGCCGCGACACCGCCGTCCTCGATCGCGGCGACGAATTCGGCACGGTTGGCAAATGGAAAATCCTCGCTGCCCCAGATGCCGAGACGTTGCGCATAGGCGAGGTTCTCGACGGCGGTCGCACCGGTCGCGGAGACGTAGACAACGCGGGCATCGGGCAGCGCGTGCTGCAGCCGCAGGCCTGCCTTGCCTTGCTGCGACGGCGCGACGTCGCCACGCTCACTTTTGCCGCCAGCGGCGTTGGCCATGGCGTGCGCTTCGTCAAAGACGATGACGCCATCGAAAGATTTTTTTGCCCCCGACGGGTTTTCTCCAATCCCTGTCTGGCTTTCTTTAGTCCCCGTCGGGCCTTCGGCCCTCCTCGCCTCTTGGCCCACCCAGTCGAGTATCTGAGCGATCCGGGATTTCTTGCCCTCCCGTTCCTGCGAGCGGAGCGTTGCGTAGGTCGTGAACAGGATGCCTTCGGCGAGGCGGATCGGCGTGCCCTGCCGATAGCGTGAGAGCGGCTGCACGAGGAGTTTTTCCTGGCCAAGTGCCGCCCAATCGCGCTGGGCGTCTTCCAGCAATTTGTCGGACTTGGAAATCCAGATCGCACGGCGGCGGCCCTGCAGCCAGTTGTCGAGGATGATGCCGGCGACTTGCCGCCCCTTGCCGCAGCCGGTTCCGTCACCCAAAAACCATCCACGGCGGAAGCGGACAGCGTTCGCAGCACCTTCTGGCGCGGCCGAGACGACATCGCAGGTCTCGTCAACCGTCCAGGCTCCGGTGAGATGGCCGCAATGGGCTTCGCCGGCATAGATGACGCTTTCGAGCTGGGCGTCCGACAGAAGGCCCTCGTCGATGATCGCATTAGGAACAAGCGGCCGATAGGAAGGCTTGGGCGGCGCGACGGCGGCCATCGCGGCCGACTGCACCAGCGGGGTCGGATGCGGTTTGGCGCGGGGAATGTCGATCGACTGGAGCGCGTAGGGTTCGTAGATCGTGTCGGTAAGCCGGCCGCCCTCCTCCGGAATCCAGTCGCGCAGCTCATAGGCGATCGGGACGGCAGGCGTGCTGTTTGCCGTGACCCGGCGAGCGGGCTTCGCCCGCACAATCGGACGGACCCATTGGATGGCCTTCGCAGCAGCCGTTGAGACACCGAGGGGTGCGGCTCTCGTCCACGATCGGGCACCCATGTGCATGGCGGCATTGCTCAGGATCCCGTTCGGTTGGGCACCGATCGAGTCCGGAAAGCCGCCCGGTGTCCGGGGCGGCAGATCCGTGATCCAGGAGAGCAGCGTTTCGACATCCGTGGCCTTGCCGGGCGACCGGACGAAGCAGGTCGGGTCGGCGGCCGGTACCTTGTCGATAATTGTCAGGCGGGTCTCAGTAGTAGTGCCATGGCGGGCGTAGACACGGCCGTCGATCGCCGCGGTGAAGATGGTGGTGCCCTGCTGCTGCAACCGTTCGAAGGCGGGCCGCCATTTGGGGTTTTCCGGAGACAACCCGGTGCCGGTGATGGCGACCAGGCGCCCGCCCGGACGCAGGCGTGCGAATGCGGAGGAGAGATGCCGCCATGCCGCGTCAGTGACGTGGCCGTCGACATAGGCGCCGACGCTGAAGGGTGGATTCATCAGGACGACGGACGGCTCCATGGCCGCGTCGAGATGATCGTCGATATGGGCGGCGTCGTGCCGCGAGACGGTGAACCGGGGAAACAGCAGGCCGAGGAGATCGGCCCGCGTCGCGGCAAGCTCGTTGAGGGCGATCGATGCGCGCGCCATCTCCGCATGGACGGCCAGCAGGCCCGTGCCGGCCGAGGGTTCGAGAACGAGGTCGCAAGTTGCGATCGCCGCGGCGTGCGCCGTGACGAAGGCCAGCGGCAAGGGCGTGGAGAGCTGCTGCATGGCCTGGCTCTCGTCGGACCGTCGCGTATGGGTGGGAAGAAGGTCAGCGATGCGCTTCATCATCGCCAGTGTTGCCTGCGGCGTGGTCGACCGGGACAGGATCGCCGGGCCGAACCGGCGCAGAAACAGCACCTGGGCGACTTCGAGCGCCTCATAGGCGTCCTTCCAGACCCAGAACCCTTGCGCATCGCTGCCGCCGAAGCTGTCGGTCATGGCAACGCGCAGTGCGGCGGTGGTGACAGGCTCGCCCTGTTCGAGGAAAGGCAGAAGCCGCATTCCCGCCTGATAGATCTGTGCCGGCGCGGCGAGGGGAGCGGCCGTCCGGGCAACGGTCGACGTGGTCGAAACGATGTTCATGGAGATGTCCTTCGCGAGAGGGGAGTGGCGCCCGCGCCGGCACTCTCTCCGCGCCAGCCGGGCCGCACTCCTCCCGGCTCCCCTCTGCCTCTGGCGCCGATGCACCAAAGGGGTTGCACTCAGCGCAAAGCCATGACTCAATGCGCGGACAGGGATGCGGCGGCGACCTGGAGCTGCGGAGGTGATGCGACGATTCAGAATTGGCGGTGAGGTCTACGAGGAGGGAGCGCCTGACCTGCAGGCTGCGCTGGCGAACGCCTATACCCGCACCGAGCGTCCGCTATGCCTGTGCCGCGAGCCGGGCTGCCCGATGTACATCGCTCGCATCGGCGACCTTCATCTGATCAAGCGCATGCCACTGAGCGGCGGCGGGCATGATCCGTCCTGCGATTCGTATGAATCGCCTTACGAACTATCCGGCCTGGGCGCCTTGATGGGCAGCGCGATACAGCTCGATCCGCAAAGCGGCATGGCGGCTTTGAAGCTCGATTTCAGCCTGTCGAAGACGGGGAGCCGGGCAGCGTCGGTGCCCGCTGGCGAGAGCTCCGCCAGCGTAACCGCCGATCCCAGGAGGATGTCGCTGCGTGGCCTCCTTCATTATCTCTGGCACGAGGCCGAATTGACGGTCTGGACATCCCGATGGGCCGGCAAGCGACATTGGTGGAATGTCCGCTGGCATCTGCTCGAGGCTGCCGGGCAAATGACGGTGAGGGGCGGATTGCTCGCGGATATCGTGTTCGTACCCGAGCCGTTTCGCGCCGAGAACAGGCAAGCGATCGAACATCGTCGTAACGCTGCCCTTGCTGCCGCTCTACCGCCGAAATCCGGCCCACGAAAGCTACTGGTTCTGGTCGGCGAGGTGAAAGAGATTGTTCCTGCCCGCTCCGGCCAAAAACTTGTCATAAGACATTTGCCCGGCTTTCCCTTCATCATCGACGATGCATTGCACCGCCGCTTGCAGGCTCGTTTCGAGAAAGAATTGTCGCTGTGGGGAGCGGATTCCAGCTCACATCTGATGGTGATCGCGAACTTCGGACTGAACCCGGCCGGCCTCGCCATTGTCGAGGAGGTCGCGTTGATGGTGGTATCAGAGAACTGGATTCCTTACGAGACGGTGCCGGAAAAGCGGCTCGTCGATGCGCTTGCGCGCCTTCACGAGAAGAGCGTGAAGGGATTGCGCTACGACCTGCAAACCGACCAGCCGATCGCCAACGCTTTGCTCCAGAACAGGGATGAGCCGATCGCGCTCTTTGTCGTCCCCGCCGGTTCGGACGAGACATACGAGGCTTCGTTGCAGGATATGATCGCGAACCGACCGGAGATGGGTGCGTGGACCTGGCGGGTCGGTGACGGGGAGATGCCGGCCCTTCCATAGGCTGGGACGGCATCTCAGATTTCCATCAATGTCGTGAATCGATTGGCAGTCACCGATTCAGACAATGCGTTGGACAAGGATCCCCGCTGTCTTGGGCCATGACGGTATGGTGAGGGGTGACCAGCGATCGTCCTTTTCGGTGAGCATGCTGCGGGTTTGCGAAGGTCCGCGGCGTAAGCACAGTGGGCGCCTGGTCGTTCTCAGCGTTGAACTCGGCATGCCATTCGACCTGTCCGAACCCCGCGTTGCATCGGCGAGCGAAACGCTGGAGAGTTGGCTTTCGCATCGGCGTCCGTCCGGGGCGGAACTGCGGTCGATGGTTGCGGTGGGTGGCGGTGTGCGCCGGTATCGGCAACGATCTGGGACACCCAAGCCGACGGTATAAGTCGAATACGCTTCATAGCTGCGCTTGTCCGCCCGTGTCGGCTGCTTACGAAGGGTCCTCATCGTTGTCCCCTCCCCTCCTGGCGCGGCGTGCGCGAATTGCCGGCATGCGGCTGTCGATCTCGTCGTCCGACAGCTCTTCGAGCAGTTTCAGGATCGTGCCGTGGCCACCGTTGTTGACGAGAACGACGCGTTTGCCACGATGCTCCGCGGGCCAGGCGTGGGGATTGATCTCGCCGGCGATCCCCTTGAAGTCGGGATGCGTCGCGTTCCAGATCGCCTCGAGCTTTTCCTCGCGGGTCATGCTGTCGCTCGCGCCGGTCTCGTGGGCGATGATGGCGGCGCGCATCTTGTCCGGGGACTGTCGATCCGTGAGGTCGCAAAAGCCATGAAACCAGCGTTCGCGGCCCCGGATCCGGATCGCGAAGAATACGCTGGTCACGTTGCCGGCCTTGAACTCCGACATGCCGAACATGCCGGTGCGCATGAAGAGCGGCGGCAGCAAATCGAGCATGAAGTGATATTCTGACGCGGTGATCTGGAACCACTCGCCTGAATAGGGAGTGCCGGAAAGCGGATCGATGCCGGGAGTGTCTTTGTGTCGGCTGAACAGTTGGAACATCTGCTCTCGGGTGGCGACGCCGTTAAGCACCTTCCTGAAGGGTGGATGTGCGGTCATGGAGTTCTCCTGAACGCAGATCGGCCACGCGCGGCATGAACCGCGTCGTGGCAACTGCTTGGTGGTTTTGAAGTTGTCGACTGGCCGAGCCTGCGGTCGGCGCGCGTTGTACCGGCGATGATGGGGTTTGCAGGGTTCAGGCGGCGCGTCGTTCGGAGGAAGGCGAAGCGTCTCGACCAACCCCGGTGATGCCACGCACGGCGGCGGCGAGCGCCGGGATGTCGTCGAGCATGCCGAGCGCAACGAAGTGGTTGGCCCCGCCAGTATAGTCCTTGCGGCCCTTGCAGGTGCGGATCAGGATGCCGTGACCTGAGGACAAACCGAACTGGCCGACCTGGATGTAGGCGCGGTCATGGTGCAGGATAATTTCGCCGGAAACGGCAATGCCCCCCTTGTTCGAGCGCAGGTCAAAGCTTCCCTGCGGCAGGTTTAGTTGGGCAGCGAGTTTCTTCAGCCGTGAACGGGCTGTCGTGTGAAAACGTCTCTTCTGCTGCTCGTCATAGGAGCAGCTTCTGTTCCAGTCGAACATGTCGATCTCCATGAAATGGAACAGGCCCGCGATCCCTCGCGCGATCCCGGGCCCATCATCGGGCGGGGTTAAATGGTGAAGCGATCAGGCGGCCGTGCGGCCCTCGATGCCGTCGGCGCCGACCTCATCGGCGGAGACCTCTTCGAGATAGGCCCGGCTGTACGAATTGATGGCGAGCCAGCGTTCGGCCGCCTCGCGATCCTTGGCGAGATAGAGGAGTTCCGGGCTGTCGCCGAGTTCCTGCAGGACGCGGACCATGCCGATCGTGGGACGCTCGATGATCTCGAAACGCAGGCCGCTCTCGACGGACCAGGTTCGTCTGAGACCACGATGATGCCGCCCTGCCCGAAATCGCCCTCATGCAGGGTGAAATGGGCCGGCGAGCTATAGGTCTCGCGCTCGCGAGGCGGTTCCTTCCTGACCAGGCGACCGACGCCGTTGCGGCTCTCCCAGGCGGCGAGTTTCTTGGTGAAGCGAGCCGGCGGTTTCGCGGTGCCGTCGCTGTACTGGATAACGCTCCCCAGAGCAGCGGATTCGTACACGATATGTGCGGACATGCGGGTTTCTCCATGTCGGAAAACGAAAAAGGGCCCGGCGAGAGTGCCGGGCCCGGTGCGAGCGTGAGGCCGATTATTCAGCGGCCTGGAGGTGGTCCGCCTCGTCGCCGTCGATGGTCACAGGCTCATCGGACGACGTATCCGCATCGTCGGCGAGGAAGGCCGGCAGCTCGGCGGCATCGCCGTCGAGAGCCGCCTCTTCCGACATGTCGCCGGCAACCGCGTCGCCCGCATCGGTAGCCACTTCATCGACCTCAAGCCGCAGCGGCTCGGGCAGCCAGCTTGATCCTTCGAGAAGACGGGCGGCTTCACGGGCCATGATGTCCTTCTTCATGTGGTCGATCAGCTGCGCGGAGTCTGCGCCACGAGCTTCACGGACAGCCTGTAGAATCCGCGCCTTGGTGAGCCGCCCGAGGAACTCGACGGTAGGCGTCCAGCCGGCGTCGACCATGTCGAACTGGAGCGAGCGGCCAAGCACTTCTGCATGCTCGAGCGCCTTCGGTCGCCTGTTCCAGGGTTCGACCACCGCATTGAGAGTCAGCGAGACGCAGTGCGCGAACAGCGCCTTGCGGCTTGCTTCGTCGAGGCCGAGAAGGAAGTCCCACAGGCCATCCGCTTCATCGGGCAAATCGCGATCCCAGGCTTCGTGCCGCTCGGCGATCTCCTTGGCCCAGGATGTCTCGGCAAGACCGTCGACCTGGCTGAAGCTGCCGCTCTTCAGGCTGATCTCCAGGCACGTGTCCGGCGCGAAGCGATAGAAGACCTGCAGGACGAAGGCATGGAGTGCGGCGACGAAGGCGATGTCGACGTCACCGGCGAGCGCGTTGCGCAGTGCCAGCGTCCGCTGCGCTGTCAGGTCGAAGACGAGCCGATCGGGCAGTGGCTTGATGCCATCGTCCTCGCCGTCGTCACTAGCGCTGTCGTTCACCGGCTTGCCGTTGACGACAACACCATCGCCATCGTCGTCGCCATTGGATCGGGTTCCGCCGTCGGCGCACCCTTCCTCCCCCTCATCGACGTCGCCGGTTTCGGTCCGCGGCTCGTCCTCGGACCGCACGAAACCGGCGTCGACCTGGAGCTTGCCGTTCGCGGAAAGCGTAACGAACACACCGGCAATGGCCTTCTGGGCGGGATCGTAGCTTTGAGGACGATCATTGATCGCATCGAGCTCGGCACCCAGTTGGTCGAGCTTCGCCTCGATTGCTTCGTCGGCATCCTCGGCCTGGGCGTAGTCCGCATCCAGCTTGTCGTATTCGGCCTTCAGCGCGTCGTAGCGTTCGATCTCCTCGGCGCTGAGCTCCTGCGCCTCGGCGTAGATGCGCCGCATGCCGGAGGTGTGGCCATAGGGAAAGCTGATCGCCGCCTCGACCCATTTCCAGCCTTCGGCGCGAATCGCCTCGGCATCCACCTTCAGCCTGTCGAAGACAAGCTGCTCGAGGAGCGCCGCATCTTGGAACCAACCGCCGGAATCCTGCTCGAACAGGTCGCGAAGGATGACCCCACCGGCAGCCTCATAGGCTTCGGCACCGACATAGACGGCCCGGCGATCGTCGGCGCGAACGGTGGTCTCCGTCAGCAGACGCCTGATGTAATAGGGTTCCTGCGTGTGGGAGCTGGAGATTCGCTCCCAGACCTGCTCCTGGCGCCCGTGATCGTCCGAGATCGAGAAGGCCATGATTTGCTCAAGCCGGATCTCGTCATTCTCGTAGAGGTCGAGCAGCTTCGGCGATACCGATGCCAGCCGCAGGCGCTGCCTCACCGTCGCCGGCGATACGAAGAAGCGGGCACCAATCTCCTCGGGATCAAGACCCTGATCGCTGAGCGTCTTGAAGGCCCGGAACTGGTCGAGCGGGTGCAGGTCGGCGCGCCGCAGGTTTTCGGCAAGCGAATCCTCCTCGGCCGAGGTCTCCTGCCCGCGGTTGACGATGCAGGGGATTGGCTCGGTCTTCGCCAGGCGCTTTTGCTTGATGAGGATGCCGAGCGCGAGATAACGCCGGCCGCCGGCGGGCACCTCGAACGTGCCGGTCTCCTCGCCCTCGCCGTCGAGCACGGGACGGATGTTCAGGCTCTGGATCAGCTTTCGCCGTCCGATGTCTTCGGCCAGCTGCTCGATCGACACGCCGTCCTTGATGCGCCGAACATTCTTCTGCGACAGCATTAGCTTGTCATAGGGAATATTCTCCGCGGCGTTCATCGCGATCTTCTGAATGGCGTTCTTTGCCATGGTCAGGTTCTCCATGACGGGCGGCCCGGGGCCTCTCCCCGAACCTCCAAGCCCGTCAGGAAACCCTCCCCTCCCCCCTCTGCCTCCAGGCCTCACGCCGACCCGGCCCCGGCTCGCGGATCTCGACGCGACCGAGCCGCCCGAGGGGCCTCCAGCATGTTGGCTCACCGGGTTCTATCCACGAAAAAAGCGCCGTCCTCCTGCTTAGGAGGACCGCGCTGGAATTGATGGAGACGGCCGGAGACGAGGCCAGCGGCGAGAGTTTTCGCCGCCGGCTTCTGTGGACTCAGTTGGCGAAATCGAGAAGCTTCTTGGCTTTGCCCTCCATGTCCAGGCGGACATCCTGATGCGACTTGTCGCGCGCGACCCGCGTGATGCCCTGCACGAAATCAAAGATCGATTCCGGTGGTCTGCCTTCCTCCATGAGAACAGTATCGATGATCTTCGTGGTCTCGGACTTGGAGAAGCCGCGCTTGCGCAGGAAGCCCTGGCGATCGTCTTCGTCTCGGGCAACGATCCTTTGCCGCGCCGTCTTGATGCCGTTGACGAACGGCATGGGCGAGGAATCGGCAAACTGGATCAGGGCCGGTTCGGCTTCCAGGGCAAAACGGGAGGCCGCGTATTTTGAATGGCGGATGGTGATTTCCTCGAAATCTTCCACGCCCCACAGATTTCGATTCTGACATACTGCGCGCAGATAGAAGCTCGCGATGCCGAGCGTGCGGGCTCCGACTTCGGAGTTCCAGCAGTAGAAGCCGCGAAAATAGAGATCCGGTTCCCCATTCGGCAGCCGCCCGGCCTCGATCGGGTTCAGATCGTCGACGAGGAAGACAAAGACATCGCGATCTGACGCGTAGAGCGTCGTGGTGTCGCGGGAGATGTCGACGTGCGGATTGTAGATTCCCGTCGACCAATCGAGCACTCCTGGCACCTTCCAACGGGTGTCGCCAGTACCGTTGCCGGCGATTTTCTGCACGGCGTCGACGAGTTCTGAGTCAAATATTCTGCCGTAATCCGGGCCTGTCACCGCCCGCAACTCGAGGCGCCCGTTCTCGATTTCCAGCGTCTTAACCTGTTCGGCGCGGTGGTTGAGGAGACCGTGCTGAAGGTTGATCGCCGCGAGCGGGGCTGGAAGCTGCCGCAGATAGGTGGCTGGTGCGCCGACCAAGGAGGCGAGTTGGCCAAAACTCCAATGCGTGGGGGCAACAGGGCCACGCGCATCGGGCAGCATTAGCCTCAGACGCTCCGGATCGTCGCGGCTGGCCTCGACGCGGATCAGCTCACTTTCGACGATGCGGGTCTTGCTGCGCTCCGACCGGCTCTTCACCGCATTTCCAAGGTCCTTAAGCGACAGGTATCGCTCGTCCGCCGGCCGGTTGAACCATTCTGACGACACGCGGCCAATACGCTGGCCGCGGCTGACGTCGACCTTGTAACCGGCACGCTCGTTGCGCTCTGGCGCAAGAATTTCCATCTGGGTCATGGGTGTTGCTCCTTGGCGGGCGCCGGGAGACTCTCTCCCGGACCTTTACCCGCCACCGCAACCCGCCCGCCCTCTTCCTCTCCTGCACCAGCGCGCCCTATCAGGTCGCCATTGCAGCAGCCGCCGCTTCAAGGCTGCCACCCAGGAAGGAAGGCGCGGGCTTCGGAAAGCCCGAGCCTGGGACCAAGCGCCGTTCACCTTCCGGCCGCGACAGAATTCCGCGCTGCTTTCTTGCACACCAAGACTTGGACCCATCCGGATTTCAGGTAACGGCCTGCTGAAATTGGACAGGCAATTTGTGTTGAGATTGAGCAACTGCAGGTTCTCTTCGGGCCCTAGCCAATACATGTATGAATTGACCCCACGTCATGATACGCGAAGACCGTGTTCTGGTCGGAATTGAGAGTGCAATTGCATGTCGAGCAGGTTCGTCCGGCCCGTGGTGGTGCAAGTTGGTCGGCATGACCGTGAGCGCGTCATATTCGATGTGAACGACGCAGCCACGATCCTGCTGCGGAGTTTCCCTCATCAGACGAAGAAACGAAAACTGGCTATGGATGCATGTCTTCAGGTTCTGCGTGGTGAAGCCCGGACGCCGGTAGCGAGACGGGCCTTTGTTACAGCGGCGTTAGAAGCGAAAATCCTACGCAGCGACTGAGGTCCAAATTGATAGTAGCCTCGAGGGCTTCCAAAGTGACTGGGGGAAGCTGGGCTTCACGCCCGTCGCAGCGATGACCGGGATTTGTGCAGCCGAAGCAGAACATCAAGCCCTGCCGTCGTGGAAACAACCCGACGTTCATCTGCTTGACTCGACAACGGTCAGGAAGACGGCAATATTTACCTCGATCGGAGATGGCATATGCGAAATTTGCCGAGCGACATCGATGCTGACGTTGTGATCGAAGTCAGTCGGCTTATCGATGATGCCGAGGATCTCTTGCCTTTGCCGGTGCACGAACTGGTCAAACGGATTCGTACGATACTGCAGACCCGGCTTTCCGATCAAGCAATCGAAGAGCTGGTCGTCGAGATGGCGTCGAACCGTGGGTTGCCCATGGTCTTCGACAAGCCTGCAGCGTAGTCAATTCTTCCACATCTCTTGCGAAAATATCTGCAAAAGCAGGCGGCGAATTGCCATTGCCCTTCGAATGGACCGACAAGAATGGCAGGCCGAGAAAACAGCCATGGATCAATCTTCCGCCTGCCGGGTGGCGAAGGTAAGCCATCGACTTGACAGCTCTCATCATGGTTCTCACCCGATGAAGTGGCAACGCGATATTGGACGATTCTGGGCATCGAGATCGCGCAACCAGCGGCCGGACGTCGTCGCCTCAGCATTTCTCGCGCAAGAAAAAGGCCGGACCAAAGGTCCGGCCAGGTATGAAGGTTAAAACCTCCAGAGGGGAACGCGCCGGACGAATGGGAGGAAACATCCGACGCACCGCGCATATAGGTCAGGAAGGTGGCACTTCAACGACATGCCTGTAGGCCACCAGACTTGATCATCTTGGTGCACTGAAGCTTGCGTGCTTCATGCGCTTGCCGAAATCACATGGCTGGTTCAGCCAGCCTTGCTCAGGTTGCCGGCCGACGATTTGCCGGTCCGCCGGTCCTGTTCTATCTCATAGTTGACCTTCTGGCCGTCAACGAGCGTCGACAGCCCAGCGCGTTCGACAGCAGAAATATGGACAAAAACGTCTTGTCCACCACTGTCAGGCTGAATGAAGCCAAAGCCCTTGGTCGCGTTGAACCACTTTACCGTTCCAGTCGCCATATAGGTGTTTCCTTGCCGCAGGTGTCTACGTGTCCGTTTGGCTGGCCGTACCGGCCGCTGCCATCAGATAGGATGCAGCAAATGGCGGTAATGGCAAGCCTTTGCCCTGTCTTAAGCCATTGGCGCCAAGCGGCGGTCCGCTGAAACGCCGACGCCACCTCGGTAATTGACCAAGCAACACCAAGTCGCTGTTCTCACCGCTAAAGCAGCACATTCACGCCACGCCGCAGACAGCGGCCCGTGCCTGCAGCCACAGCGTGCGCATTAACAACCGAGACTACCTCACTCGAGTCAGGGTCCGGGCGCGGATCAACGCGACGCGATGGAAAATATCATGCTGGCGTAGAGGAAGACGTCATGTGACTGGAGAGCGACATAGCCCACCCCGATCTGTGAGCCGATCAGCGCGACGCGGTTGAGGAACCAGCCAGCCGTGGCGCGCTGATCAGCCTAGCCAATGCGGGAGGGCGCCGGCGACCAATGCCGCAAGCTCAACCACGCCGCGGGACACGATTGTCTCCGGCGTAGGTCGAATGGCTGTTTGGCTTTGTGGAGCATCTAAATTAGCTAGCTGACGCGAGAACTGAGACCGAGCTCTACGCCCAACCCACGTGATCCGATTTTGCGAGCTTTACAAACAGGTCAAACCAAAACCGATGCTCGGGTCCGCCTCGATCGCCAAACGTCTCGAACGCACAATACGCGACCGACGTCGTCGGGTCTTTGCCGTATTTGTCGATCGCAGCGTCAATCGCCTCGTCCTCGGCTAAGAACTCCCATCCTGGAACTACGCTATCGTGAGTTCTCACGTTGGCCTCCTCAAACCCGCCCAAGAAAAATTAATACTTGGGCGACCCTACGTCACCCCTTCATTTCGAGAAATCACGTCAATCGCAATGAAGACCCGACCAGTTCAGCGCAGTCCTACGCACCGCAAGCGGCACCACTCTTAGGCGGGGCCGCCTCGAAACCAAATTCTGCTGTGGTACCCGGCGGTGGGCGTGGAAATTGTTTACGATTATCCCTTCCACATCAAGCGGAGAGTAGCGGCAGCTCTATGAGGACCGGGTCTGCTCCCACCGGATCAATATGCGCCCAAAAGGCGGGGTGCATCGCTATTAACCGCAGCATCGCAATAGTCCTGCCGGGGCTTTATTGCTTTCACCGATAACCGCCACTATGAAGCAACACTTCGCGGACTGTCTTCAAGCCACCCCGGAGAGTTTTCATGACAGAAGAAGCCGACAACAACACCGACGTCCTCATCGAACTCACCGCTGATGTCGTCTCAGCCTATGTCTCCCACAATCCGGTCCCGGTGGGAGATCTCCCTGCCCTGATCGGCCAAGTGCATGCAGCACTGAAAGGCACGGTCGACAACGTTTCCGCAGAAATGCCGGAAGCGCTAAAGCCTGCGGTACCGATCAGGAAGTCGGTGACACCGGACTACATCATCTCCCTTGAGGACGGGAAGAAATTCAAGTCGCTGAAGCGGCATCTGTCGACCCACTACGGGCTGACGCCGGATGAATATCGCGCCAAATGGGGTCTGCCGGCTGATTATCCCATGGTCGCGCCGAATTACGCCGCCGCGCGCTCGGCATTAGCCAAGACGATGGGGCTCGGCCGCAAACCGAAAGCGCCGGAGCCGGCGGCACCGACGAAGCGGACCCGCAAGAAGGTCGCAGCTTGATTTCGGCAACGAGCGGCAGGCCCCACCTTCACCGAAGACTGACGCCGCCCTGCGAGCAGCAAGCCCGGGTCGCAAGGGTGATGCCAGGTGGTTCGGATCGATCTACGTCCGGAGCCAGTCGCGCCGGCGTTCAACGTGAGCAGTTTGAGGACGGGCACGAAGCCGGGACTCACTGCGGAGAGGCTGCTGGCTGGTATCCGCGGACCCGGTGCCTCAACGCCGCCGCGCCATCTGCTTAGAACGTTTTCGATACTCGGTGAATTTGACAAGTTGGACGCCAAGCACACTTGCAGTCGAATATCATCTTTCCGCTGCTTTGGCCCGCAAGGTAGGAAGCGGCGCTCAGCTAGAAACGGGCGAAGTGACCTGAGCTCCGAAGCTTGGCTAGCAGGATGATGGCCGCTCCGCTGTGGTCAACCTTCGCTTGCTCACTCAGCGGAGACGCATACCAGGCAGCCAATTCTGCCACCAAAACGGCGGTGTCCCCGTTCACCGATGCGCATCTAAGTTGTCCGTTCTTCGCCATCACGATTATTGCTGTGCCGGTGACGCTATACCCAATCGCGGCCATCCGCTGAACGCAGCTATCGCCGTCGACACGAACATCGAAAAGAATCGATCCTGCGGTTTTCTCCGCAGCGTCAGCCACGCGATCACAGAACGGCCGATGCAGGCCTTCGATGTTGCCGAGTGACTGCTCAAACAACGCCAATTCAACATGCTCCGCCACCATGGCCGCGAAAATGCGCGCCGGCTGGCACAATCGACAATAGGCCAGGTCTAACTATCCACACACCAACCGCCCTCCTGATCGTTCCACGTTGCCGTTTATGCGACTTTCGAAGCACAAATCATGAACATGGGATGACGAGGTATTCGGTTCAAATTCGCCGCTGGCGTCAGCTTCGCGCTCCCTTTCGGCCATTGACGTAATCACTACCGCAGCCTCAAAGCTGACACAACGCGCCATGGCACTGGCAATCTTATTTTTGGAAATACGGCACCGGAGATGGTGGTAACACCTTGTTGGCCGAACGCGCGTCTAGCGCTCGGTGTTTGCATCTACTGTAGCCGATAGTGTTCAATTAAACTCTAGTCTGGGCCTGTCATGACCGCGCGAATCCTCGTCGTCGACAGTATCTCTGCCAATGTGCGGTTGCTCGAGGTCAGACTATTGGCTGAATATTTTGAGGTGCTGACGGCGTCCAACGAGTTTGATGTCATCGAGACCTGTGAAAACGGCAAGGTTGATGTGGTACTGCTCGATGTGAAGATGCCCGACATGGACGCGTTCGTGGTCTGCAAGCGACTGAAGAGCGGTCCGGCGACTTCGCATATCCCCGTAGTCATGATCACCGCAATTGACGAGGTTACGGATCGCGTGCGTGGCCTTGAGGCCGGCGCTGACGATTTCCTGACCAAGCCGATCAACGACCTGCAGTTGATGACGCGGGTTAAGAGCCTAGTCAGGCTGAAGTTGCTGACCGATGAACTGCGCCTGCGGGTTTCGACGACCCACGACATCGGTATCGAGGACCTTTTGAACGGTAGGTCCATGTTTGATGGAGCGAATCCGAAAACGCTTCTGGTCGACGAGCGCAAATCTTCCTTCGAACACATCCAGAAAATATTGCACGGCGAGGCCGAGCTCGACATTGCCACCGATCCGGATACCGGCTTCTTCAGAGCTGCCGAAACACCGTATGAGTGCGTGCTTATCTCGACCGCCTTTGCCGATTTCGATCCGCTACGGCTGTGCTCGCAGTTACGTTCGCTCGACCGAACCCGCTTCCTGCCGATCATCCTGCTGGCTGACATAGGCGAAGAGGGGCGCATCATCCGGGGCCTCGAACTCGGCATCAACGACTATCTGACGCGGCCGATCGACCAGCAGGAGCTGAAAGCGCGGCTGCGCACGCAGGTGCGCCGCAAGCGCTACAATGACCAACTGCGCGCCAGCGTCACCCAGACCATCGAGATGGCGGTGATCGACCCTGTAACAGGGCTGCGCAACCGACGTTATTTAGACAGCCACCTACAGACACTGTTCGACCGAGCCGTGGCCCGCCGACGTCCGCTGTCGATATTAATCACCGACGTCGACCTCCTGAAGTTGGTCAACGACACGTACGGCCATGATGCAGGTAGCGACGTCTTGCGCGAGTGCGCGCGCCGGCTGCACAAGAATGTGCGCGGTATTGACCTTGCATGTATATACGGGGGCGACGAATTCGTCGTGGTGATGCCGGATACCAACTGTGCGGTGGCGGAAAAGGTTGCGGAACGCATTCGCGTCGAAATCGCCCAGATGCCGTTTTCCGTCGGTTATGATAGTAAAGCGATCGAAGTCACGATCAGCATTGGCGTGTCCTCTATCTTCGTGGGGGCCGATACGGTTGCCGGATTGATAAAGCGCGCGGATATAGCCCTGTATGAAGCGAAGACTGGCGGCCGCAATCGCGTGATCGTCCATCTCGGTTAATTTGTTCACGGCCTGACGATGTCGTGGGCTTGACGCCTTGTAATGCGGAAGTCAGTTGTGATGGCTTAATCGAAACATAGCTAGTTCATTAATCTTCGAGCCCGGTGGCCCGTCTTTAAGCAGCGATGGTAGCCATTTTGACTATCAGAGGGTCTTGGTTTGGAGTTGGGTTGTGGGACAGCTGGCGCGGACCTGTCGCCGTGGCTGGGTTCGACAACCCGCCGGTCGAGCCGGATGACATAGCCTACGAAGGCCCCTGCGCGGGCAATTGTTCATGGCAGGCTCCCTACCGCGGCCAGGAGTGGGCTAGGTTCGCTGTCTAGAGGCGCCGCCTCCACGACCAAGCCGCGTTCGCCGACGGCCCACCAGAGGCTTTCCCATCCGCCAATCAGGAAGACCAACGGGTTGGAGTTCTTCTTCATGATATCGGCCCACGTTTGTCGATCGCGACCAGAAGGCGTGGGGTGGGGCTCGGGGTGACTATGCCACTCGCCAACAAAGGTTTCGGTACTGCCGCTCGCGTGCCATGCTTTCAGCGCCGCGGCCTGGTGGCCGGGATCCCGCCGGTCGAAGCGGTAGCCGCTGCGCACATCGAGCGGCATCGGCACCGTGCACCCCACGACCTCGACATGGCTCCCGCGATAGCTGCCGATCAGGATGCCTCCGGCCTCGTTGCGCCGTTCATCACCGATAAGGAACGCGCCGATCGTGGCCAAGACCACGGGCGCAACCATCACATAACGCTGTTGTGACCATTCGCGGATCACGGATGGCACGCCCCGCAGGCAGGGCACTGGCTAAGCGGTCCAGGGCTTCCGCTCTTGGTGAGCCGTGCAAGACGTTCATCAAAAACCTGGGCCCGGAAATGGTGGAATGCGCCGCCGTTCGACCAGTCGAGGACCATGTCGCATGCCATCGCAGCGGCCGTGACCGGGCGGGTCACCGGAAAGGGCGCAAACGCGGTGTCGCCGCAACCCCGAACATTAAGCAGGGCGACCTCTACACCAGCTTTGAGCGTGGGGAACCGTTCTCCGCCGGCTAGGTCTGTCTTCAGGCATTTGAAACACGCATGATCGGGTGAACCGGTGAGGATGGCCCGGGCCGCAGCGCCGTTCCCGGCAAGCCACACGAACAGTACGGGCGGCGTATCAGGGCGGCCCTGCACCGCATGCGCGTTCAGCGCAATCGAAAACGCTTCCTCGCCGGTCGCGTCGATGACCAAGTCGTACGTGCCACGGGTCAGGTCGTCCCATGTAAAGTCACGGTTCCGAGCCGTCACGTCGAGAGGCGGAAGCTGGGTCTTGAGGAGTTCCGCTACCCCAACCGCCTTGTTGCGGTCGATGAACGGCACGCCGAGCACATGGCGGCCAAGATTGGCCGGGCTCAGTTTCTCGCTGTCATAAAGGGTCAAGCTACCCTTTCCGGAGCCGCAACCACACTGCGCAAGCTGTTGGGCGAGAAACCCGCCAATGGTGCCGCAACCGATGAGGGCGATCCGCGCATCAGAGAGGTCATAGGCGCCACCCAGATTGCGGCTGAAAACATGTGCGCGGTCGGCCAGAACACCGCCCGCCTGCTCGACTTCGACGTCCTTCGCGGCCTGCGCCAGGATGCGTGGCAGGGCGACGCGCCGGTTGTTCAGGAGTTCCTTGGTGCGGAAGCGTGGCGGCAGCGTCGCCCGATAATAGAAATGGCCGTTTTCGGCTGAGAGCACGACCGCGCGCAGCGAACCGCTGCCGGTCGTAAACAGCCGTTCGACTCTGCCGAGGGCTTCGGGCGCGGCGCCTTCAAGCCACTTGTTAAGCGCCAGCAACGAGGTCGGCGGCCACGGCAAGGCCGGGTCGACCGAAAGGGGACTGTCGATCCGGATCACCTCGACCCTTTCGCCATCGCTCTTGTCGACATGGCGCCTGCGGTCGCGCTCAACAAGCCATGATTGGTCGGTCGCGACGACCGGAACCGGATTACCATCGTCAGCGAGGGTAATGTATTTGACAGTGGCCGGGCCCCCGTATCCGTCCGGTAGGTCGATATATGCGGCCACGGTGCCCCAGAAGGCTTGGAATTCATCGGCAAAATCGCCATCGGAGCGACCCCGGATGGCGTCACGCAACACGCGCTCGGCCTGGTCGAGGCACTGCAGGACCGAGCCGCCGGGATTGTAGCGGTCAAGGATGACAGCGCCACGGGCATAGTAGCACACTAGGTAATTGGGGCCGATGATATGCGGCAGCTTGCGCGCCGGTGCTTTCCACGAGGCGTGCAACCGAATCGACGGATAGGTGACGAAATCAAGGTCCGTGACCTCGATATCGACAGGGAAATCGAGGCCGCCAGTGTCCAAAATTCCGGAGAACACAGACCGTTCCGGCAGCTGCCAGTTCCGTTTGAACCCCCGCTGGGTCAGAGCATCATGAACCCTGACGAGGCGCAGGTCAGCCACTCGTCGAGCGTCCGACCACGGGAGCGGCAACTTCCTTGCGCGGCTGAGACAGGATCGTCACGGTTGCGGTTTCGGCGATGGTCACGAGGTCAGGACGGTCCGGCAGGCGTTCACCGAAGATGAACACCATGTTGGCGACCGCGTCTTTGGCAACCGTACTGGTCGTCACCACATGGGACAGGCGTGAATGGAACTCTTCCGCCTTGGATTCGGCAAACTTGCGCTGCTCGGCTGCCATCCGATTGAGGTTCTCCGAAGACACGGCCGGATTGGCGATGTCCTGGTTCAGGAGGGTCGGCAGCCTCTTGACGACCAGCAGGAGAATTTCGTCCTCGCGGCTCGGCAACAACTGGCGGGTCTTCTCCTCAAAGGCCATGAAGGCGCAGGCCATCAGGAGGATCGAGGAGACGCTGTCAAGGTGCGGGTGGTGGTGGTCGCGCCAGGCCTTCAGGTAACGGCAAACGCGACGCAGGACTTCGCCATACGTGTCCACCGCCTCGAGGAACCAGGTGTGGATTTTGCGTGGATCCGAAACGATCCAGTCTTCCTCACGGTGGGCCAGCAAGACGGCATCTTCTGGCAGCGCGTCCCAACGGTCCGGCCGCTTCGCGTCCTCGGATGCGAGAATATGCTTGTTGACGCGCTCCTGAAGCTGAACAAATTCCGCATCCGGAATGGCGTAGAGCGGAACATCGACGTGCGCCGACTTGGAAATGATCAGGCGCGCACAGGTCGGCTTCCTGACGAAACGCCAGCCGTCTTGCTGGGCGGTAAGTTCGATCAGCGCCTGGTCGACGAACTGAAAGAACGCATCGGCCGCCACGGAGGGCTTTGATCGACCGACGAGCCCCGGTCCCTTCACGAAGGACATGGGCAGGTAGCAACCGTCGTCCAAGTCCTTCTGCTGCGGCGGCGTCCAAGCCGGGTCGTTCAGCGTCCTATAGGCGTGACTGCCCTGCGTGAAGAAGCGCGGCCTGATCGCCAAGCCGAATGCAGCAACGCCGCCTTTTTCGAAGGCGGCGCGCAGGTGGTCGCGGATCAGTTGCCGGGCCAGGCGCAAATCGTCGTCCTCGGCCTTGATGTTGGCGAGGAAATGCGGTGCCGACGCGGTACTGGAGTAGAGAAGCTTCGAAACATTGGCCATAGAATTACCCGTCCCTTGAAATCTACCGATCGAATCATCATGTGGGAATCAGGGTTCGATGTTACTAGGATTCGCGACAAGAACAAAATCGGAACCGTATTGAAAACCTTGGAGGGCGGAAAAACTTGTCGTTTCATATCCTCAGCTTGAGTGGCGGCGGCTATCGCGGCCTTTTCACGGTTTCTGTACTCGAACGACTTGAGCAACGGCTCGGACGGCCGATCGGCCAGTGTTTCGACATGATCGCCGGCACGTCCATCGGCGGCATCATCGCAATCGGTCTTGGGATGGGAAAAACAGCCAAGGAGATCCGCGAAACGTTCGAAAGCGAGGGTTTGAAAATCTTCCCTTACCGCGCACCCCCGCGGACGTTCCTTGGCGAGTATCGAGCCAAGTATGACATGTACAGCAGCGGGCCGAAGTATGATCCAGCCCCGCTGAAGGCGACCGTCGACAAGGTGGTTGGCGCCAAGACCCTGCTTGGCGAAGCCAAAAACCGCCTGCTGATTCCGGCGGTGAACATGACCAAGGGCAGCGTCCAGATGTTCAAGACGCCGCATCACCCCAATTTCGTGATTGATCTGGTCCGCAACGCAGCTGAAGTGGCTATGGCGACGTCGGCTGCACCGTTTTACTTCCCGTTGGCATCGATGGGCGACAGTTTCTATGTCGACGGTGGTCTCGTCGCCAACTCTCCTGACATCTGCGCGGTGCACGAGGCGATCAATTTTTGCGGCCAGAAGGGCGATGATCTTCGCGTGCTGAGCATCGGAACCACCACAACCGGGTTTTCGCTTCCTAAATCCCTCGGAAGGTCTCTGTCTGGCAAGGACTGGCTGACCAACGAACGGCTGATCTCCACGATCATCTCGTCGCAGCAGCAGATGATTGATTTCATGCTACGGCATCAACTGGGGGATCGCTATCTGCGCATCGACGCTCAGCCTTCGGCCGATCAGGCCGTCGACCTTGGCATGGACATTGCCACGCCTGACCGGCGGGCCACCCTCCTTGGCCTCGCCGAGGGCGAATATCAGAGGCATGCGGGCTCGTCCTTCATTGCAGCAGTGTTGGCCCATCGGCCCCCACCGATCGATTTCTCTTCGCAACTGGCCGCGGCGAAGCCTCGCCCCTAACTGTTTCGCCAGCGCCAAGGGTCGCGTGCGGTGCCTCGGCCTGGCGGCCGGCCGCGGAACTCATAGCGCGAACCCATCCTTCAATTCTCTGATGCGCCAGAGGGTGAAGTCCTGACGCCGTGAGGTTTTGCGCAAACGCTCTGCAGGACCGTCAACACCCTATGCAATGCAGGTAGGCGCGGACTATTTTGAGCCGGTTACACAACGGCAGCTATTGCTATCGGCACTCGAGAGCCGCCCTTCCGCTTCCGTGAAGAGTTTCGGGCGCCGGCAGGCGTACGAAAGTCCCCGAGGAAGGAACCCGCGGGCCACAATGTGATGGCTATGGAGATTTCGATCTGCGGCTGAGGTCGGCGATGGCGCGACCGCCGCTGAGAAGCGCCGGGATGGATGCGGACAGGCCGCTTCGTTGCGCCTCCGCGCGGTTTAGCCGGCCCGGTACCGCACCGGACGACTTCCGGCCGCCATGCCCGCGGCTCGTCGCGACCCTGTCGGTAGCAACAGTCACCATAGACGCGCGTGTGTCCGTTGCCGGAGACGGGACGCCCGCGGCTGCAGGTTGAGCCATGCCATGCCGGGTCATGGGGCGGTCTCCCGGTTCGTCGCCGCCGCTCCCGGCGGTCCGCGCGGGCTGCCTCCAGCGTCGAACACCTCGATGACGATCATGCGTCCACCGCAGCAGGGGCATGGCGGCCGGAAGTCGTCCGGTGCGCCTGATGTGCCGTCATCAGGCAGCACGGCGACATCCAGGAGTTGGCGGGCGCGTGCGAGGCTGCCTTTGCGGGAGCCGCCGGCAAGCAGGCCGTAATGCCGGATGCGATGGAAGCCGTGCGGCAGGACATGGAGCAGGAAGCGGCGGATGAACTCATCGATCGTGAGCACCATGAGCTGCTGACGGTCGGCGCCGTCACGGCGGTAGTCTTTGTAGCGGAAGGTGACGCTGTTCCTGTCGAAGGCGATCAGGCGGCTGTTCGAGATCGCGACCCGGTGGGTGTAGCGCGACAGGTAGGCGAGCACCGCCTCCGGTCCCACGAACGGCGCCTTGGCATAGACCACCCAGCGCTTCTTCAGGACGGGAGCAAGATGGTGCAGGAAGGCCCGGCGATCTGCCAGGTGTGCCATTGTTCCGAAGAAGGCTAACCGCCCGGCGTCGTGCAGCGCGATCAGCCTGTTGAGGAACAACCGGCTGAACAGCTTGCCGAGAACCCTCACCGGGAGCAGGAAGGCCGGGCGCGACGATATCCACCGGCTTCCGTCCGGCGCGATGCCGCCGCCCGGCACGATCATGTGCGCGTGCGGATGGTGCGTCATCGCCGAACCCCAAGTGTGAAGGACGGCGGTGATGCCGATGCGCGCGCCGAGATGCTTTGGATCCGCCGCGATCGTCAGCATCGTCTCCGATGCCGCCTTGAACAGCACGTCGTAGACCGCCGCCTTGTTCTGGAACGCGATGTCGGCGACCTCGGCGGGGAGCGTGAATACGACGTGGAAGTATCCGACCGGCAGCAGGTCGGCCTCTCGCTCGGCGAGCCATGTCCGCGCGGCCGCGCCCTGGCACTTGGGACAATGCCGGTTGCGGCAGGAATTGTAGGCGATGCGCCACTCGCCGCAGTCCTCGCAGGCTTCGACATGCCCGCCGAGGGCCGCGGTGCGACATTGCTCGATCGCCGACATGACCTTGAGTTGCTGCAGGCTCAGATGACCTGCATAGACGGCCCGATAGGCGGGCCCGGCGGCACGGAAGATGTCGGCGACCTCGACAGAGGTGCGCACGGCTCAGCCGTCGGGCGAGATCTCTCCCGGCTTGAATAGGCCGAGCTTGTCGAGCGGGCTCGTCACCGTTCGCACCGTGCGTGTCGCGACCTTGGTATAGAAGGCGGTGTTGTTCAGCTTGGCGTGCCCGAGCAGGACCTGGATGATCCGGATGTCGGTGCCGTCCTCCAGCAGGTGGGTGGCGAAGCTGTGGCGCAGCGTGTGCGGCCCGACCCGCTTGGCGATGCCGGCGGCCTGGGCCGCCTCGACGACCACGCGATAGAGCTGCCGCGTGCTGATCGGCTTCATCGGATGCTGCCCCGGAAACAGCCAGCCGTCGCGGTGCATCACGCCCTGCTGCCGCCCGACCTTCCACCACTGACGCAGCAGCGCGAGCAGGTCCTCTGACAACATGGCGTTGCGATATCGCCCGCCTTTGCCGCGCTCGACGCGCAACAGCATGCGCTCGCTGTCGACGTCGGCGACCTTCAGCATCGACACCTCGGCGACGCGCAGGCCCGCGCCATAGGCGACCGAGAGCGCGGCCTGGTGCTTGAGGCAAGTGGTGGCGTTGAGCAGCCGGGCAACCTCGTCGCGGCTCAGGACCACGGGCAGCTTGCGCGGATGCGCCAGACGAACGAGCTTGCGCGCCAGATCGGGACGATCGACCGTATGCGTGAAGAAGAAGCGCAGCGCCGACACGATGCTGTTCATGGTCGGCACGGGAACGCCGTCGACCTGCTGCTTGATCTGGAACCGGCGCAGGTCGTCGGTGGTTGCCGTGCCTGGTGATCGCCCAAGGAATGTCGCCAGGCGTCCGATGTCGCGGAGATAGTTGCGTTGCGTCTCCCGGGAGAAGCGCCGCATGTTCATGTCGTCGATCAGTCGCTGGCGCAACGGGCTGACGGGTGTATCGAGAACGGGATAGGGCATGGTCAGGCTCCTTGTTGAAGAAGCCCGTCATGCTCTGCCGCCTCCGCACGACGCTCAATGCGAGCGCGACGATCGGCCCGTGTCCTCTACCTCAACTACCTCAACCGCAGGCGCCCTCCCGCGCAGCGGGTTCGTTCTGCGGCCCCAAAGCTGCCAGGCGGGAACGCGCCTCATAGCAGACATTGGGGCGGCAAGTTCGTATGCTATGATGGCGCCCACCTTACCCTCTGCCGGACTCGATGGCGGTTGTCAGCTTTCGCAGCGCTTCGGCCGCGAGATGCACTACCTCTCGCGGCGTCGGCATCAGAGGCTGCAGCCGCTAGCGGCGCGACGGCGGCGGGAAATTCATCGCCGTCAGTGCGACGCCACTGGTTTGTATCTTGCCCGATATGCATCCAGATAATCCGCATCTTGGCAGATACAGCGCTCCAGACGATCCTTTGCTCTGCGCTCTGTAATCACGTCAGAGGGCATTTTGCGGAGCAAGTTTAGCTTCGCGGTTGTCCACCTGGGCGCATCCCTGCGGGCGGCGCGTTTGACGACTTCTGCGGCCAGCATGATGCCGGCCATCGCTGACTGGAAGGCCATCGGAACTTCGACGCGTACGGGCTTATTGCCCCCAGTCAGCTCGAAGACCACGCCTCCACATATCGCTCCCTGATATAAGCTTCTTAGCGGCTGGCCGACAAATGGAAGTAGCGGCCCAACAGGGACCGTCAGGCGGCTTGCGATCTCATGCATCAATTCCACGTTGACGGGCGCGCCACTGTGAAGCATGGGTCGCACGATATCCATTTTTCGGTCCTCAAGGCCTAGTGCCTGAGCAATGACCTGATCTTCATCCGGAACGGATCCAGTAGGTAGATAAAGACACGCCAGGCAGGCCAGTTCGCCATCGAAGCGATGATGCGACACGCCAAGATCCCCCCGCTGCGTCCAACTGTTGATGGTCCAGCGAGGCAAGGCAGCTTGGACCGCGATGCGATCAGACGCTGTATCTAGCGCGATCGCAACGTGCTGCAGCGAGTGCGACCCCGCTAGGGTCTGCCATTTGTAAGGGTGCTCCTCAAGCGAGAAGCGAGCTTGAGATGTCAAGTGACGGCGGGCAAGCTTCACCTTGCTGCCGCCGACGTCCTTTTCCAGAGCTAGCACATAGCGCTGCAGGTTACCTTGGTCGATCTCCTCGCCGTCGACGATCCCCAACTGCCCTTGGAGGCCGGGCACGCGCGCGAGGGCCCATACCGCGCCGTTGCCGATTGCACCCAGTCCTAACAGGAACACGGCATCGAGGATGGTGTTAGCCTCAAGTGGCGGGTTGGCATCGGATCCAGGTGCGTAGTCAAACAGTGAGAACGAAACAGAACGGTCCACCGTCGCTCCGCCGATCTGCTCGTTGAATATCGCTCGAAACAAATTCGATGCGGCGATGCACGCTGCAGCACCTGCACCGAACATATTGCTACTATTGCCGGAACCCACCGGCTGCTCTGTTGAGAATTTGGCCATCCAACCGTCAGACCCCAAGAACATCTGAGGGCAGGCGACATCCGGGCTTGCCAAGCCGACGACCAGGCACTGTGAGGGCGCCCCTACGCGTGGGCGGACTATATCGATTTGTCCGTTTATAGAGCGCGCTAGCGCACTGAGGCTACGTGCCAACTTCTTGGCCTCGTCGCCTTCCGGAAGGAAACAGATATTGGGGTAAAGGCGGGCGACCAGCCGGACCGCGAGATCTAGCGATGCTCTGCCCTCGCTAGAGCAGGCAGTTTCGTCAAAGGCAATTCCAATCACCAGCCCGTTGAGTAGCTGCTCGAAATCCTTTGTCTGGAACCCCTGCAGCACTTGCGAGGCGGCGGTTGCGGCACGGCCGAAATAGCTTGCGAGCGCCATGCTAGGTCAATCCACAATTTCAATGAGACGTGTTACATCCACGGCGGTTACGGGGAGCCAGTCTCCGGCGCCGTTAAGCCGATAGACGGCTGTTTGGGACAAATCCGCCGGCCCTCTCGCGAAGTCTGGAACGACCAGGGAAAGCGAGCCTACCGTCGTTGCTAACGCATTATCGTCGTCGGTGTCGGAGTGATACGCATCCGTGGGGTGGCTGTGAATCTGCGCCAGGATGCGTAGACCATTATCGAAGAGCCAAACGTTGATACGGTGCAACTCGGCCCCGTCGACAAGCACGCCGACACCAGCAGGGCCACGAATGAGCCTCTGCTCGGGAATGAGTGCTCGTTCCACTGTGGCTGTGCCCGCTCCTATGCGACCGACCCAAAGGCCCAGTCCCTCGTATCCGGATCGCCCTACCTCGACTAGATGCGCGTGCACATCATCGAATGCAGCCCGGGGGACAATGAATTTCTCGGCAGTGGCAAGGCTGCTCCTTACCTTGGAAAGGCTGCTGGGTTGTGCTGGAACCCCGCGAAGGCGATCTGAATCTGGTAATTGGCCGCTTGGATCGGGTTGATTCCGCTGGCCCAGATTTGCTCGAGAATAAAGTGCAAGGAGCCTTCTCCAGAGCGACGATGCAAAAGCCATGAGTCACCTGTATGGGCCGGGTGGTCGTGATATTCGCGTACCCCGGGCAAGCAAAGGAAAGGGACATCGTCAGGGTCGTGTGCCTGAAGCAAAGATTGAGCCGGTAGGCGTTGTTGCTGCGCTAGAGCGGTTATCGTTTCAGGCGAGGCATTTTCGATGCCGTTCAAACGGAGCATCTGGAAGCCCAAGCTCTTGAAGGGCAGTTCCGCGCCGGTACCAGGATCTACGAATTTCACCGACGGAGGGACAAGGTCGTAGTTGGTAAAATCCAATCGCACTGCGCAAACCAGTGCCGGGGGCTTAACTTTAAGGGCGGCAAACAACACGACTACAGTCGGAAAGTCGGCCTCGACAAGGAACCAGCCTCGCCGACGATATATATGGTCAAGCTTTCGGTACTGCGCGACTTCGCGGTCAAACTTACGTCTAGAAACCGACTCGTCGACGAACTGACCTTCGATCAACCTGCTGCACCGGCCTTGAGGCTCAGGAACAACTTCTGGCCCTCAATGATCCCAAGGTCCTCGATCTTCTTGCTTGCATCTAGGACAACTCCTGCCTCGTCCTTCAGCTCCCAGTTCTCCGGCGGCTGGCCGACGTTTCCGGAATCAGCTAGCGCCTTAGCGATAACTGTATGCAACGGCGAATTGACATTGGCTTCCACAGCCACTGGCTCACCATTGACAACGATAGTCAGAGTTATTTTGTGTTTGGGGCCGGCTGTCGGCGCCGCTGTTTCAGGTGAACTTTTCGGGGACTTTGCCATATTCTAACCGTCCATGTTGAGGTTCCTCTATTACTATCACGACGCCTACCTCTGGCCTACGGTAAACTTTTCGGTTCTTCCGCCAATCCACGCTTTGCGTATGTCCGCTTTGGGCCAGAATCTGCTGCGGCGTGAGTAGGGCTTGAATGGCCGAAATGGGGTCGGTAGCCGAACGTCCGCTATCTGCGTTATGCCCTCTAACAGCAGACCGTCTGGAGGCGTGAAGAGTTTCGGGCGCCGGCAGGCGTACGAAAGTCCCCGAGGAAGGAACCCGTGGGCCACAGTCGATGGCTATGGGGATTTCGATTTGCGGCTGGTGTCGGCGACGGCGCGACCGCCGTCGGCAAGCGGCGGGTTTGATGCGGACGGACCGCTTCGCCTTTCAGCCACGCGGTATTGTCGGCTCGGCGCGCGGCCGGACGCGACCCGTTCGGCGTCGATGATCACCATGGACACGCGTGGGTCCGTTGCCGGAGGCTGGGCGCCTGCGGCTGAACGCTGGAGCATGCCATGCCGGGTCATGGACACTTCTGCCGGTTTGTCGTCGGCGCATCCGGCGGTCCACGCGGCTGCTTCCACCGTTCGAACACCTCGATGACAATCATGCGTCCGCCACAGCAGGGGCATGGCGGGTGAAAGTCGTCCGGTTCATCGGGGTCGCCGGGGTCGGGCGGCGCGGCGACGCCCAGCAGTTCGCGCGCCAGCGCGAGGCTGGCCTTGCGAGCGGAACCGGCGAGCAGGCCGTAGTGCCGGATGCGATGGAAGCCGCGTGGCAGGACATGAAGCAGGAAGCGGCGAATGAACTCGTCGGTCGCGAGCACCATGACCTGCTGACGATCGGCGCCGTCGCGGCGGTAGTCCTTGTAGCGGAAGGTGACGCCGCTCTTGTCGAAGGCGATCAGCCGGCTGTTCGAAATCGCGATCCGGTGCGTGTAGCGCGACAGATAGGCGAGTACCGCCTCCGGTCCCGCGAACGGCGCCTTGGCATAGACCACCCAGCGCTTCTTCCGGATGGGAGCAAGATGGCGCAGGAATGCCCGCCGCTTGATCAGGTGCGCGATCGACCCGAAGAAGCTGAGCCGGCCCGCCTCGTGCAGCGCGACCAGCCGGGTGAGAAACAGGCGGCGGAACAGCTTCCCGAGAATCCTCACCGGGAGCAGGAAGGCCGGGCGCGACGATATCCAGCGGCTTCCGTCCGGCGCGATGCCGCCGCCCGGCACGATCATGTGGACATGCGGATGGTGCGTCATCGCCGATCCCCATGTGTGTAAGACGGCGGTGATGCCGATGCGCGCGCCGAGATGCTTCGGATCCGTAGCGATCGTCAGCATCGTCTCCGCTGCCGCCTTGAACAGCAGCTCGTAGACGAGCGCCTTGTTGTGGAAGGCGATGTCGGCGACCTCGGCGGGCAGCGTGAACACGACATGGAAGTAGCCGACCGGCAGCAGATCGGCCTCGCGCTCGGCCAACCACGTCCGTGCGGCCGCGCCCTGGCACTTCGGGCAGTGCCGGTTGCGGCAGGAGTTGTAGGCGATGCGCCATTGGCCGCAGTCCTCGCAGGCTTCGACGTGACCGCCAAGGGCTGCGGTGCGGCAATACTCGATCGCCGACATGACCTTGAGCTGGGCGAGGCTCAGGTGACCTGCATGGGCAGCCCGGTAAACGGGTCCGGCAGCACGGAAGATGTCGGCGACCTCGATCGAGGCACGCACGGCTCAGATGTCGGGCGAGACCTCTCCCGGCTTGAACAGCCCGAGCTTGTCGAGCGGGCTCGTCACGGCACGCACCGTCCGGGTCGCCACCTTCGCGTAAAGGGCGGTGTTGTTGAGCTTGGCATGCCCGAGCAGGACCTGGATGATCCGGATGTCGGTGCCGTCCTCCAGCAGGTGGGTGGCGAAGCTGTGGCGTAGCGTGTGCGGCCCGACCCGCTTGGCGATGTCGGCGGCCTGGGCCGCCTCGACGACGATGCGATAGAGCTGCCGCGTGCTGATCGGCTTCATCGCGTGCTGTCCGGGGAACAGCCAGCCGTCGCGGTGCATCACGCCCTGCTGACGTCCGACCTTCCACCACTCACGCAGCAACAAGAGCAGGTCCTCCGAGAGCATGGCGTTGCGATAGCGCCCGCCCTTGCCACGCTCGACGCGCAGCAGCATGCGCTCGCTGTCGACGTCGGCAACCTTCAGCATCGACACCTCGGCGACACGCAGGCCCGCGCCATAGGCGACTGACAATGCGGCCTGGTGCTTGAGGCAGGTGGTGGCGTTGAGCAGCCGGGCCACCTCGTCGCGGCTGAGCACCACGGGCAGGTTGCGCGGATGCGCCAGCCGGACGAGCCGACGCGCCAGGTCCGGGCGGTCGAGCGTTTGGGTGAAGAAGAAGCGCAGCGCCGACACGATGCTGTTCATCGTCGGCACGGGAACGCCGTCTTCCTGCTGCTCGATCTGAAACCGACGTAGGTCGTCGGCGGTCGCTGTGTCTGGTGAACGCCCGAGGAATGTCGCCAGGCGTCCGATATCGCGGAGATAGTTGCGCTGCGTCTCGCGTGAGAAACGCCGCATGTTCATGTCGTCGATCAGCCGCTGGCGCAGCGGGCTGATGGGTGCATCGAGAACGGGATGGTGCATGGTCAGGCTCCTTGTTGAAGAAGCCCGTCATGCTCTGCTCGAGCCGAACGACGCTCAACGCCAGCGCGACGACCGGTTCTTGATCTCTACCTCAACCGCAGGCGCCCCTCCAGCGCAGCGGGTTCGTTCCACGGCCCAAAGCTGCCAGGCGGGAACGCGCCGCGTTTCTGCCGTTCAAGTCAACCCAACCGCTTCTCGAAAGCGGACATTAATGCGCGGCGGCACAAGGAAACGATCTTCGCGCAGGCTATACTCGGCCGCTTGTCGGGGCCTGCAGTTTTGATCAAGGGCGCGTACCATTGTCTGTTGCACGGTTCAATTTTCCCCCTACCGGTGATTATCAGGTGGTCACCTTATGATGGCGGCGCGATTCCCAGACTTGCGTAAATGATCTTTAGCTTAGCCCATGCTGTGTCGAGCATCTCTTTAGCCGGAACCAAGCTATAACTATAATCATCGTTTGTTGGATTTGTTTTGACGACAAGGCATATCTCACCCTTTGCAATTGTGTGACTGGTGTTACGCCGACATTTTCGTTGTCGTTGCGCCTCTTCGACGGATACATGAATAAGGATATCTCTAACCTTGGGCATTATGACCCGATCTCCTTTCGAATGGCGTCCCGAACCTGATCGCCGAGCATGTCCAGAGCCGCCAGTGCATCCTCATTGTCGTCGGCGCCGGGCTCTTTCCGGCTACCCGAGGCGATGCCCAGATGCTCGTTGACTGCGGTGTGCAAGAGGCTGGCGACTGCTGCCCGGTTGTCTCGGCCAGCGACCGTCTTGATCGCCTTACCGACTTCACGGCCTGCAATCGTATATCCAAGGTCCTTCAGGATGCGGGCAACGACGGAATTCGTGCGCTGCGAAAGCCGCCTGCGGGCTTGAACGCGCCGGCTTTGCGGCTGCACTGGCAGGCTCGCGACCTCGGCCAAATCGGCGCGGTCTTGTTGTTTATTCCGCAAGGTTTCGCGCAGCACTTCTTTCTTGATAAGGTCGCGGAGCCGAATCCCGCCTCCAATTTCGTGGTTGAGCATTTCTTCAAGAACGCGGTCGTCTTCGGGATCGAGAAACGAGCGGTTGATGAACGATCCAATGATCTCGCTGTCGACCAACATGCCAACGTCAAAGCGACGAGGTTCACCGCTGCCGTCCCCTTCCGGCTCCTCGTCCTGACCCTGCAGCCATTTTCTGATGAGGGCCTGGTCATCGAAGTCAATCTCACGGAAGTCGTCCCAATGCGCATCGGTGTTTAACCCGACGTGAGAGACGACATAAGCGTTGTTGTCCTGGTGTTCCGGCTTCGCCTCATGCACGACACGCATCACGCGGCCGACGAATTGGATGTAGGGAGAGAGACTGGCGAAGGGTCGGAAGATCGCGGCGACGCTAAGCGGGGGATGGTCGAAGCCCTCCCCCAGCATCTGCACCTGCACGATGCAATCGAGCCTCCCACCACGGAGGTTTTCGATCACCCGGTCCTTTAGCTCGTCGGCCATCTCGCCATAAATTTCCTGCGCTTTCAGCCCGCGCTCTTCGTACAGGGAGCGCACTTGGCGGGCGTGATCGACGGAGCAGGCTACTGCTATAATCTGGTGCCTGAAGCCGGTGCGCTCGCGTAGTTCCCGGAGGTACTTAATGCTCGCGTCGACGATGTGGGCGTTGCATTCCGGCGCAAGCGCAACGCCCCGGCGGAACCAAGCGTTTTCCCGGAGTGTCATCACTTCTTCCAAGGTATGGCGACGTGTATCGTCCCTGTAGGTGAAATATAGTTCTGAAGGTGCGACGTTGCGCGAATGAATCTGCTTAATGTATCCCTTCACCATCGCCCTGGTGTAGGGATAGCGATAGATTACCTTGCCGAGCGGACGTGTGCCATCGCCGCGGAACGGCGTCGCTGTGAGGCTGACGACCTTGGCATTCGGAAATTTCTCGAAGACCTTGGTCCAGCTTGCTGCAACATTGTGGTGGCCTTCGTCCACCATGATAATGTCGAAATAATTCGGCGGGAACTGCGGCAACCACCTGTCGGCCGAACTGGCGAGCTGATGAATATTTGTGACGACAAATTGGCTGTCATTGCAATCGTGAAGGTTGGCGTCGACACCGTCCAAAACAGCCCGGAATGGACCAGCTGAGAAATCGTGCAGCACGGCGGCGCGCCGCCAGAAGTTTTTGGGGTTCGTGATGTCCAGCGCTTCTGCGACTCCTTTCCTGATCGTCAGATTAGGGGTGATGACGAGCGCCCGTCCTTGGGCAATGCCAAAGGGCAACGTGGCGATGACACCCGTCTTTCCGCAACCGACCGGTATCTGGAGTATCACAGGCTCATTCGATGCCGCGAAGTGGGTGCGAACTGCCTTATGTGCGCCCTGCTGCGGCTCGCGTACCAAGACGTTCGCCTCGATGTCGGCCGTCAGAGTTTGAAAAAGATGTTCATCATCCGAAACCGCTTGCTCGGCGCGCTTATATTCGAGACGAAATGGTTCGAGGTCAGCCCGTCGATAAAAGCGGTAGCCGCTGCCCGGCCGCCTTACGGGTTTCAGCTTCTCGGCGGCATCCCAACGTCGAAGAGTATCCTTTGAGACACCGACATAATCGGCGGCATCCGCAAGCGATAGAAAATCAGGCCGATCATTCTGCATCATGCCGCAACATCATGCAACCTTATGCAAATGTCAACAGCTCATTCAGAAGCTAAGGTTACCGCTGGGCGCCTCGCAAGTTCGTGGCCTTAGAACGTGCGGTTGAATGTTCGTGTCCCAACATCGTTGGGATGGATGCTGGCCTGGCTGTTCCAATGAAGATGCACGGAAACGGGCACATCAACCTTATTAAGTGCTTTCCATCGGACGCAAAGTGAGACGGGCGAAACCTGTCTCGGTCGCCGATCGCAACGGCCACGCCCATGAGTGCCTTGCAGAAGCCTTTGACACCACCTTTAATGTCTTGATCTTGGTCTACCCGGTGAGTTCGAGGTTAAAGGCCAGCTGAACGGGTCATCTTAGTTGTGTCGTTTGCGGGGAGCGGCGATGGTGTGGGCAGATCGCCGCGAGGCATGGCAACAACGATCATTCGACGCGCGCACGCCAGGCGATGTCGATTATGCGCGCGTCATCCACTCAGCTTCATTTCGGCGCCTCCAAGGCAAAACCCAGATCTTGAATCTGGGCGACAGCGACTTTTACAGAACACGTCTCACGCACTCCCTCGAGGTAGCTCAGATAGCTGTCGGGCTGACAATCCAACTCCGGCACAATCTGCCTAGCCACAATGCAATCCATTACCTGCCCGAGCGAAGCATGATGCAGGCGATCGCCTGCACGCACGATCTAGGCCATCCGCCATTCGGCCATGGCGGTGAGGTAGCGCTAAACTATTGCATGCGCGATGCCGGCGGCTTTGAGGGTAACGGGCAGACGCTTCGCATCCTCTCGAAGCTTGAGAAGATGTCGAAAGCGGCTGGCTCCAACCTCACGCGCGAAACGATGCTCGGCGTGCTCAAATATCCAGTCGCGTACAAGGAAGCCGCAAGCCCAAGCAAGAGACCGAAGCTCCTGGAAGATACTAGTGGTACGCCAATCCTCGATCGAAAGGCGTCGAAACCACCGAAATGCTACCTCGATTGCGAACAGGGTGTCGTCGACTGGCTTCTCGAGCCGCTCACGCCGGCCGATCGAGAGGAGTTCCAAGCGTTCAACGACGTGCCGGGTAAGCATCAAGAAGCCCGGCATAAATCGTTTGCATGCACTCTGATGGATCTGGCAGACGACATCAGCTTCGGTATTCACGATCTCGAAGATGTGCTGGCGATGCAGCTTATTTCGCGGGTCGATTTCGAGAAGCACGTGACGCCTCAGCATTGCACCGCGCTGTTGGACTATCTTAATTCGGAATACCCAGGCCAATACGGTAATGACGTCTATGCAGGGTTTGCTAACCGGCTCTTTGGCGACGGGAACGAGCGGAAACATCAGATCAATCGCGTTCTGAATATGGTGATTCCTTCGGTCGATATTCGCGAGAAAGCGGAGTTCGCCGAACCGCGGATTAAATATCAAGCCGTGCTCCCGGCGCCGGTGATGGCATTTGTGGTGGCGATCAAGGACCTCGTACGGGAGGAAGTCATCTACAGCCCAAGCGTTCAGCACCTCGAGTTCAAAGGCCAGATGATGGTCATCGCTGTCTTTGAGGTGATGCGTTCGGACCCGGGGAAATTTCTGCCAGCCGACGTTTTTGAACGATATAGGGAGGCTTCCGATCCCTTGCGTCACATCTGTGACTATGTCGCCGGCATGACGGATGGGTATTTGCTGAGGACCTATGACCGACTGTTCAGCCCTAGGATGGGCTCCGTATTCGATAGACTTTAGCCGACGCGCCGTGACGTTGTCGCACGGTAGGGAATACGCCACTGTGCAATTTATTGTATTCACGGACTACATCGCTATCGTTGGCCATTAACTCTGAAGGTCTATCAGATGGCTCGCCAGGTCCGCTTAAGGAGGTTCCGAGCAGTTAACCTGCCGTTCCAATTCCGGCCCACACCGGTCGTTGCGTTGCTCCGGCTTAGTGGATGCTTCTGGCGCTACAGCCATCTTCGCATGCGATACGGATACGAGCTGCATCTTCACACCAACCCCACCCTGAAATCCTCCAGAACCTGAGCCAGCCCTCGCGCGCCGAGAAGGGTCACAACACGCCTCGCTTGAAGCTTCGGTACCGCGCGATGGTAAATGGCAAGATTGGTCGCCTCGTTGAGGCGCGAGGGATAAATGATCCCGTCGGGCTCAGATGGGTGCTCGTGAAACGCCAGTGACCACCGGCGTGCCAGGTTCTGGCGCTGTGCCCGAACGACATCGGTCGGCACACCCATCCGAACGGCATTGTCGCCTCTGAGATCGACCAGGCGTAGGTCTGTCGTGGTCGCGATCTCCGCATAGCGCCGTCGGGTCAGCTCCACCTCCTCTATTGGAAGATCGTCAAGGATTCCTTCGCGGCGGTCGCGGAGCACGGTCTCTAGGAAGCACACCTTCAGGGAGTCGCCGAGGTAAAGAACGCCAAACCGGTTGGCGTCACCGCGGCGTCGAGGATCGCTGAACCGGCTCGGCGACTTCCCGTATCCCAACGGATCGGGGTAGGTGCTCCAGTAGATCCGACCGAACGTCCGACCCCGTGGTATGGCCTCGATTTCGAGGTTTGCACGCCCGAAATCGGGTGGAGGTGGAACGCCAGGCATTCAGTCGAAATCGCCCCTGGCCATGCCTTCCGCCGCGGCCAAAACCGAGGCGTCATCGCCTTGTTGAAGGGCTCGAAGGCCGGTCCGGCCATCGAGGGCGCCATGGCGCGACACCAGAAACCGATAGACGGCCCAGGCACTATTGCCCAACATGGCATGCAGCGCCGCCAATGCGCCAAAGGGACGACCGTCCTTGTCGAGTTGCCAGACAGGAAAGCGGAAACCGCGTTTGGCGCCATCGATCCCGAGCACCTGTCCGCTTTGCCGCCTGGCGTTGACCGTCACCCGCGACGTGCCGAGCAGCTTGGCAAAGGCATCCGCGCTCAGCATGTCCTCGCCGGCGACAACTTCGGCGACACGCTTGCGGCCACGCGCGCGCGCTCCGGCAAGAGCCGCCTCGAGATCGGCATCCATACCCGTGTCCTCGACGGGAAAGATGTCGTCTGAAGCGATCGGTTGCTCTTCGACCGGCGTGATCGTCTGCGCATCAGCCGCCGCATCGACCTCTACCCGAAACGATACGCGATGGCCGATCTTGCGGCTGCGTGCGATCGCTTCCTGATAGCGTTCGAGCACTATCTTCTTGAAGACTGCCTGTGCCGGCAGCTTTGTCGTGAAACTCAGGGCGGCGACTCCCGCATGCGATGCGGTCTCGCTATGATTGCTGCGTTTTGGAGCGGTCATGATGAGAACCTCCTGCCGTCACCCAATATGGTTGCAGATCGCAAGTTCGTCAAGTTCGATAATTTCGTAAAGTTAGTAGCGAATGGCTGCGGACTAAACAATTCCCCATGCCCGAAACCTTCCCCTCCCCGTCATCTCGCGCAGGCCAAGCTCGCCGACCAGGTTGAGCGCCCCCTGTTTTGTCACCTTTAGCCGCTCCTGGATCATGCCCGTCGAGACGAGCGGCCGCGAGAGTACCAGCTCGAGCAGGTCGGGCAGTTTCGAGCTGGCGCGGCGTTCGCGCAGCCGCCGCTCCATCTGGCTTTTTGCCAGCACGAGACGGTCATGCTCCTTCAGGCCAGCCACTGCTGCGTCGTGAATGGCATCGAGCAAGGCGAGCAGCCGATCGCCGCGATTGCGCGCCCGCCTCCGCTCCCGCGGAATGTTTTTCGCGCCGAGATGAATGCAAGCGAGATGGTGAGCGGCGAGCCCCTCCTGCCGCAGCAGCGAGGCGACGAACAGTGGCCCGAGCCACGTGGCATGCTGCAGCACCTCGATGTCCGACCAGGCTTCGAGCAGGACCGCCCCGCGCAGCACGACCGGGAATTCCCGCGTTTCCGCGAGCACAGCCTGCCATTCGGCCAGCCGTTCTTCCTCATTCCAGTCGAGATCATAAATTAGGTCCGGCCGGTCGTCCGGGCGCGCCGCTTTCGCCGGCACGTCGGCGCCGCTGAGAATCTTCGACGAGCGCGCCAGGACGGCATCGATCTCGGCAAATTCTTCGGCCAGCCGGTCGGCCTCGGCGTCATCGCGATCGGCGGCTTCCACAGAGGCAGTTCCAGCCCCCTCCCCGTCCCGGCCTTTTTGGCCCGCCGCCGGCATGGCGCCGCCGCGACCGGTCAGCGCCAGAAAACCGTCGCGGCTGAACGCCCAGTCCGGCTTTTGCGCAAAAATCCGCCGGCGGGTTCGCAGCACCGCATGCGCCCGGGTGAGTTCGTGGGTCGGTGTGCGGATGTCCATGTGGGCGTCGTGCAGCACGAGGTCCTCGAGGTGGACGAGTTCGCCCTCGAGCCAGAGCGCGGAAGCCGCGTCGGCAAAATGCTGGCGCTCGACAAAGCCGTCGCGGACCGGCGAACGGGCGACCCGCTCGTCGAGGCGGACCAAAACCTCGGTCGCGCGGGCAAGCGGCCCGATCAGGGTTTCCAGGGGCAGTTTGTCGAGCGTGTAAGCCATTGTTTTCATGATGGCTGATTCGCCTTGGTCAAGCTAGTGAGCTTATCACTGGACTTACCTCGTGTTTCTTTAGGGAGCAAAATCACTATCGATAATGACCTCATATCGGGACTGTACAGCGCTACGCCCTGGGACGCTCAGGATGCCGGAAAACGTTGATTTACCGGCTCATCGAAGCGGCAGGAGCGATGTAAAGGGCGGCTAGAGACGTTTACAAACGATCGTTTGTTGATATCTTCGGTGTTTGTACAAACGCCAATTTCCCATACTGAGAGACGCCGCAAATGGCCCGTGAAGCGCAAGATCGACGCTCCGGACGACCAAGAGGCCGGCAAGTCGGCTACGCGCGCGTGTCGACGGACGAACAAGCGACGGAAGCGCAGGAGATTGAGCTGCGATCGGCCGGTTGTGACGTCGTCGTTCAGGAACATGGATCCGGTGCGTCGAGAGCTCGCCCGGCCCTACTGCGGTTGATGAGCGACATCGGCGCCGGCGATGTCCTGGTCGTCGTGCGTCTCGATCGCCTTGCGCGCTCGGTCAGCCATCTTCTTCAGGTGATCGAGGATCTGACTGAGAAGGGCGCGCATTTCCGATCTCTCCGAGATCCAATCGACACGTCGACGCCACAGGGCATGTTTTCGCTACAGGTACTCGGTGCCGTTGCCCAGCTCGAGCGTGCGCTTATTTCGGAGCGGACAAAGGCCGGCATCATCGCTGCGCGATCCAAGGGGCGACTGCCAGGCAATCCTGGTATCCGGGAGCGCAGGCCCGAAGCCCTGGCGAAAATGACCGCGATACAAAAGGCGGCTTATGGCCGACGGCTACAATCAACTATGAACCAGTGGCTTCCGACGGTCCGCCGGATGCGACCAGACCATAACTGGGACGACATCGCTCGGGTCCTGAAGCAGCGCGGCCTCGACTGGACGCCTGAACGACTGCGGCGGGCAGTGAGGTGGCTCGTCACCCAGCACCTGGCCGAATCCACACTGCTAAAGCGGGCGTCTCCTCTGCCTCCCGAAGATCGCCTGATGACTCTTGTGGCAGGGATTTCGCAGTCTAACCCAGACCTGTCGCTCCGCGACATCGCTGGCCAGCTCGAGCGCCTGCATGAGCGAACCCCACGAGGAAGCGCAAAATGGTCTGCCTCCTCAGTCAAGAACCTACTCGATCGAGCCCGCCGGCTTGGACTCGTCGCCGAACTACCCGCGAGCTGACCGTCATCCCGCTGCACAACAGTCCTCAGTTTGCGGTCCCTGGCTGACGCTCGACATTCCCGAGCCGCTTGTACGCGGCCCAGGCATCAGCTGGAACAGCGCTGCCGGCCCGCGTCAGCCAAGCCGCTCGATCGGTTTCGGCGAGTGAGTTCCACCACACCATTCCGGCGGTTTCATCGGGCGTCGGTTCCTGGTCGTGTTGGTTTTTCATGCCTTCGATGCTCTCATAAGACGCTCGTCCCGACAAGCGCTGCAGCCACCGTCCACGGATCGAAACCCGCCCGGCTGATCATGATCCGCGCCCTGGCTTGTCGAGGCTGCGGCGCAACGCGTCGCTGATTTCCAGCCGGGATTCGGTGCGCACAACCTTGCCTGCCGCCTCCAAATCGACGGCAGCGGCTTCAGCTCCGGTTCCGGTCGTCTTCGACGCGTCAAGCTTGGCCCGCAACAAGGCCATCACCATCGGCCAGACCGAGAACTTTCCGACCTTTGCTCGATCTGTCAGGCTGCGCAAATAGCCGCCGGCGCTGTTGATCTGGTCCTGCCGCTGGTAGATCGCGGCAATGGTAATCGCCGCCTGCTGCTCACCCATTGCCGTTCGCGCTTCCTCCCAGGCGCTCGGGCTGACGCCCATGGACGGTCGGGCAACCTCGGCCGCGGCCAGAAATTCACGCCAGTTGCGGATTCCGCCGCCGCCCTTCACGAGCCAAAGCATGTTCGGGCAGGCATCCAGCACGATCCCTAGCGGCAGTTCGCGTTTCGGTAGGCTCCGTACGTTGTCGGTGTCCGCAACGTTGCCGCCCGCTTCATCTTTATTTCCAGAGCCGGTTTCAGATTCAAATTTAGAGTCTGGTTTTGAATTCTGTATGTGGCGCCCATTTTGGGACTCATTGGCGTCCACTTTCTGTGTTTTTACAAATGATTCCAATGCCTCACGCACTTCAGCCCAAAGGCCTTCAAGTTCTTCGGCAATCACCTCGAGAGTCTGCCTAGGTGCAGTGCGTGGTATCTGACCAACAATCGCCTGGTAGGCCTGCTGAACCCTGCCCCAGTTCGCCGGCACGCCTTCCTCAATGCCGGTGTCGATCATCTTGACGATATCACGTCGGCATATGGTTAGCCGCTCCTTAACGAGACGAAATGCCTTCTTCTCAGATCTGACCGCATCCGCAAGATCCTTGAACTCCTCAGCGCGCGCCACGATCGGCGAGATGTCAAAGCCATAGGCTTGCTCGATCTCGCCCGCCTGCCCTTTCCGGGCGAAGCGCTTGCCATTTGGACTGTCCCGACGGATGATCAATCCACACTCGACCAGAACCGCCAAGTGTCGCCGTAAGGTCGTTGGGGGCATGCCATTGGCGCGGCGGATCAGCTGCTCGTTGGATGGCCATACAACCAGCTCGCTGTCGCCATAAAGCGTCGTGTCCGGATGGAACGACAACAGCGCGTCGAGAATAGCCAAAGCGCGATCAGTGGCGCCCAGAGCGATCCTGGCGTCCTTGATATCTTGGAAGACATGCCATTTGTGGACGGTCGCGTCCTTCGCCATGGCCCTTGCGGTGACTTGGCTTGAAATCATGCCAAGCGTCATCGGCCGCCGCCCAAAGGGCGTCGTCGCAATATTCGTCTCCATTTTCTTTCACCCTCGATTAGGCAAAAGAAACCTGCTCGCCAAAACGACGCCAATGACTCTTGACAGTGATTCGTGGAGATGCGATTCTCAGAGTGCTTAGTTCAGAGAGAGGCTTCCACGGCTTGCCGTTCGGGGGCCTTTTTCTTTTGCGGTTTCAGACTCCTTGTTTCGTGATGGACTTCCGAAAGGCCTCAAACAGGTCGTCCAGTTGTCCGGCGATAAACGCTGCGAAACGCGATCCTTCAGCCTCTCCCACGGCAATCATGGTAGTTTTTCCGTTGTCTTTGAGGCTGACGCTGACTGTTTTGTCTGGAGCAGCCCAGGATTTCATAGCAATCTTGGGCTTTGATGGCTTGGCCGGACCCGCAGCTTCTTTGATCGCATTTTGATCCGATGGAAGCGTCTCAAGCAGAATAATGAATCTGTCGTCGGACGTTGCCTCGCGGAATTTGTTTTTGCGAATAAGATCGAAAGCTTTTGCGAGTGAGCCGTCTATGGAATAGCGGTTCGAGAATTCCTGCCATCGTCCTCGACCAATCCCGGGAGCTTTACCAATCGATTGCAGTATCTCCTTGTCTACCGATGAGGCGATTTTGATCATCTCGGAGACATGCGATTTTCCTGTCGACAGCGAAGCGCAGATGGTGTCCCGTTTGTATCCCGCTTCCTGCTGTGCAAGCGCAAAAGCGCACTTCTCAATGTATGAAAGATCCTCTCGAGCGGTGTTTTCTTCGCCTTGGAAAATGACTGCTTGTTCATCAGTTAACTCGCGGACGGCCGCTTTGAATCCGATCCCGAGCTGCTTAGCTGCCGCTAATCTTCTGCGACCATAGACGATTTGAAACTCGCCATCCTTGCCTTGTACTGGCCGAACCAATCCAGGCACAATTTGACCGCGCTCCCGCATGGATTCAGTGATCTCAGCAATGGCGGAAATCTCGTAGGCGTCATCATATCGATCGGTGATAGACGACGGCCGTATTTTGTCGGGATCGAGTTCAATGATCTGTTCGCCTGACTTCAGTAACTTGTCGGCGATATCGCTACGCTCTTGCATTTGGCGAACACCAGCCGCCACCTTCATCAGGTGCGGCGATGACGTGCGGCGGCTGACGCCCTCCTCCGAATTGTCCTCCCCGAGTTGCCCCAAAACAGCAGCAAACATGCCCTTAGAATCTTTACGGCTCACTGTTCACGCCTCCATGCCATTGTGATGAGGCTTTCTATTTCCGCGTTCGCGGCATTGATCGATTCGATTGCACGATCATAAGTTTTAGGTGCCGAAAACCTCGATCGTTGCACTTCATAGAGGCTCTGCTTCCAAGTGAGAGCGTCCGCAACCGCAGTGGATTTGGAGACTGAATTCAGAAGTAAATCCTCGCCAAACACTTGGCGCATTAGGGCCTGCATGTTGGCTTGCGGGTGGTCGTTGGCCTCAAACTTTGTGATGAGGAATTTGGCGAAATCCCAACGTGCGCCTGCACCAGCCTCATCCAGGATTTGCATATAAGATGCGGCCAGCTCCAAAAACTTCCCTGTGGAGTCGACATCGAGCATGTGCGCTGGGACCGGGATTAGGACTCCGGTAGCGGCAGTGAGCGACGAAAGCGTCAGGAAATTGAGTGACGGCGCACAGTCGAGAAGAACGATGTCGTAGCTATCGACGATCTGTTCGAGGGCCTGTGACACTCGAAGCAGAAAACTGGTTCCACCGCTCTTGCGCATCTCAAGGGTAACGGCCGTTTCGAATTCTGTCAGCTCAAGACCGGCGCAGATGACGTCGAATCCGATGATATGCGTCTGATGAATAATCTTTTCCGTTGGCACCGGATCATCAAACCGAATCGCTGAGTAAAGGGTGTCACCTTCTCGGTAGTCAAATCCGGGTAACGCTCCTTGCAGACTTGTTAACGACGCCTGGGGATCCATGTCGACTGCGAGAACGCGATATCCACGTAGTGCCAACCAATGACCCAAGTGAATAGTGGTCGCTGTCTTGGACGATCCACCTTTGAAGTTCGTGATCGCGATGATCTGGCAATCCTCGCCTTTAACACGACGAGGATTGATCCATTTCTTCCGTGCCTTTTCCGCCAGGTGCATCCGAAGGTCCAGCACCTGCTCCACAGAATATAGGCGCTTTCCGGTGGTCGTTGTCTCTGGCTCAGGTCCCTGCCCTTTTAAGGAGACCTGTCGTATGTAAGCTTCGGTCACTCCTAGCAATGCTGCCACTTCCGTCGAAGTGAATTTGCGCATGGTACGAATCGCATCAGGAGGATACTGAGCCAGCGAAAGATTGTTGAGTGCCTTCTCGAGTTTCGTCGAAAAGGTATTCATGAACTGAAGGCTACTTAGATGCCGCGTCACCGAGATTCTCCTCTTGCACCCAGCGCCTATTGATAGCGACTGTGGTTAACAAGCTGTTAACGCCACGCCAACTACGCCAACTTTTCGAATTACGCGGTTTTTCCGTTACTGGAGGTATGCCCGATTCGGAGAATTCGAGCAAATGGACACAGGGCAGTTCCCAGCTGGGAACTTTTCGCTATCGCTGGCTTCCCTGTGCCGTAAAAGTTGCGCATCAGGCATTGAAAAAGACAGCTATGAAGTTGGTCACGCAGCATGGGGCACGGGCGAGCCCCGTTTCCCGTTTTGTTCTCGTAGATAGTCGACGTTGGTGTACCAGTTGGCCTCGGGCTTCCGCGTACGGCGGCGAGCAACCTACAGAAGCGCAGGTAGGTTTCGGCGCATGGAAAGATACCCCCACATTGGCGCGGCGGCGAAATTCCCGTTGTGAAGGAGGCACTGAGCTCGCGCAGTTCCTAGGGGAGTCACCATCCTTTGCGTCCGAGACGATGGGTTGTGTTTGTGATGCAGCCATGCCGCGCCGCTTCCGATGTCACTTCGGTGATCGCCCCCAGGCTGACAAGTTAGACGCCCCACGGCCCCTACCCTGCAGCGAGGCATTCCTTCCGGGCCGAGCGACTCTCGCGAATGGCAACTAAGCGGCTAGGATCCGTCGCCAAGCGTACCACGCGATTTGACAGCAATCAGCACTGTTTGGCACGTGGGGGTCCTGTCCAGGCGCACTTTCCTCCAGCGTCGTGGAAGAGGCTCCTGCGTGTCGGCGAAGGATCCTGGAGACTCATCGAAAGCAAACTTCTCGCACAACCCGTACTTTGAGTTCCCAGCTGGGAACAGCTCTTCAAGTTGGAGGCTTGCGCCGCACCAATAAACCTTAGAAACCCATCAACTTGATGGTTGGATCTGTGGCGCCGGGGTGGATTGGCGCATCCAGAGTCACCTGCGGCTGGGGGCGTACCGCACTCTACAATCCTGACGCCTTAGTAAGATTGACGCGGAAGCGATCGCGCCGGCGCTGGTATTTGCGTGTCATCTCTGCCGAGGCGTGACCAAGCTGCTTCTGCACGTAGCGCTCGTCAACCTCGGCAGAGGACGCGAGGCCGGCACGCAGCGAGTGGCCCGAAAACTTTTGGCCGCGCTCGCCCTCGGAAAGATCACCGCGCACGCCGGCGGCCAAGGCCGCGCGTTTGACCAGCCGCGCCACCTCCTGATCGTTGAGCCGCTCGGCGCCCACAGCTTTGCCCTGCCCCGTGACGCGGCGGAAGAGGGGGCCATGCGCGATGCGGGCCAGCTTCAGCCAGGTCTGCAGGGCGACGACCGGGCAGGTGGCATCGGACGAGCCGCGGCCAATCTCGACCTCGCGCCAGCCGGTCTTGCCTCGCAGCGTAACCAGGACGCCCTTGTCCGGGAAAATTCAATCCAGCCGCAGCCGTCCTCGGTTTCATCGCGCGCAACATCGAGGCCCACGATTTCGGAGCGGCGCAAGCCGCCGGCGAAGCCCAAAAGCAACATGGCGCGGCCGCGCAGTCCGCGCAGCGTGCCACGATCGAGCGTTTCCAGCATGGCGACAAGATCGTCGCGCAGGATGGCTTCCTTTTGACGAGGAGGGGAGGCGTGTTTATTGCGGATACCGGCGAGCACGCGATATGCCGGTCCTTCCGGTCGAGCGATTGACCGCGTTGCGTATAGTTCCAGGTCAGCGACGACAGGCGGCGCTCAATGGTCGACACAGACTTTTTGTCCCGTTCCGATCCTGAGGCCTGGGCTGTGATGTAGAGGCCGACGACTTGTGGATCTGGCGGCAGCGGATCAAACGCCTGGCGCCGGCACCAGGCGCAAAAATGCTTCCAGTCGGCGGCATGGGCGCGACGGGTGTTTGCCGAACTCGCCGCCTCGACGTAATCGCGCGCGCGGTCGGCCAGCTCTTCGAGATGCGCAGGCAGTGATGCTTGTCGCGAGTCGAGGACCCGCGTGGGAGGGGAGGGAGCCTCATCCGGGTGCCCCATTTCCATGACGACGTCGACAATGTCAGGCAGGTCGCTGGTGTCGACCGCGTCGATGGGCGTCATGAAATTACGGGGACTGCCCATCGAAACTCTCGATCATTTGAATGCCACAGTGGTGCGATTGTGAGAGCCCCAACGTGCGACCAAAGCGCCCAATTGTCCACCGCGAGGTGCTTGACCAATAGCTCCCGAGATTTGCGCCGGACGCGTACGACCACACGCTGGGTCGTGCTATAGCATGACCGGGCGACGGACCATGTCCGATCCAGTGTTGACCCTCCTAGGGCCCTCTTTCTCAGTGCCGATCCTTGCCTTCATGTTCAACATCCCTTATGTTTCGTTCAACAGGAGAATCCAGGATGAGCGTACGTGGCGCAACGGCAGCCGAAAGCGAGGAGCGGATCGCCCACACCCGGAACCGTCTGGTGCTTGAGCAGGCGAGGGCGGTCGGCCTTCTCGGCGCGGCCAAGAACACACGCCTTTCCGGCAGGGTGCCGTCGGAATTGATCGAGGCGGCAAAGAAGCGCGCTCATGTGACCTCCGACACTGAGCTGCTGGAGCTCGCCTTGTCGCGGCTGGCCCTCGAGGACGATTTTGGCGCCCGGCTCGTCCGCCGAAAGGGCAGCATCTCCGCAGACATTGATCTTGGCGTTTGATCTCGGGAGCGCACTGCGTTCCCTCAAACCACAGCGGCGTGCCGGGGGGCTGGAACGGCGGCCGGATTCCGCTCTGTCCTGGGCAGGGGACCAGCCGCCTGTCGGCGGTGCATTGCTTCTCGACACGACCGTCTATCTGGATGTCCTTCAGGGCCGCACGCCCAAAGTGGTCGATGACCTTCTGACCTATCGGCTCTGTCAGCACTCGGCCGTCTGCCTTGCCGAGCTCAGCCACCTGTTCGGCCGGCTCGAGCCAGTGCACCCCACGACGAAGTCGGTCTTGAAAGTGGTTGCAGGCACGATTGAAGACATCCCAGTGCGCCGGCTGCATGCACCCGACGCCACAGCCTGGGGACGCGCCGGCATGCTTGCCGGTCTGCTGTTCCGGCTGAGCCGTCTGCCGAAAGGGGAGGGGCATGAACGCCGCTTCCTCAACGATGCGCTGATCTTTCACCAGGCCGGTCTGCTGGGCGCGACGGTCCTGACCGGCAATGTTCGGGATTTCGACTACCTCAACCAGCTTGTTCCGTCGGTGCGTGTGATCTTCTACCGGCCGGTGACAGACTTGCGCCCGCAGGGTTGAAAGCGTCTGTGGCAGATATGCCCGTGCACCGTGATCGTCCACCCTCCGGCTGTGGCGATTGTCGCGCACGTTCTTGCCGAGCGTTCCGACGCCGAGCTGCTCGGCTAGTGGTTGGCCGACCTCGTGATGGCACAAAAGCTGGGTTGGGCCAGGTCAGTGCCTCTTTTGATGGCGCAGCTCTTTACGCCGGCTTCCGCACCAAGGACGGGCGCGCGGTCGGACCAAGAATCCGGCCGGGGGAGCAGAATTTTGAGGCGATGAAGTCAAAGCGGTGCAGCACCCCGCTCTCGCCTGCGTCTACGAGGCCACTGTTTTGCGGCTAGCCTTACCTGGAGGGAACACAGGCAATGGAATTGCTGCAAAGCGGCCTGAAGCTTCGGATTACAGAAATCCTTGTGCGCTCATTATTTCGATGCGCATTTTGCCGATGACGGAATCGATGAATGCAGAAACCGCCAATGGCAGATGAGTCCGGCTGGGGTAGACGACACTCATGGAGAGATTGCGGCGCGCGTATTGCGGCAGCACCGGCACCAGTCGGCCCGCCGCGAAATCGGCCGTCCCTGCGATCGGAGCCAATGCGATGCCGAGACCTGCAATTGCCGCCTTTCGGATCGCTTGCGCGGTGTTCGCCATCACGCGGCCGGTGACCGTCACTTCTTCCTCGACCCCGTCGGGGCCCTGCAGATGCCAGGTCGTATAATCCCTGGCCTGTGGCACAAACAGGCAGTCATGGCGGGTCAGGTCCTGCAGCGTGGCCGGCGTCCCGCGCGCAGCAAGATAGGAAGGGCTGGCAACAAGTCCGACTGACCGGCTTTGGATCTTGCGCACGACATGGTTGGGACTGCGCGTCTGCGTGCCTCGAAACGCGACATCGATGCCCTCTTCGATAAGATCGACAGTGGCGTCGCCTAGGACGAACTCGATGCGCACCTGCGGGTGCGCGGCCAGGAATTCGGCCACCCATTCCATCTTGTAGAAGTCGAAGAAGTCGGCGGGCATTGCAACACGGATCAACCCCCTGGGTATTCGCGCGCCAGCAATCAGATCCTCTCCCGCTTGTTCGAGTCCGTCTACGGCCGCGGCGCTGTTGCCGTAGAGTTCATGCCCGGCATCGGTGAGTTTCAGCTTCCGGGTCGATCGCTGCATCAGCCGGGCGCCGAGTTGTTCTTCCAATTCCTGAATGCGCCGGCTGACCGTATTGGCAGGAATCCCCAGGCGACGTCCGGCCTCCGCGAAACTGCCGAAGCGAACAACCTGCACAAACAGGCCGATGTCGTTGAGGTCGAGCACAGTTGATATTCCTCCAAAAAATGGGGGAGTTAAATCCAATATCCCCATCTAATCGACCAAATATGTGGTGACCACCTTTCGGGGACAGCGGGAATTGCAGTCCAGTCCCGTTGCTTCGATCAACCGGAATGGAAACGTCATCATGGCAAAGAACCCGCATATCGGCATTATCATCGGCTCGACGCGACAGGGCCGCTTCAGTGAGCGTGCGGCTGCGTGGTTTCACATGATTGCGGCTCGGCGTACGGATCTCAGCTTCGAGACCGTCGACCTGCGCGACTACCCGATGCCGCTCTTCGATGAGCCGGCATCGCCGGCCTGGGTGCCGCCAAAGGACCCCGCCGCGGAACGTTGGGCGGCAAAGCTGGCCGAGCTCGACGGGTTCGTCTTCGTGACACCCGAATACAATCACGGTTACAGCGCGGTGCTGAAAAACGCGCTGGACTATGCCTTCCAGCAATTCAATCGCAAGCCGGGAGCCTTCGTCGGATATGGCGGCGTCGGCGCCGCACGGGCCATCGAGCAATTGCGCCTGGTTGCCGTCGAGCTTCAGATGGCGCCGGTCCCCAAGTCTGTGAACATCGGCATGGCCGAGTTCCTTGGCATCTGGCAGCAGGGCAAGGATTTCGCGGATTATCCGCATCTCGAACAGGCGGCGGCCGCTCTGCTGGATGACCTGTCCTGGTGGAGCCGAACGCTGCAAACCGGGCGGCAGGCGACGTCCGCACAGGCGTCGCTCGACTGAACGCCTGACCCGCCGCAACAGGCCTTTGAGCTTCAGGTCGAACGAACATGTGCTTTTCGTTCGAGCTGGAGCGGACTGCGGACGCTCTTGGAAAGATTGCCATCATGACCGAAAACACCGCCCCATCCCCGCCCGATCGTGGTTTCGCCGCGTTTGTCGCTATGATGGCTGCGCTCATGATGCTTGGGGCCCTCGGCCTCGACGGCATGCTGCCAAGTCTCCCGACGATTGCGCACGATCTTGACATCCGCTCACCCAACGCGAGCCAGCTGGTGGTTGTGGTCTATGGCTTGAGCATCGGTTTGGGCACGATCGTCTACGGGCCATTGATGGATCGCTATGGCCGCAAGCCCGTGCTGCTCGCCGGCCTCGTAGGGTTCGCCCTGTCCAGCGCCCTTGCGGCGGTCGCGACGAGCCTGCCAATACTGCTTGTGGCGCGCACGCTTCAGGGTGTGTCGATCGCTTCGGCCCGGGTCGGCGCGGTTTCGGTGATCCGGGACCGCTACCATGGCCCAAGGATGGCCCAGGGTCATGTCGATCTCCATGCTGGTCTTCATGGCGAGCCCGGTCTTCGCCCCGGCGCTGGGCCAGTCGGTGCTGGCGTTTGCGTCCTGGCGTTGGCTGTTGGCGGCGCTGGCGCTGTTGGCGCTCTCGCTGGCGGTTTGGCTTGGCGCGGGTCTTCCGGAATCGCTGCATCCGCGAGATCGGCGGGCCATCAACGCCAAGGAGGTCCTGGCGGCCTTCGGCATGACGATCCGCAACCGGCAGGGCATGGGCTACACCCTTGCCGGCGCCCTCGCTTTCGCCGCGCTGTTCGGGTTCATCACGTCGGCCTCGCAGGTGATCAACGACACGTTCCATGCTGGCGAGGACTTCGCTCTGGTGTTCGGTGCGGTCTCGGTATTCACCGCCATCGCGTCCCTGCTGAACGCGCTCTTGGTGCCGCGGCTGGGCGCCCGGCTACTGGGCGAGGGCGCTTTGGCGGTTTCGATCGCCGTCGCGGCCGTCCACCTGGTGGTTGGTCTAAGCGGCCACGAGACGCTGGTCAGTTTCCTCGTGCTGGAGGGGCTGTGGATGTTCTGCTTCGGCTTGATGGCGGGCAATTTCGGAGCCCTGGCGATGGAGCCCATGGGTCACATCGCCGGCTCTGCCGCCTCGGCTCAGGGCTTCATTACCATGGTCGTGGGGGCCTTTGTCGGCTTCGCCATCGGCCAGGCGTTCGACGGGACAGTGGTTCCACTCTTGGTGGGTACTCTGGCCTGCGGCCTCGCCACCCTGGCAGTGGTGGCCTTTGCTGAGCACGGCCGGCTTTTTCAGCCGGGCAGGGATATCGAAGCGGACGGGTCTGAGCGGCTAGGTCAAGGAGTTGGATCATGAGCGAAAAGCTTACCGTCGTCGTCACCGGCGCCACGGGTCAACAAGGCGGCGCTGTGGTGAAGAACCTGCTATCCGGCCCGCCATTCTGAGACTGGTGAGAAAACCGCTCAGTCCTTTGGTTTGCGCGGCGTGTTCCTTGAGATTGCCGAGCTCACGCCTCGGACGGTTCGCCGGACTGGGTCAGAAGGCTGATGGCGACCAGGCCAACAGGCACGACGAAGCACCAAGTCGGGGAGGCGACGAAGGCCAGTGCCGCGGCAGCGCAACCAATTGCAAAGCAGAAGAGGCTGGCTGCCATGCGTTTCAGGCGCTCCTTGACCTCGCGCATGTGGTCGGTTGCTGTGCCGGACATGAGGTCGGCGAGATCGATCATGATCTGCGTCGTCGTGCCGGTCATCAGCGTTGTTGGTGGTAGCTTGGAAAGATGGGCCCGATGCAGCCCGTTCTGGATTGCCATGGCCGTTACAAGAGTCATCCCGATGCCTATCGCAGCCACCGAGTCGCCATTCGAGACAGGGCCATGAACGTATGCGTCGATAGCGGCAATCGTGAACAGCACAAACATGAGGGACAGGAGCGTGACGATGGCTCTTCGTCCTTCAAGCTTGAGGCGCAGCGACAGCACACTCGTGAGCAGGACGACGATGCAGAAGACCGGCAATGCGAGCAGCTTCGCGATAATTCCTGTCGTTCCGAAGACGAGCGCGGCGCCGAGCGTCACAAAATTTCCGGTGACATGGGCGGTGAACAGGCCGGCAAGGGCCAGGAAGCCCATCGTGTCGACATAACCGCCGTTGAAACTGAGAAGTATGCCGAGCGACGGTCTGGTCATGAAGCTCTCCGCTTGCGCAATATTCCTCTGGCGATTCACTCCGAATGCGGCGCGGGTGCAATGGCAATGATCGTTCTCGAACCATCCTTATCACCTGGCTACCCCTTATGGATGTCGGGAGCCGCATCTTTTCCGAAAAGAGCCGTATTTGGCAGGACCTCGACGGCTGGCAAGGTCGTTCCCGGCAACGAAGACAAAAGCGCCGGCAAGCCCGATGTGCTCAAAGAACGCGTTCATGGCCATGGACTGTGCGGGGCCGGGCGGCAGCTCCCAGAAACGCAGGGCGATCCATGTCGCGGCAAGTGTGAAGACGGCGAGTGCCAGCGCTCAGAGCCAACGCCAGTATCCCGTCACAATCAGCGCCGACATGGCCAGTTCGAAGGCGATGACGGCGGCGGCGAAAAGCGGTGCCGGCAGAAGCGCGAAATGTTCCATCTCGGCGATGGCGCCGCCGAAATCGAGGAGCTTGACGATCGGCCCCTGGATGTAGGCGGCAGACAGGGCAAGCAACGCCAGAGTGCGCGCGGCAGGCGCGGTGAATAGCCGGCCGGCGAGACTTTGTCCCGGGAAGACAGTGTTCGTATTCATGGGCGGCTCCCCTGATCAGACAGCCCAGCAACTGCAGCCGAGCACACCGAAAAAACCCTTGATGTCGGACACCGGCAGCTTCGAGGTCCAGGCGCCGGCATGGTCGTGACCGTGCACGCCGCAGGCGGACGAACAGCCGCAGGAGGTGATCGCGGTTCTTCGCAGCGCATGGCGCCCGGCTCTGTCAACTTCGCCCCAGGCGCCATAGCCGCCGAAGACGCGGACCGGTGACCAGTCCGGCATTGCGGGCGGAACGGCGCTCTCGTCGAGATTGGCGAAATCACCCGCGCCGTAGACCACCTTGCCGCCGACAAGGGTGAGTTCGGAGGTGAGAAAGGAGATCTCGTCTTCGGTACAGGCGAAGAAGTCCTTGTCGGGAACGATGAGGTCGGCGAGTTGGCCTTTTTCGATCCGGCCTCTCGTGCCTTCGTCGTTCGAAAACCAGGTGACATTCTCGGTCCACATGCGAAGCGCCGTCTTGCGGTCGAGGCAGTTGCGGCGCGGGTAGATCGGCATGCCGCCGACCGTGCGCCCTGTGATCATCCAGGCGAGCGAGACCCATGGATTGTAGGAGGCGACGCGAGTGGCATCGGTGCCGGCCGAAACGCGCACACCGTGCTCCAGCATCTTTGCAATCGGCGGTGTCGCCTCGGCAGCACCCAGGCCGTAGCGTTCGACGAAATATTCGCCCTGGTAGGCCATGCGATGCTGGACGGCGATGCCGCCACCCAGCGCCGCGACCCGGTCGATCGATTGGTCCGAAATCGTCTCGGCGTGGTCGAAGAACCAGTTCAGGCCCTCGAGCGGAACATCCTGGTTGACCTTCTCGAAGACGTCGAGCGCCCGGCTGATGGTCTCGTCATAGGTGGCGTGCAGCCGCCAGGGCCAACGGTTCTGCGCAAGGATGCGGATGACGTCTTCGAGGTCGCCTTCCATGTCCGGCGGCATGTCTGGACGCGGCTCGCGGAAATCCTCGAAATCGGCGGCCGAGAAGACGAGCATTTCGCCGGCGCCGTTGTGGCGGAAATAGTCCGACCCCTGTTTGTATTTGACCGAGGCAGTCCATTTGATGAAGTCGTCCTTCTCCTCCTTCGGCTTCTGCGTAAACAAATTGTAGGCAAGCCGCACCGTCATGAGGCCGTCGTCGGCAAGCTTCTGGATGACCGCGTAGTCCTCTGGATAGTTCTGGAAGCCGCCGCCTGCGTCGATGACGCCGGTCACGCCGAGACGGTTGAGTTCGCGCATGAAATGACGGGTGGAATTGACCTGGTAGTCGAAGGGCAGCTTCGGACCTCTGGCAAGCGTCGCATAGAGGATGCCGGCGTTCGGCTTGGCAAGCAGGAGGCCGGTCGGATTGCCGGTCGCGTCGCGTGCGATCTCGCCGCCGGGTGGATTCGGCGTGTCCTTGGTGTAGCCGACGGCGCGCAGTGCTGCGGCGTTGAGCAAAGCGCGATCGTAAAGATGGAGAATGAACACCGGCGTGTCGGGGGCGACGGCGTTGAGTTCCTCGATGGTCGGCAGGCGTTTTTCGGCGAACTGATGCTCGGTGAAGCCGCCGATGACCCGCACCCACTGCGGCGGCGGGGTGATATCGACCTGCCGCTTCAGCATCGCCATGGCGTCGGCCAGCGAGCGGACACCGTCCCAGCGCAGTTCCATGTTGAAGTTCAGCCCACCGCGGACGACGTGGGTATGGTTGTCGATCAGCCCGGGCAGCACGCGCTTGCCCTTGAGGTCGACAATCTTGGTGCCGGCGCCAGCCAATGCCATGATGTCCTGGTCGTGGCCGACAGCCAGGATCTTGCCATCCTTGATGGCGACGGCGCTCGCAGTCGGGTTGGAACGGTCAAGCGTGGTGATCAGCCCATGATGCAGGATCAGGTCGGCGATGGTGTCTTCAACCATGGTTCGCTGCCTCGCAGATGTTGGAATTCAACCCTGTGTGCTCTTGTCTGCGCGCCGGGCTTCCGACGCTTCGGATGGCATGCCGCCTTGCGGCAAATGCCCGAATACATGCGGGCGCACCTGATGCAGCCATGAAAGTGCTGCCGGTTGGCTGCGCCACATATTCTTGACGAGCGGCGGAATCTGCTCGCCGACGAGGATGCTAAGAAGGCCGACGAGCGCGATGATCGGCGGGGCCGGGGAGCGGACATTCAACAGTCCATAGATGACGCCCACGAGCAGGCCAGCGGCAAGCGAGATGAGATAGGGTTTCATGTGGCGCTCCGGGCGAATGGAAGGGATTGCCTGGCGGCGCCGGCGACTTCGCCAGCGCCACTGCGGACGGTTCAGCCCTCATGCGCGCCGAGCATGGTCTTGGCGTAAATGACACCGAGGCCGTAGGCGCCGCCGAACTTTTTGGCGGTTCCCGTCGTCAGCTCGTAGGTATCGCCGCGCGCCCAGTCGCGCTGCAGCTCCAGCAGATATTGCAGCGATGTCATCGGCCGCACGCCGGCCTGGATCATCCGTTGCATGGCGCGCTCATGCGCTTCCTCGGAGACGTCACCGCATGCGTCCGCAATCACATAGACTTCGAAGCCCTGATCGAGCGCGGAAAGCGATGGGCCGACGATGCAGACACTGGTCCACAAACCGCACAGGACGAGGCGCTTCTTGCCGATCGCATTGACCTGGCTGATGACGGCGGCGTCCTCCCAGGTGTTCATGGAGGTGCGGTCGAGCAGCGGCTGGCCGGGGAAGGCGGCTGTGATCTCGTCGAACATCGGTCCCGAGAACGTCTTCTCGGCGACGGTGGTGAGGATGGTCGAAACGCCGAAGCCGGCGGCGGCATGGGCGACCAGCGCGGCGTTGTTGCGTAACAGGACGGCATCGATCGACTTGGTGGCAAAGGACATTTGCGGCTGGAAGTCGATCATGATCAGCGTGTGGTCCTTCGGCGAAATCAGCTCGGAACCGGGTGTAGGAGTGGCATTTGTCGGCATGGTCGTCCTCGTTTGCAATGGATTGATGTTCGGTGCGGAGCCTCGACCGGCGAGTGCGTGTACCTGCACGCAGCGCGCTATCGAGAGGGTCGGTCGGGAGGCCTCGTTTCCGTGGTTCGCACCTGACCACGCGCTGAAATTCAGGGCTTGTAGGAAGTGTCCGCGCTTTTGACAGTTATCGCGGGATTACCGGCGGCTACGTCGGACGGCGTGAGTTCCGATATCGATCATGCATGAGACGTCAAAAAACCCAGCGCTTTGTACAAGCCCCGGACACCGGCCTGTGGTCGAAGGATGCTTCGTGAGCAGAAGTGTCGAGACGGTTGAGGAGCAGTCTGCTGCCAGCCTCTCTCGCTACGCGTTAGCTTGAATGAGGAAAGGTCAATGACGACAGTCCGGACCTCATGGTCACCGGAAGGCAGCTGGTCCCGGTCCTTCTCTCGCCGCACGACTGCATGTTCTCCCGTCGCCATGCGCATCCTTCAGCGCGGCAGCAACCTCGTCAATCGCTCCCGAAGGGCAGGGGCCAGCATGATTGCGCTTGGCCTGTGCGCAAGCCAGCTCATAGGATGCATTGCGGCCGCCCCCCGCGACAGCGTCCCACAGCAATTGGCGTCGGCCGCCGAGCCGCCCGGCTACCAGCGCGACATCCGGATCTGGGGCGATTCCTATGCCAGCTATCCGGCCGCACGACTTGTCCGATTCCACGATGAGAGGCTGAAGGCGTCGAAGGGCGATCCGTCCATCAATGTCAGAGCACTGAACGCCCTTACACTGTCGGGCGGTGGCAGCAGCGGTGCCTTCGGAGCCGGCATTCTTGCCGGCTGGGCCAAGGCTGGAACCAGACCAAAATTCGATATCGTCACCGGGATCAGCGCCGGCGCGCTGATCGCGCCCTTTGCCTTTCTTGGTCCGGCCTATGACGACCAACTCAAGGCAGGGTTCACCGAGGTCACCGACGCCAACATCTACACCAGACACAGTCTTCTCGGAGCACTCTCCAGCGGTTCGTTCACCAGCAACGCGCCGCTTGCCAAGATGCTCGATGAACACATCACCGACGCCATGCTGGCCAAGATTGCCAGCGAGTATTCCAAGGGGCGCCGCCTGTTTGTCGGAACGACCAATCTCGATGCAGACCGGGCAGTCATCTGGGATATGGGAGCCATCGCGGCAAGCGGGCGGCCGGATCGCAGGAAACTGTTCAACCAGGTCATCCTCGCCTCAACATCCATTCCAGGCATCTTTCCACCAGTCGACCTGGAAGTGGCTGCAGGCGGCAGGACCTATCACGAGATGCACGTCGACGGCGGCACCGCCAACGAGGTTTTCCTCATGCCTGCCGGCCTGACGCTCGGCGAACTCGACAAGACCTTCCACACCAGGGTCAAGGCGCGGCTGTACGTGATCCGCAATGGTCGAACCACGCCGGAGTACAGCTCGGTCAAGGCCACCCTGCCGGATATCGCCGAGAAGGCGGTGTCGTCGCTGATCAAGACGCAAGCCATTGGCGACCTTTACCGGCTCTACGCAATCGCCGAACGCGACGGGATCGACTTCAACGCCATAGACATCCCGGCGGACTTCACGGTGGAGGCGAAGAGCCCGTTCGACAACAGGTTCATGCGCGCGCTGTACGCGAAGGGCTATGAAATGGGCCATGACGGTGTGTCGTGGAAAAAGACGCCGCCTGGATTTGATGAGCCTTCCGATGAAGGGCGGTGATGCGTCGGCAGCTTTCGAAAGCCTCCGACAAGAGCGCAAACTCATTGGAAGAGCAGGTCGAGACAAGATGACAATCGCCATCAGGCATTGTCCAGACCAAAGGGAGACATACGGTGCCGGATATGTCGCGTGACCCGATGAGCAAGACATCAGTTTCGACTGACGAGTCGCTGCGGGGGAGCGTCGCAGCGGTCGGTGCGAATGCGACACGGGATGAATTGCCGGATCGCCTAGCGCCCGCATCAGTCGAGCCCGCTGCGGCTGAGCCGCCCAGAACCTCGAAAATGGCGGCGGCCATCGTCGTGCTCAGCGTGCTGGCGATCGTTGGTTTGTCATTGTGGTATCTCGTTCGGCCGCAGCCGCTCCTGGTGCAAGGCGAGGCCGATGCCACGCGCATTGACATTGCGGCTCGTATCGACGGCAGGGTAGGGCAGCGACCGGTGTCGCGCGGCGACAACATCACGGCCGGGCAACTGCTGGTGGCGATAGATAATCCGGAGCTGTTGACGAAGCTCAACGAGGCGAAGGCAGCAAGGATCGTCGCCCAGGCGGACTTCACGCGCATCCAGATCGGTACGCGCGCCGAAGTGGTGGCGGAACGCAAGGCCGAGGTCGCCTCGGCGCAGGCCAGCTTGACGCTTGCCCAGCAGACTTACGACCGCGTCAAGCAGGTCACCCAGGGCGGCTTCGAGTCGGTCGCGAAGCTCGACGAGGCGACCGCTTCGCTGGACGTGGCGACGCGAACCTCGGAACAGGCAAAGCTCGCCTATCAGGAAGCTGTCGCTGGCTACACAGCCGAGGAACGCGGCGTGGCACAGGCCGCGGTCGCCAAGGCCGAGGCCGCGATCGCGACCCTGCAGGCACAGGTCGACGAGATGACCGTCAAGGCGCCGATTGCAGCGCAGGTCTATCAGCTCGGCGCGGAGGTTGGCGAATATGTCTCGCCTGGTGTGCCATTGCTCTCGCTGGTCGACCTCAGCGACGTCTGGGTGCATTTCGATCTCCGTGAGGACTTGGTGAAGGGTCTGAAAATAGGAGACAGGTTCACGGTCAAAATCCCTGCACTTGGTGACATGCCCATAACCGTCGAGGTGCGGACGATTGCCACCCGCGGCGAGTATGCCGGGTGGCGCGCAACGCGTGCGACTGGCGACTTCGATCTCAGGACCTTCGAGGTGCGGGCCTATCCGGTCGACAAGCTCCCCATCCTCAGGCCTGGCATGAGCGCCTACGCCGATTGGAACGGGGTGCACTGATGGCCAGCGGGCGTCGTTTCGGCATTGTCGATGTCGCTCGCCGCGAGGTGATCTGGATCTGGCGCGACAAGGTCGCCCTGCTTCTCGTTGTCGGTATCCCGTTGATTGCCTTTGCGATCCTTGCCGCCACGTTCAGCAATGCCGTCATCCGTGATCTGCGGGTCGACGTGGTCGATCAGGACAGGTCGAGAACGTCCGAAACCTTTGTGCAGGCGATCAACTCGGCACCGGGCGTCAATCTTGCGAGACGTTCCTCCGATCTTAACGGAGCCATGCATGCCGTCCGCTCCGGCGAGGCCATTGCAGCGGTCTATGTCCCACAGAATCTCGAACGCGATATCGCGGCGGGGCGCCGGCCGCAGGTCGTGATCTTCTTCAACAAGCAGTTCTTCACGCCCGGCAACGTCGCCTCGAATTCGCTGCAGGCGGCGATATCGGCAGCAATTGCCGACCTGCCGGCAGGGCCACGCAGCGCCGCCTTCGCGCCGGGTCCGCTTGCCGTCGAGCAATACGTTCTGACCAATCCCGCCCTGAACTACGCGCAGTTCCTTTTGCGCGCCATCCTGCCGACCGTGCTCCACATCGTGACCGCAATTTCCGCCGGCTATGCGGTCGGCTCCGAGTTCGGGTCGCGCAACATGCGGGAATGGCTGGCGACGGCCGGCGATAGCATGCTCATCGCGCTCGTCGGCAAGCTGGCACCTTATTTCGGCATCTTCCTCGTCATGATGGCTGTTGGGCTGGGGACCATTCACGGCATCTTCGAAATACCTTTCCGCGGCGACCCGGTGCTAGTGGCCGCCGGCGCTTGCCAGCTGATCATTGCCTATCTGTCGTTGGGGGCGCTTCTGCAGCTTCTCGTCAGGAACCTTGCCTTTGGTCTCAGCCTGACCGGCATCATCTGTTCGCCGGCATTCGGCTTTGCCGGCGTCGGCTTTCCCGTGCTGGCCATGAACGGCTTCTCCCGTGCCTGGGGTGCGATGCTGCCGCTACGCTGGTACATCCAGATCCTGTTCGACCAGGCGGCTCGCGGCGTACCGGCAGGGAATTCCGCCGAGCCTTTCATGATGCTGGGCGGATTGGCGGTCCTCTATTTCGGTCTGGCCTGGCTGAGGTTGCGATCTGTTGCTCGGCATCCGCGGCCAGAGCCGGTTGGAACCCCTGAACAAGACAGCGCTAGAGGAAGGATCGGCATTGTTCGAGCATTCACGAACGAATATGGCCGGATCATACGTAACCGCAGCGCCTTCAGCCTCATCGTTCTGGCGCCGATCATCTACGGCCTATTCTACCCGCAACCCTATCTCGGCCAACTTATCAAGAGCATCCCCATTGCCGTCGTGGATGATGATTCCTCCGACGTCAGTCGCACGATCATCCAGGCTGTCAATGCCGACGAAGCGGTGAAGGTGGTGCTTCGACCGACGACATTGGCAGAAGCACAGGCCGCACTCGCTCGCCGCGAAGTGTTCGGCATATTGAGCATTCCGGCCGGAACCGAGCGCGAGATACTGAAGGGCGATCAGGCAAGGCTGCCTGCCTATGTCGATTCAACCTATTTCCTGCTCTACAGCCGCACGCTGCAGGGCATTCAGGAAGGTGTGGGCGCAGTCACAGCGGAGCTCGCGGCGCGCAGCGCCCGGCCGGATGGAAGCCTCTACCGGGCGGCGCTCGCGAAAAGCTCGCCCGTGGAGATTTTGAACCAGCCCCTTTTCAACCCCACCGGCGGCTATGGCAGCTACGTCGTTCCGGCTGCTTTCCTGTTGATCCTGCAGCAGACGCTGCTGATGGGGTCGGCGACGCTGGGTGGGGTGGCCTACGAGCAGGGCGGCCACGATGCGCGCCGCCGTCGTGGCACCGTGTCGGCGGTGATTGGTCAAAGTCTCGCCCACCTGCTGCTTGCATTGCCAGGCTACGCTCTGTTCCTCGTCGTGTTGTCGAGGGTCTACGGTTTCTCGGCAAGCGATCATGTGCTCGACCTGATCGTCCTGGCCATTCCCTATATCCTCTCGGTCAGCCTGCTCGGCCAGTTCGTCGGCAGTTGGTTCAAGCGGCGCGAAACCTCGGTTCTCCTGCTCATTGCCATCAGTCTTCCGATCTTCTTCCTGGTCGGCGTTGCATGGCCGCTGGAAGCAATCCCGCCAATACTTCGCACCGCCAGCTTCATCCTTCCCAGCACCTTCGGGATCGACGGCCTGGTGCGGATCAACCAGATGGGAGCGACGGTGACTGATGTCTCGAAAGACTGGATGTGGCTGTGGGTGCTGACCGGCGTCTACGCGATCCTTGCTATCGCCTCGGCCAGAATCACCATGGGCTGGAGGGTGTCCGATGCTCGTTAGGTCGCGATATGGTTCGGCAGTCGCGCTGGCCGCGGCAGGTGCGATAATCTGCTTCGTTTGCGAAGCCTCGGCAGAGCAGGCAAAGCCGCCGATCGCCGGCATGGTTCGGCAGACCGAGATTCGCGTCGCCCCCGACGCTACGGGGCGACTGGCGACGGTGGCTGTCATTGCGGGCCAGCATGTCCATCAGGGCGATCTTCTTGCCGTGCTCGACAATCCGGAACTGACGGCAGCTGCCGGTGAAGCCAAAGCCGCCGCGGCGAGCGCCAAGGCACAGCGGGATAACGTCTATTCGGGAGTGCGGCCGGAAGAGGTGGCAATCGCCAACCAGGCCATTCAGACATCCCAGGCCAACTTTGTACTCGCCCAGCAACAGTATGACCGCGCCTCGGCACTTGCCGGCAAGGACTTCGCCAGCAAACAAACGCTCGACACGAGTTCGGCCTCGCTTGCAAAGGCGAAGGCCGACCTCGATCTCAAACAGGCGCAAGCTGCAGAAGCGAGCGCCGGTCCCACCGCCGAGGAGCGTGCTCTCGCCGATGCCCAGGTGGCGCTGGCCGAGGCGACAGTCAGGGATATTCAGGTCCAGTTGGACAAGACCAGACTCATCGCACCGGCGGACGGCACAATAGGCATCCGCGTTGCCGAGCCAGGTGAGATCATCGGCCCGGGAAAGCCGGTGATGACGATGGAGGCGGATGGTCAGGCCTGGTTCGCTTTCACGCTGCGTGAAGACGATCTGCACGACATAACGCTCGGCAAAACGCTGGTGCTGACGGTGCAGGACGGGCGCCAGATCGATGCTCGTGTGACGGAACTGCGTCCATTGGGGGAATTCGCAACCTGGCGCGCGGCCCGCGCCGTCGGCGATCACGATCTCAATTCCTTTCGTCTCCGCCTTGAGCCAAACGGCAGTACCGAAGGGCTGGAACCCGGCATGACCGTCTGGCTCAGCACGCAACCTGGGACTTGAAGGGTTCGTCGGATGAGTTTGGTGTGGCCGCGGCAGGAAGACCGGCAAAGCTGCCGTCGGCTTTTGCGCCAAGGTCAGGAGGGCCATAATCCGCGGGCGCCTGGCGCATGCGATCGTCTTCTTCAACAAGCAATTCTTCACTGCCCGCAAAATGACTTCCAGTCCAATTCGAGCGGCAGTCTCAGCCGCCACCGCCAACCTCGTGGCAAGCCTGCATAGCAGGACTTTCGCACCGAGGTCCCTTATCGTTGAACAATATGTGGTTCCCAATCCCATGGTTGATTACGCACATCTATCCAACGTTATTGCCGATCCCATCGTTCAAACCGGTATGGTCGCGGCGAGCGGCGCGCTGGTCACGGGCATTCTGCTTCGCGGCCGACCAACGCTGCGCCTGGTCGGTCAGCTGGCATTCTTTTTGGCGCTTACGGCGCTGCTGCTCTATCACGGAATCCTCCCGTACGCGGTCGGTCCGACCGATGTCTCTACGCTGGAGCGGGTATTCCTTGATATCGTCAAGGTGATCTGGTGGATCAATGCCGCATGGTCGCTGATCGGCGTTGTCCGCGTCTTTCTCATCCTCGAACAAAAGCCCCGTGAAGGGCGGCTTCTTCAGGATCTTGTTGTCGGCATCATCTATGTGGCAGCGGTCCTGTCGATTATCGCCTACGTCTTCAACGCTCCGGTCGGAACGCTGATCGCCACATCCGGCGCGGTCGCCATTGTACTTGGCCTTGCCCTGCAGAGCACTCTGGGCGACGTCTTCTCGGGCATAGCGCTCAATCTTGCCAAGCCCTACGGGATCGGCGACTGGCTTGTGCTGGGCAACGGCATCGAAGGCGCGGTGGTCGAGACGAACTGGCGGGCCACGCACCTTCTAACGGGTGCAAACGACCTGGTGGTTGTCCCTAACAGCGACCTGGCGAAAGCAAGACTCACCAATCTCAGCAGTCCCGAGCGGAGCCATGGCGTCACGCTCACGGTCCGTTTTCGGTCGAGCACCGCACCGTCGACGATGGCTGACGTGATGCGCGCGGTTCTCCTGAGCAGCAATTCGATATTGGCGCAACCGGAGCCGAGCGTCCAAACAGTGTCGCTGGATGGAGGCGCGGTGGAGCTGGAGCTTACCTTCAGGGTCGCCGACAGGGCACTTGCCGGCAAGGCAAAGAGCGAGATCTTCGACCTGATCTTCCGCCACGCAAAGGCGGCCGGACTCAGTCTTGCCGCGCCTTTGGGATCTATTGGCCCTCAATCCCCAAACCCGAATGAGGTCGAGATGCCGTTCGGCTTCCACACGACACCGAGGCGGCTTCTGGACGCGATCCCGCTGTTTGCCCCGCTGACCGAGGACGAGAAGGAAACGCTCGCTTCGACGATGACGCGCCGGACGTTCCGGAAGGGGGAGACCCTGGCGGAGCAAGGTGAGGTGCTGAAGTCGCTGATGATCGTGCGCAGCGGCGTTGTGACCGTCAACCGGCGCGACGGCGCAAGCGAGATGGTACTGGGGCGTCTTGCGCCCGGTGACTGCCTCGGTGAAGGCGGTCTTCTGACGGAAGCCGGCGAATTAGGCAGCGTCAAGGCTCTTACCTTGGTGGTCGTCTATGAGATCACACAGGAGGGCCTCGCGCCGTTGTTGCGGGATCGCCCCGCGATCGCCGATGAACTGGCCTTGCTCCTCGCGAAGAGGAACGCGTCGGAGCAGCTTCGGCTCGGCCGAGGCAACGGAGCCAACGCCGCGTCGACGATACCGCCCTTGCGGGCGCGCATCAGGCAGCTGTTCAAGCTGTGACCTTACGGGACCAATCGCGATCACGGCGCGAAAGAACTATCGCGCAGCTCCGGTCGGATCGGTTGATTGCGGGGTGGAGGTCACGAACGGGGAGGCGAGCGCCAACGACAGGCCGACCGCGATCGCCGCGGTCATCAGGAATCGCTTCACCGGTCGGCGCGAGCGGGACATTCACCCGGGCAGGCTCAGCGTGAACCAGAAACTGCACGTGATAGCCAAGGCGTCGTGACACCTGCCTGCACGCGCGATATCCGCCCTGTTGATCAGCATCAGTCGACCGGGCGCGAGGTGACGTGCGCCACGCCGCCGGCGGCGTTCAGCTGCGCCGGCATGTTCGCGGGGCGCTTCAGAGGCGCTTGAATGTCTTGGTGACCGTTGCGCATCGGTAGACGCTGCATGGGCCACCCTCGGCAAGAACCCGCGCCGGCACAGCTGTCTGATCGGGACCGCAGGACTCACGATCACGCACATACAGGTCGGAAAGCATCAGGTTCTCCACGCGTGACGACGGGTGTCGAAGAATGGAACTTTGCTCCAGTTCAAGGGCAGAGCCGATCGCATTGCACGACATCTGCAAAGTGTCGTGCCGCTCGGTCGCTGCCGCGTGCGTGGCAAGAACGCTCATGACAACAAGCGTCGCGATCGTCTTCATAGATGGTCTCCTTGATCTGATTTCGATGGTGAGTTTTTCGATGCCCCGACGTCGTTCCTTTCGGGCTTCGGTCGCTGATCGCCTTTGCCAGGAGCTTACTGGCACCAACTCGATTTGATTGTATCGGCTTTGCGTCGGCTGCATGTTCATGCTCCAACAGCGATAGCGTGGCGCTGAAGGATTTTGGCGGCCCGACATGCGGTTGCCGAAACGGTGACCGACCCCGTCGGCATGTCGATTGTGACGCCGATGCCACCGGAGCATTGCCGGGCTTGCCCGACGGCCGGGAAGATCCCGCGAGAAACGTCAAAGGATCGGATGCTGCGTACAAGCTCCGACTCTTGAGACGTGATCAGATGCAGCTCAGGGAAACCAGACTTTCCGACGCTCTCGATGGAGAGAAGCCATGGCCGACAATTTCAACATGACATCGGGACAGCGCGTCGCTGACGATGATATTTGCCTGGCTGCAGTTCCCGATCCGCGCATGTTGCTTGCCTCCATCGTTCACGATTTCAATATATTGCTGACGCCGATCGTGTCGGTCCTGGAGGAGATGCAAGGTCGCGGGGCGGGAACGGGGCGGCAGCTGAAAAGGATTGACGGCGCGATCTACTGTGCCTTCCGCGCCAAGACACTCGCACGGCAACTTGTGGATTTTGCGAGCCCCCAACCGGTCAAGCTTGCCGCGGTCGATGTCGGCAGCCTTCTGCGACGGCTTCAGGCGCCGCTTGCAAGCTTGTTGTCGGGACGCATTCGTCTTGATCTCGACATCGCCGAAAATCTCCCCAAGGCCTTCATCGACCAGCAACTGATCGACCGAGTGTTGTTCAATCTCGTTTTGAATGCGCGTGACGCGATGCTGGAAGGCGGGCGTGTGACCATCGCGGTTGCACAGGACTGCTATCCCGCCGGTCCGGTGCGCGGCGGCAACTCGATGATCCGCCTGACCGTCGCCGACACCGGCAGCGGAATGGATGAGGCCACGCTGGAAATGGCGGGGGAGCCTCATTTCTCAACCAAGACAAATGGAACCGGCCTCGGTCTGGCCACCGTCCGGCAGGTCATGGAACGTCAGGGCGGCGGGCTGTCGATCGTCAGCGCGCCTCATCGCGGCACGACCGTCGATCTGTGGCTGCCGGTGACGTGAATTGCCACCATCCGAACGCCGCAAAATCATTCCGCTCGCGACACGTCGGTACAAGCAGGATGTGCATTAGGAAGGTATCGCATTGTATGGCCGTCAGATCGGCCAGATGCACGAGTCATGAGGTGATGAGCGATGTTGGCCGAGATTGATCCCTCTGAAATTGACGCCAATGGTTCGCACACAAGGCGGCCGCGAGTCGTTATCCTGGGTGCCGGTTTCGCCGGCGTTGCAGCGGCAAGGGCTCTCAAGCGATCCGATGCGGACGTGGTCCTGATCGATCGCCGCAATCATCATATCTTCCAGCCGTTGCTCTACCAGGTGGCGACCGCCGTGCTGGCACCGTCCGAGATCGCCGCGCCGATCCGGCAGCTGGAGGCAAAGCAGGCCAATCTGGATGTGATGCTCGCCGACATCGTCGGCGTCGATCTGCCCCATCGCACCGTCGATACCGTCTATCCCGGGATCGGTATCCGCAAGGTGCGCTTCGATTTCCTCGTCGTCGCCACGGGCACGCGCCCGAGCTATTTCGGCCATGACGAGTTCGCAGCCTTTGCACCGGGGATTAAGACTCTCGCCGACGCGGAGGCGATCCGAAACAAAATTCTGAGCGCCTTCGAGATGGCCGAAGCGACCGATGACGAGAATGAGCGCGCGCGCCAGATGAATTTCGTGCTCGTCGGCGCCGGAGCGACCGGTGTCGAGCTCGCGGCGTCGATCGCACAAATGATTAGGGTGACGCTGCGTGGGAATTTCAGGCGGATCGATCCGGCAACCAGCACGATTACCTTGATCGAGGGAGGAGATCGGGCTCTCCCGACCTTCGCTCCGTCGCTCTCAAAGAAGGTCGCCAGACACCTTGCCAAGCTCGGCGTCAAGGTCTTGCTCGGCGTCAAGGTCGACAGTGTCGACGCCGAGGGCGTCATCGCGGGAGGCGAAAGAATTCCCAGTGCAACTGTTTTGTGGACCGCAGGCATGGCCGCATCGCCGGTCGTCCACATGGTTGGTGCCAAGGCGGATCGCGCGGGCAGGGCGCTGGTCGAGCCTTCGCTCAATGTGCCGGGTCAACCCGACATATTCGTGGTCGGCGACGCGGCGTCCATACAGCAACAGAACGGGCAACCCGTGCCCGGCGTCGCGCAGGCGGCAATCCAGCAAGGGCGCTATGTCGGCCGCCTGATCTCCGATAAAATCAAAGGGCACGAACCAAAGCGCGCGTTTCGCTACCGGGACAAGGGCAACATGGCGGTCGTCGGCAAGAACTACGCCATCCTGGAGTCCGGTCATCTGAGAATGGCTGGCTTCCTGACCTGGTTCATATGGGCTTTCGTTCATCTGCTGGCTCTCCCCCAACTTCAAAATCGTTGGCGGGTTCAATCGCAATGGCTGTGGTCCTACCTGACCGGCCAGCGCAGTTCGCGGCTGATCTCCGAACCGCCTCCCCTGGCGGGTGGTGCAGTTCCGATTAAGGAAACCACAGCACCGTGACTCTGTCTGGCGCGCCAAGCGGCGATTTCTCGAAGCCGTCGCGTCGCTGACGGGGCGTGGCGCGGACGGCTCGCGGCCACGCAACTGTCGTAAAGTGGGACTGGCAGCAGCTGGTGGAGTTCATGGCCAGCAGGCCGGCACTCCGCACCAACCTGCTGACGCTGGTGAGTACGGATCTTGCCACCAAGCTGCGTGACATAACCATTGCCGTTTCCGGTCTCGTCGTGGAACAGGTGGCGCCTCGATAAAGGGCGAGAGGTCTTCGCCGTCCGTTTGGCTCCCCGTTTGTGGGTCACGATTGATGGCACTCCACATACGAATCCAGATGCGCATGATCGGGCACAGGCGTCCTACCCGCCGCAGAGTTCTCCAAGAAGAAAGCGCCGCCCGAAGCCATAGTCCTGCTCACGCACTTCATTCCGAAAGATCGGACAATCGAGCAGGAGAACGAGGATGGCAGTGGCAACCGCAGCGAAGGACGAGAGGCAGGCAAAGCCTTTGCCGGCGCCGAACAGCGACTTCTACCAGCTGGCCGATCTCCTCAATCCAGACGAATTGGCGGTGGTCAAGAAGGTGCGGGCCTACATGGAGAGCAAGGTCCAGCCGATCATCAACAAATACTGGTCCGACGACGCGTTCCCCTTCGAGCTGCTGCCTTCGTTCAAGGAGCTCGGGCTCGGCGGCCTCGGCTATGAGGGCTATGGCTGCGCCGGCGGCAGCCAGAAGCTGTTCGGCTTCGTCGCCATGGAGCTGGCCCGCGTCGACGCTTCGTTCTGCACCTTCTTCGGCGTGCACAGCGGCCTGGCTATGGGCTCGATCTATCTCGACGGCTCTGAGGAGCAGAAGCAGAAGTGGCTGCCGCCGATGGCGCGCTGGGAAAAGATCGGCTGCTTTGGTCTGACCGAGCCGCTGGTCGGTTCGGGCACGAGCGGCGGGCTGACCACGACGGCCAAGCGCGAGGGCGACACCTGGCTCCTCAACGGACAGAAGCGCTGGATCGGCAACGCGACGTGGTGCGACGTTTCGATCATCTGGGCGCGTGACCTCGACGACAACCAGGTGAAGGGTTTTATCGTCGAGAACAAGACGACGCCGGGATTCAGCGTCGAGAAGATCGAGCACAAGATCGCGCTCAAGGTCGTTCAGAACGGCGTTATTACGCTGAAGGACGTCCGCGTGTTGGAAGCCGACCGCCTGCAGGGCGGCAACTCGTTTCGCGATACAGCGCGGGTGCTGCGGATGACGCGCTACATGGTCGGCTGGGCTTCGACCGGCATTCAGATGGGCGCGTTCGAGGCGACACTGAGATACACACAGGAGCGCCTGCAGTTCGGCAAGCCGATCGCTTCTTTCCAGATGGTGCAGGATATCCTGGCCAAGATGCTCGCCAATTTGACCGCTTGCCAGTGCCTGATGGTTCGCCTGGCGCAGATGGATGACGAAGGCAAGCTTGCCGACCACCACGCCTCGCTGGCCAAGGCGTTCTGCACGGCAAAGTCGCGCGAGACTGTTTCATGGGGCCGCGAGCTGCTCGGCGGCAACGGCATCGTTGCCGACTACAATGTGGCGCGCTTCTTCAACGACGCCGAAGCGCTCTACTCATACGAGGGCACATATCAGATGCAGAATCTGATCGTCGGCAAAGCCATTACCGGCCTTGGCGCCTTCGTCTGAGCAGCGGCGAGCCGGGGTCGCTCCCCCCACCCTGGCTCGCCGCCCTTTCCTGAACAGGAGTATCATCATGGCCGTGGAAACGGCGGGCCCGGCGCTCGCAAACGTTCTCTATGAGAAGAAGGGTGCAATCGCCTATGTCACCGTCAATCGCCCGAAGGTGCTCAACGCGCTGAACACGCCGACGTGGTCGGATCTGAAAAAGGCGTTCGAGGATGCCCGCGACGATGCAGCGATACGCGGCGTCATTCTGACCGGCGCCGGCGACAAGGCGTTCATCGCGGGCGCCGACATCGGCGAGCTGGCGCAGGTATCGGCATTCGAGGCCGAGCAGTCCAGCCGCTTCGGGCAAGGAGTGCTCGACCTCATCGAAAATCTGGGCAAGCCGGTTGTCGCGGCCGTCAACGGCTTCGCTCTTGGCGGCGGCTGTGAGACGGCGATGGCGTGCACGATCAGGATCGCCGTGGAAACGGCCAGGTTCGGCCAGCCGGAAGTGGCACTGGGCTTGGTGCCTGGCGGCGGCGGAACGCAGCGACTGCCACGGCTCGTTGGCAAGGGCCGCGCCCTTCAGCTCATCCTTTCCGGCGAGATGATCACAGCGCAAGAGGCATACCGCATCGGGCTGGTCAACGAGATCGTTCCGGCTGCCGATCTGATCACGCGCGCAGAGGCGATCCTGCACAAGATCGCCGCCAACGCCCCGGTCGCCATCAGGTTCGCGCTCGAAGCGGCAAACAAGGGGATGGAGACGAGCCAGGGCGAAGGCCTGCTGCTTGAGGCCGCCTACTTCGGGCTGTGCGCCGCAACCGAGGACAAGAAGGAAGGCACGACCGCCTTCCTGGAAAAGCGTGCGCCACAGTTCCGTGGACGCTGAAGAAACCCGACGCACACGGCAATTCAGAAAGGACAGCCCTATGGCAACCGACAACATTTTCGCCGGACTGAAGGTGGTCGACTTGGCTAGCTTCATCGCGGGGCCAGCCGCCGCGGTCATCCTGTCGGACTTCGGCGCCGACGTGATCAAGGTCGAGCCGCCAACCGGCGACACGTGGCGCATTGGCTACAAGGTTCCGCCGCAACCGCGGTCAAAAGACAACTATCCCTGGCATCTCAATAATCGCAATAAGCGTGGACTATCGCTCGATCTGAAGTCGCCGCAAGCGCAGGAAGTCCTGCGGCGGCTAGTCGTGTGGGCGGATGTTCTGATCGTCAACACACCGCACCCGGCGCGCGAAAAACTGAAGCTCGGCTATGACGATGTCGCAGCATGGAACCCGCGTCTGATCTATGCGGATGTCACCGGCTATGGCGATAACGGTCCTGACGCCCAACTCCCGGGCTTCGACCTCACGGCGTACTGGGCACGAAGCGGCTTGCTGTCGCTGACGCGCGATGCCGGTGCCCCACCAACCTTCCCGGTTACCGGCAGCGGTGATCATGCGACGGCGGTCAGCCTCTATTCGGCAATCGTCACCGCGCTTTACCGGCGCGAACGCACCGGAAAGGGCTCGTACGTCACCACTTCGCTGCTCGCTGCAGGCATCTGGGCTTCCGGAGTCATGGCACAGGCAGCACTTGCCGAAGCTACGTTCTTCCCGCTGCACGATCGCGCCAACCCGCCGAACGCGACCTTGAATGTCTATCGGGCGGCTGACGACACATGGTTCCTGATCGTGCTGACGCCCGACAAATGGCCGGCTCTTTCCAATGCGATTGGCCGTCCGGATCTCTTGACGGATGCCCGTTTCGCGGACCCTGCGAAACAGGCAGCGAATTCGGGGCAGCTCACCGCGATCCTGGATCAAACCTTTGCCGCGCAGCCGATGGCGCACTGGATCGAAGTCTTCGAACACGCCCATCTGACCTTTGGCGTGGTGCAGGCACCTGCCGACGTGATCAAGGATCCGCAGCTCAGGGCAAACGACATTGTCGTGCCGCTCGAAGGCGCCGGCGGCAACCTTAACCTCACGATCGGCAGCCCGCTGCAGGTGCATGGCGTCACCAAGGCTCCGGCCCGACGCGCGCCCGAGCTAGGTGAGCATAGCGAAGAGATCCTGAAGCAGCTTGGCTTCAACACCGGCGAGATAGACAGCTTGCACGCCGGCGGCACGGTTCCGAAAGCGCCAGGACGTGCCGCCTAGAGTAAAGTACCGCAGCTGCTTGAGCTTTGCCGAGCTTAAACAGATCCTGGACGGACGGGAGTTGCAGACGATGGACGAGATAGTGACGGAACGGTCCGAAGGCATACTTCGCGTCGAATTGAACCGGCCGGAAAAGAAGAACGCGCTGACTTCGAGCATGTACGCGAAGCTCGCCGATATCTTCAATGACGCGGGCAAGGACGACAGCGTCCGCGTGGTGCTTTGGCACGGCGCGGGAGATGCTTTCAGCGCAGGCAACGATATCCAAGACTTTTTGAAGAACCCTCCAGGCGCTGGAGAATCTCCCCAGGCCCGACTGATGAACGCGCTGGCTGATTTCGGCAAGCCGATCGTTGCGGCCGTGCGCGGCGCCGCAATCGGTAGCGGAACCACCGTGCTGTTGCACTGCGATTTCGTTTATGCGGGCGAAAGCACCAGGTTTCAGATGCCTTTCATCAACCTTGCCGTGGTGCCTGAATTTGGCTCGAGCTACGCCGTTCCGGCTGCGATCGGGCACATCCGCGCGGCCGAGTTGATTCTGCTGGGATCGGCGTTCGATGCCAGGCGCGCCGCGGAGTTGGGACTGGTCACGCAGGTCGTGCTCGATGAGAACCTGCTGCCGGTGGCGAGCGAAACGGCGCGGAAGCTGGCAGCTAAACCGGCTGGTGCGCTGCAAGCGTCCAAGAGACTTCTGAAGCGTTCCTTCCGCGAACAGGTCAAGGCGGCGATGCGGGCCGAAAACGAGGCGTTCAGCGTACATGTCCGCTCCGAGGAGGCGAAGGAAGCGCTGACTGCCTTTCTGGAAAAGCGCCCGCCTGACTTCACCAAAACCAGGAAACCTGCAGCGGCCGCATAGAGCGGTTGGCTTGCGATCGAATGTGAGTGATGCCGCGCTTTGGCATCGAGGCCCCAGGCCGCGAAGGAGAAATCCATGAACGACGCTTCCGCGACGAAATCGAAATCAACATCGGGCAGCAAGGACACGGTTGGCCGACTGTTCGTTCTCGAGGCGAGTGGTGGGCGCATTCACTCGATGAATTCGGACGGCTCCAGCCCGGAGGTCATCGTCACCGGCTGTCGTGTTCCTGACGGCATCGTGGTCGATGTCGAGGCCGGCCATATCTACTGGACCAATATGGGCGTGCCCAACCTCAACGACGGCACCATCGAACGCGCCGACCTTGATGGCAGCAATCGCACGGTCATCGTCCCCAAAGGCGTCACCCACACGCCCAAGCAGATCCACCTGGAGAAGCGGACCGGCAAGCTCTACTGGTGCGACCGCGAGGGCATGCGGGTGATGCGCGCAAATCTCGACGGCACCGACATCGAGACGTTGGTCCAGACAGGCGAGGGCGAAGACGACAGCCGCGACGCCACCAAATGGTGCGTCGGCATCACGCTCGATCCCGTGCGTGGACAAATCTACTGGACGCAGAAGGGTCCGGACAATGCCGGCCTCGGCTGCATCTTTCGGGCGGGTATAGACATACCCAGGGGCGAGGACGCCGCCAGTCGCACGGACATCGAAACATGGTTCGATGAACTGCCTGAGCCGATCGACCTCGAGCTCGATCTCGAAAGCCGCTTTCTCTACTGGACGGATCGCGGCAATCCGCCGGCCGGCAACACGGTCAATCGTGCCTCGATCGATGCGCCCGCCAGAAATGGCTATGGACCTGAGCTCCTTGTCGGCGATCTGATGGAAGGCATCGGTATCGCGCTCGACGTTCCAGGCAATCGGATGTTCTTCACCGACCTCGCCGGCTCCGTTTATGTCGCACAGCTCGATGGTTCCAAGAACCGGGCGTTTCTCTTCGCCCAAGGTAACCTCACCGGCATCGCCTACGCCGAAATCCCCTCGAAGGAGAAATGACCATGGCTGGCAGCAAGCAAATCTCTCAGGTCGCCATTATCGGTACGGGTGTCATCGGCGCCAGCTGGGCGGCACAATTCCTGGCAAAGGGCCTGGATGTCGTGGCGACGGATATCGCTCCCAATGCGGAAGCGTCGTTGCGGCGCTTCGTCGAAGCGGCCTGGCCGGCGCTCGACAGGCTGGGGCTCGCTCCGGGGGCCTCGCCGATGCGGCTGGCCTTTAACGCCGACCTGCCGGAGGCCCTCAAGAGCGCCAATCTTGTCCAGGAGAACGGACCGGAGCGGATCGACTTCAAGAAGAAGCTGTACGGCCAGCTCGACGAACTGCTGCCGGCCGATGTGATCATCGCCTCGAGCTCGTCCGGCCTGACAATGAGCGAAATCCAGTCGGGGTGCCCGAACCACCCGGAACGCTGCGTGATCGCGCATCCGTTCAATCCGCCGCATCTGGTGCCATTGGTCGAGATCGTCGGCGGCGCCAAGACGTCAGAGGAGACAATCCGGCGCGCGTCAGAATTCTACACCGGTCTGGGCAAGAAAACGGTCCGCCTGCACAAGGAAGTGCCCGGGCATGTCGCCAATCGCCTGCAGGCAGCGCTTGCCCGCGAGGTGTATTATCTGGTTGGCGAAGGCGTCGTCAGCGTCGCCGACGCCGACACCGCGGTCTCCTGGGGACCGGGGCTGCGGTGGGGCATCATGGGTCAGGTTCTGCTCAACCATCTCGGCGGCGGACAGGGCGGCATGGAGCATTTCCTGCAGCAATTCACCGGTCCGATGTCGGCTTGGTGGAAGGTGCTGGGTTCGCCGGAACTGACGCCCGAGTTGCAGAAAAAGCTGATCGATGGTGTTCACGCCGAGGTGGGTTCGCGGTCGATCGACGATCTCGCCGCCGAGCGCGACGAGGTCCTGCTTGGACTTCTGGAATTGCGAAACAAGGCGAATGCGGAAGCGGCGCGGTCGAGTAAGGCCAATCGCGGCGCCTAGAACCGAGGCGGGCCAGGTGAGGCCCGCCATCATCAAGCCATTTGGCCGGCGTCCTCGCCATCGAGCGCTGACGAGCGACATATCCCGAGGACGCCGCCATGGCTGCGAGACCCGCGTGCGCCGCATATCAGTATCCGCTGCTGATCAAGCAGCTGTGGCATACGCCGCTCCTGCAGGCACCCGATCAGGAGATCGTCTATCGGGACAGGACTCGGTTTACCTACCGCCAGTTGCGCGAGCGCATCGGGCGACTGGCGTACAGTCTCGACAGGCTTGGTGTACGCGCCGGCGACACCGTCGGCGTGCTCGACTGGGACAGCAACCGGTTCCTGGAAGCCTATTTCGCGGTTCCCATGATGGGCGCGGTCTTGCAGACGGTGAACGTGCGTCTGTCGCCGGAGCAGATCGCCTACATGATCGATCATGCGGGGTCGTCGGTGCTTCTCGTCAATGACGACTTCGTCCCGGTTCTTGAAGGCATCAAGCAGCAACTGCCCAAAGTGAAGACGCTGATCCTGATGTCGGATCGAGCGGTGCCTGAGACAGGTGGGCTTTCCTTCGCCGGCGAATATGAGGAGCTGCTGCGCGGCGCTTCGCCCGACTATGCTTTCCCAGACTTCGACGAGAACAGGATTGCCACCACCTTTTATACGACGGGCACAACGGGTGCGCCGAAAGGTGTCTACTTCAGCCATCGCCAGCTGGTTCTGCATTCGCTCGCCGAAATGGCCTTCCTGGGCAGCGCTGCGAAACAAGGCCGGTTCTGCCGCGACGACGTCTACATGCCGATCACCCCGATGTTTCATGTCCACGCCTGGGGGTTTCCGTGGACGGCGACGCTGTCCGGCGTCAAGCAAGTGTATCCGGGACGCTACGATCCCGCCGTGCTCCTCAGGCTGATCAAGACCGAAGGCGTAACCTTCACGCACGGCGTGCCGACGATCCTGCAGATGCTGCTCGGCGCGGCCACGGCGGCAAACACCGATCTCGCCGGCCTGAAGATGGTGATCGGCGGATCCGAACTGCCGAAGGGGCTTGCCAGACAGGCGCTGGCGCTCGGCGTCGACGTCTATGCGGGCTACGGCATGTCGGAGAGTGCACCACTGCTTTGCCTGGCGCAGGTGAAATCCGCCGATCTGGCAGGCGGCTCCGATCAGGAGATCGATATCCGCACCAAGGCCGGCATGGCCGCGCCGCTGGTCGATATCCGTTTGCTCGATAGGGACCGCAGCGAGCTGCCGCATGACGGGAAAACGCCGGGCGAAATCGTCGTGCGCGCGCCCTGGCTCACGCAGGGCTATGTCGACAACGCCGAAGCGTCAGAGCAGTTATGGGCCGACGGCTATATGCACACCGGCGACATCGGCGTCATCGAGCCTGACGGATACGTCCGCATCGTCGACCGGATCAAGGATGTCATAAAGACCGGTGGCGAATGGGTGTCATCGCTGCAGCTCGAAGATATCCTGTCGCAGTGCCAGGGTGTGTCGGAAGCAGCCGTCATCGGCGTCAAGGACGACAAATGGGGGGAGCGACCGCTGGCGCTCGTCATCCGGGATGCTCGCATAGGCGGCGATGTCAGCGACACGCAGATAAAGGCGCATTTGAAAACCTTTGCTGATGCCGGCGTGATATCGAAATTCGGAATCCCGGACAAAATCCTGTTTGTCGATGCGCTCCCCAAGACAAGCGTTGGCAAGTTCGACAAGAAGAAGCTCAGAGAGCAATACAGGGAACACTAGGTCACAATCGTTCCCGCGGACGCCGCGGCGCGCGCCGCGCGGCACCGCAATCCGAGATAGGGAGGGCCGTTTGGGCCGCCTTGCGCGTGGCGGCAGAGTGCGCAGAAACAACCAAATCGCAGCATGCGGATGCAAGCGACAGACATCCCTCCCGGCTAAGCTTCCGCTAATATTCCGACACCGTATGGACCGTTTTTCAGGCAATCTTTCGGAAGGCTCACCACAGGCAAGCCAGCAGTGGATGAATGGTTGGCCGCATGTCGAACAAGCCCCTCATTGCAGACATATATGGATTGACGATGTGAGATCGTCTTTCTCGAACGCATTCGCTGGATTTGCCAATACCAGCTTGCAGATTGTGGCCTGGGAGGAGAGGCGAAAACTCCTGAAGCTCGCCAATCGCCCGAATGAGGCGAGGGGATAGTCCGTCTCCGGCGCAGCAGATAAGGTGACCGTGCCACCTTTGCCGGATCGTTAGCGGTCCTCTGTTACATGGTCTCCGGCAACAGGCAGGTCCGAATCTGGAGGCCGGCCATGGAGCGACCCGTGTCAAAGGACGGTGACGGAGCCGAAGCGGCTCCATTCAGCAGCGAGCAAGAGCTTCGCCTGTTGGTGGAAACGCTTCCGACGCTGGTGTGGCAAGCCGAGCCCGAGGGGAATATCGAGTACGTCAACAAGCGTGTGCTCGACTATTTTGGCGCGCCGCTGGACGAAATCACCGGCTGGGGATGGGTGGATAGAGTTCATCCGGATGACGTCGCTTTCAAGGTGAAGAATTGGCTCGCAAATCTCGAGACCAAAAGTCCTTCCGATGTGGTCTGCAGATTTCGCGGAGCCAATGGCCAGCATCGCTGGTTCAATGTGCGGGGAGCACCGCTGAAGGCCAGCGACGGCCGCGTGCTCCGCTGGTACGGCGTCCTCATCGACGTTGACGATCAAAAGAACGCAGAGGAGGCCGTTAGGGAGAGCGAATACAAGCTCCGTCAGATCTTTGAGACAGTGCCAGGACTCATCTGGTTGGCCGAACCCAACGGCAACATGTCCTATGTTAACCAGCGCATCTTGGACTATATCAGCGCGCCATTTGAAGAAACTATTGGCAGTGGTTGGGAGGCATTCATACACCCCGACGACCGTCCGGAAACGGCAAAAGTTTTCCAGCAGGCAATCCAGACCGTAACTTCCTACGAGATTGTGCACCGTCTGCGTCGGTCGGATGGCGCATATCGCTGGCACCATACCCGTGCCGAACCTATGCGAGATCAACAGGGAAACGTCATCCAGTGGTACGGCCTTTCTGTCGACATCGACGAAGCCAAACGAGCCGAAGACCGTCTGCGCCGCAGTGAAGCCTTCCTGGCTGAAGCACAGAGGCTGAGCCATACCGGTTCCACGAGCTACAACGACACCACGCTTCTCTACTGGTCGGAAGAGACTTACCACATCTTTGGGTTTGATCCGGCACGGGGTCTTCCCAGCTTCGAAGCGGCGACGCAACGGGTCCACCCCCACGACCGGGACCGGGTGGTCGCAACGGCTGAGCGCGCGTACACCGAGAAAGGAGGCTACTCGATCGAGTACAGAATCGTGCTGCCCGATGGAACGGTCAAACACCTCGACACAATCGGCCGTCCTGTTTTTTCTTCGGACGGAAGGATTGTCGAGTTTTTCTGCATAAACATGGACGTGACGGAGCGCAAGCAAGCCGAAGACCAACTGCGGCGCAGCGAAGCCTTCCTGGCTGAAGCACAGAGGCTGAGCCATACTGGCGCCTCGGCCTATACCGCGACAAAGATTCTCTATTGGTCGGAGGAGACTTACCGCATCTGGGGGTTCGATCCGGAACAAGGCATTCCGGCTCTTGGTGCTGTGACCCAACGGATTCACCCCGACGACCGTGACCGAGCGCACGCACAGCCCGTACGCGCGCTCAGCGACAAAATAGGCTACTCGCACAGCTACAGAATCGTACTGCCCGACGGAACGGTCAAACACATCGAATCGGTTGGCGAACCTGTGTTGTCCTCAAGCGGGGAGCTTGTTGTTGAAGTTGTCGCCACACAGATCGATGTTACGGAACGCAAGAGAGCCGAAGACGCCCTACGGGAAAGCGAACATAGGCTCCGTCAGATCTTCGAAACGGTACCCGGCCTGCTCTGGTCAACGGACCCCGCCGGCGAACCCACCCAACTCAATCAGCGCATGCTGGACTACACCGGCATGCTGTTCGAGGATTTCAAGCATGGCGGATGGGAGGCTTTCCTGCACCCAGACGACTCTTCCGAGACCATAAGGGCTCTCCAACAAGCAATTCAGACCGGAACGTCGTACCAGGCTGTGCACCGCCTCCGTCGAGCGGACGGCGAGTTTCGCTGGTACCATACGCGCGGCGAACCTCTACGCGACCGGCAGGGACATATTGTCCAGTGGTACGGCCTGTCTGTCGACATCGATGAAGCCAAGAAGGTCGAAGACCGGCTACGTCGCAGCGAAGCCTATCTGGCGGAAGCACAGAGGCTCAGTCACAGCGGTGTTTCGGCCTACAACGAGACGAAGATTCTCTATGGATCGGACGAGACTTTTCGCATCTGGGGGTTTGATCCGGCGGAAGGTGTTCCGAGCCGCGAAGCGGTGTTCCAACGGATCCATCCGGGTGACGTCGACCGACTGAACGAAGTGGTTCAGCGCGCGGTGATCGAGAAGAGAGGCTACTCGATCGGCTACAGGATCGTGCTGCCCGACGGAACGGTCAAACACCTCGAAACGATCGGCCAAACTGTGTTCTCACCAAGCGGGGAACTGGCTGAGATTGTCACCACACAGATCGATGTGACGGAGCGCAAGAAAGCCGAAGACCAGTTGCGGCGCAGCGAAGCCTATCTGGCGGAAGCGCAAAGGTTGAGCCACACCGGTACCTGGGCCCTTAATACGACAACGATGCAATATCTTTATTGGTCGGACGAGAGTTACCGAATCTGGGCGTTTGATCCACGGGACGGCCTTCCGAGCCGCGACGCTTTGTGGCAGCGGATCCACCCAGACGATCGAGATGGAGTGTGGGCAAGAATCCAGGAGGCGTTGCGCCACAAGGAAGATTACTCGGGCGAGTTCAGAATTGTGCTCCCCGATCGGACGGTCAAACATCTGGCGGCAACCAGCCATCACCTGTTCTCCACGATCGGAGAACTTGCCGAAGTGATCGGCACAAATGTCGATGTGACGGAACGCAAGCGCACCGAGGAGGCAGTGCGCGAGAGCGAGGCGAAATTCCGCGACTACGCCGAAAGTGCCTCCGACTGGTTTTGGGAAATCGGTCCGGACTACAGGTTTACGCTCCTGACCGACAATGCGTTTGGTGCGGACTCGGCTGATCGAATCGGCATGGCGTGCTGGGATCGCGCTCTCGATCTTGAAACCGAGCCAGAGAAATGGCGGCTTTTGCGGGCAACTCTCGATGCACGCAAATCGTTCCGTGACTTCGTATATCACTCCGCTCGCCAGAACGGCTCTTCCATCCATGTGAAGGTGACCGGCAAGCCGGTGTTTGACGCCGAGGGCGAATTCCGTGGCTATCGCGGCACCGGCACCGACGTGACAGCATTCATGCGCGCGCAGGAAGAGCATGAGAGGCTGCGCCAGCTGGAGTCGGATCTCGCGCATATGAACCGCGTGAGTGTAATGGGAGAACTGACCGCCTCGCTGGCCCACGAGATCACGCAGCCGATTGCCGCGGCGCGCAACAATGCCCGAGCTGCGATGCACTTTCTGGACAGAAATCCACCGGATCTGAGCGAAATCCGGGAAGCGCTCGCCTCTATCGTTGACGATGCCGACCGAGCCGGAGATATCATCGACCGCATCCGTGATCACATCAAGAAAGCGCCCCCGCGAAAGTCTCGTTTCGATCTGAACAAGGCGATCGACGAAGTGATTGGATTGGCGGGAAGTGCAATCACCGAGAACGGAGTCTCGGTCCGAACCCGCCTCGCGGAGGCGCTGTCTCCTGTCGAAGGGGATCGCGTTCAATTGCAGCAAGTCGTGCTGAACCTGATCTTGAACGCGGTCGAAGCCATGAGCACGCTCAAGGCCGGGCCACGGGAGTTGTCGATCAGCACCGAGCAAGCCCAGACCGGTGGAATTCTCGTATCTGTGCGCGATTCAGGTCCGGGCATCGATCCGGATAATCTCGATCGCGTTTTCCAGGCTTTCTACACCACGAAGTCAAATGGGGTAGGAATGGGACTGTCGATCTCCCAGTCGATCATCGAAGCCCACGGGGGCCGGCTGTGGGCAGACATGAATGCATCAGGTGGGGCCGCACTTAGGTTTTCCTTGCCCGTCGATGGCAAGGAGCTCACGAATTCTCATCGCCCGGTCGACAAAACTGCACAGCCTCACGAAGCCACCCTATCAGGTGCCGCTCATCAAACGGCTTACGAAGGTAGCAAACGACCCCGACGCTCAGGGCGTGGATCTGATCAAGGTCGTCGGGGTAGGCCATAACGAGGATCGTCGGAATCGCGTGACCCGCCTCGATCAAGTGTCTATGGGTTGGCGACCCGTCATCACGACATACGTGCTAACGATTCTCGAGCCTCTGATATGTGAGCATCTTGCTGCTCATACGAGCGCAAGGTACATTCGGGCGGGATTCTACGGCCGATGGTTAGTTGGAATCTTGCAGAAACGACGATTTTACGACTGACTTGGCGACGTCCAGGCGTTTCGCACTCGGTCGATCGGAATCAGGATCGAGAGATCGGAATGCCGCGCCGTCCACTTCAGCGAGTTCAGGCTTCGCTAGCCGCTCGGCTCTTCTTCGTCGAGCGGAAGACAAAATCCGAGATCGCCGATGATCTTGGCATCTCGCGTTTCAAGGTCGCTCGGCTTATCGATGCGGCGATAGAACAGAAGATCATCGAGTTCGTCATTTCCGAGCCTGAGGACTTGAATGCCAAACTCGGAGAAGCGGTCCGTCGCATCTATGGCCTCAAGGCCGTACTGGTGCTGGATGGGCCCGACCTTTCGACCAGCGCTCTGACCACACCGCTCGGCAATTTGGCCGCTTCGTTTCTCGACGAGACGCTTGTCGATGGCCAGCTTCTCGGCATTGCCTGGGGGCGGACACTGGCAGCCATGGCCAAGGCGTTGACCCATCTGCCAAAGGTAGATGTGGTACAGGTCGCCGGCACGCCTGCCGGCCTCGACACCTCGCAGACACCGGTGGAACTGGTACACCGCCTTGCCGGCTTAAGCGGCGGCATCGCGTATCCGGTCTACAGCCCGATGTGGTCTGAAGACCCCAAACTGATCCAGAGCCTGCGCAACGAACCCTCGGTGGCAAACGCCATCGGCAAATATGACAGCCTCGATGTATTGGTCATTGGGTTGGGATCCTGGATTCCCGAGGAATCTTGCCTTTCGGCCGGCTTTCCGAAGGCATGGAGAGAAAAGGCGATCGCGGCGGGCGTGCGGGCCGACGTCTGCGGTACATTGATCGCCGCGGACGGTCGCGAAGTCCCAAGCGAGCTCGACGACCGTGGTCTCAGCATCAACAGTGCACAAATACGCCATATCCCCGATGTCATCGGAATTGGCGGCGGCCTCGAAAAGGCAGACGCGATTGCGGCGGTTCTGCGCGGCCGCTGGATCAATACGCTCATTACCGACGCGGGTGTTGCGCGACGCCTAGTCAGCTAGACGCAGCAGTTTCATTCAATCCAACAGACCTCTTCCGGACGCAGCAGCTTCATCCAATCCAGTGGACCTCTTCCGACCGAAATATCGAGCCGGAATTCGGCGTCATTTTATCCGCTCAAATGAGCGATATTGAGCTCTATTGACGAATTTACAATCGATTGTTACCGTCACGTCTGCGTGGCCGTTCGCTCGACGCTATCGACAGGGCCTTCGTTCGATCAACGGGCTACTAGCGGCAGCAGGCGCAAGGTTCTGGCCACCGGCAGCGGTCTTTCAGGTTAGGTCGCAAAGCCGCCGCGCATACGCTCACGGTGTGTGCCCCCGCTTCCTACCTGCCGGCCATGGAGCGATCTATGTCAAAGCATTGCAACGGAGCCCGGGCGGCCCTTCGGGAAGGCGAATTCACGCTTCGTCAAATCATCGAAACGGTACCAGGCCTCATCTGGTCAAATGGCCCCGACGGCGAACCGACCCATGTAGGTCAGCGCCTGTTGAGTTATAGCGGCATGCGATTTGAGGAGTTCAAGCAGGGCGGTTGGGAGGCATTCGTACACCCGGATGACTATCCGGAAACCGCGAAGGCTTTCTATCACGCAATTCAGACCGGCACGGCGTACCAGGGTCTGACGCGTCTACGCCGGGCGGACGGCGAGTTTCGTTGGCATCACGCTCGTTGCGAGCCTCTGTGCGACCGGCAGGGACGCGTTGTCCAGTGGTACGGCTTGTGTGTCGATGTCGATGAATGCAAGAGGGCCGAAGATCAGCTACGCCGTAGCGAAGCCCATCTGGCCGAGGCACAGAGGCTGAGTCATACCGGAGTGTCGGTTGGCAACGAGTCGACGATTCTCTATTTTTCGGAGGAGGCTTACCGGATCTGGGGATTTGATCCGGCACTGGGTATGCCGAGCCGCGAAGCGGTGTGGCAACGGATCCATCCAGACGACCGGGACGGGGTGCGCGCGAAGGCCGAGCATTCGTTCAGCGAGAAAACAGGCTACTCGCACGGGTACAGAATCGTACTGCCCGATGGAACGGCCAAACACCTCGAATCAATCGCCCAACCCGTATTCTCGCCAAGCGGGGAGCTTGTCGAGATGATCGGCACACAGATCGATGTGACGGAAAGCAAACACGCCGAGGAGGCCCTTCGGGAAAGCGAATACAAGCTCCGTCAAATCTTCGAAACGGTACCAGGTCTCCTCTGGTCAGCGGACCCCGCCGGCGAACCGACCCAACTCAATCAACGCCTGTTGGACTATACCGGCATGCGATTTGAGGACTTCAAGCATGGCGGTTGGGAGGTCTTCCTGCATCCTGATGACATTCCAGAAACCGCAAGCGCTCTCCAGCACGCAATTCAGACCGGAACTTCGTACCAGGCTGTGAATCGTCTGCGTCGGGCAGACGGCGAGTTTCGCTGGCACCATACTCGGGGTGAGCCGCTGCGCGACCATCAGCGACGCATCGTCCAGTGGTACGGCTTGTCCGTCGACATCGATGAGGCCAAGGAGGCCGAAGAGCGGTTGCGCCGCAGCGAAGCCTATCTGGCTGAAGCGCAAAGCCTGAGTCACACCGGTTCCGCGGCGTACAACGATACAAAGATTCTCTATTGGTCGGACGAGACGTATCGAATTTTTGGGTTTGATCCGCGCAACGGTCTCCCGAGCCGCGAAGCCGTTGAGCGAAGGATACATCCCGATGATCTGGAACGGGCGCGCGAAAAGGCCCTGCGAGCGGTGCGGCAGAAGAAAAACTATGAACTCCAGTACAGAATCGCACTGCCGGCAGGACTCATCAAATATATCGAATCGACCTCCTATCCCAAGTTCTCGGCAAGTGGAGACCTTGTGGAGGTTGTCAGCACACTCCTCGACGTGACCGAACGCAAGCACGCCCAGGAGGAGCATGAGAGGCTGAGTCAGCTGGAGGCGAATCTAGCGCACATGAATCGCCTGAGCATGATGGGAGAACTGGCCGCCTCACTGGCCCACGAAATCACGCAACCGATTGCCGCCGCCCGCAACAACGCCCGTGCGGCGATGCATTTTCTGGACAGACATCCGTCGGATCTGGACGAAATCCGAGAAGCGCTCGCCTCTGTCGTCAGCGATTCCGACCGAGCCGGGGATATCATTGACCGCATACGTGACCACATCAAGAAAGCGCCGCCGCGAAAGTCTCGTTTCGACCTGAACGGGGCGATAGATGAAGTGATCGGGTTGGCGCAGGGCGCGATCAACACGAACGGAGTCTCGGTCCGTACTCTTCTGACGGAGGCGCTGGCTGACGTCCAGGGGGATCGTGTTCAGCTGCAACAGGTCGTGCTGAATCTGATCCTGAACGCGGTCGAAGCCATGAGCACAATCGAGGCAGGGCCCCGGGAGTTGTTAATCAGCACTGACCAAGCCCAGACCGGTGGAGTTTTTGTGTCGGTGCGCGATTCAGGGCCTGGCATTGATGCCGACCACATTGATCGTATTTTCGACGCTTTCTACACGACGAAGTCGAGCGGCGTAGGGATGGGACTGTCGATCTGCCGGTCGATCATCGATGCCCACGGTGGCCGGCTGTGGGCAGACAAGAACGCATCAGGTGGGGCCATGCTTCGGTTCTCCTTGCCCAGCCCAGACAAGGAACCCACTATTTCTCGTCACCCGGACGACCGAACTGGAGAGCCTGACGGAGATTCCGTATCAGATGCCGCTCATCAAACGGCTTACGAAGGTAACAAATAACGCCGTCGTTCATCGCGCGGGCCTGGTCAAGGTCATCGGGGTAGGCCGTAATGAGGATCGTCGGGATCGCGTAACCAGCCTCGATCAAGTGGTTATGGAGTTCGAGCCCTGTCATTGCCGGCATATTGACGTCAGCGATCAGGCAGGCGGTTTTGCCGAGGCAAGGCGACGCGAGGAAATCGGCTGCCGAAGGGAAGATCGCAACGTCGTAACCGAGCGATCTCATGAGCCTTTTCATGGATTCGCGAAAGAACTGGTCGTCTTCGACGACCGAGACCAACGACACTACCGGCATAGGTGTGCTCCGGAATGCGCAGGAATTGCGGTGCGGCGCCCCGACAACGCCCCCGCACCCCCCATGCGATGGGTCAGCCTGCGCCCAAGAGTGAGGCAGGAGCAATACTGGTGTTCGTAAACTTTGGCTTATGCCGGGACGCAAATTCCGCCGCCGTATGGCGGGATGCCCGTCAAGCGGATCGCGGCGCGCATAAACTTTCGTTTACGCCCGCGCACACGTCGGAGGGAAAATGAGACTGTTCATGGCCATCGGTCGGGACTAAGTTTGCAGCGGAGGAGCCACGCGAACCTTGCAAGCCGAGACAAAGGCTCATTTGCACGCCCTTTGATCGTGAGCAGCAGTGATGTCGGATGCGAACGCTACCATCCTGGTCATCGACGATGATGCGGCCCTGCGAGCCTCGATCGGTCGTTTGTTGCGATCGCTCGACCTGGAGGCCCGGCTGTTTGCCTCAATCCCGGAGTTTCTCAAGGCGGATCCGCCGAACGGTCCTACTTGCCTGGTGCTCGACGTCAGATTGCCGGGACGAAGCGGCCTTGATCTTCAACGCCAGCTCGCGATGGCGAACCGGGAGATCCCGATCATCTTCATCACCGGCCATGGCGACATCGCCATGTCGGTGCAGGCGATGAAGGGCGGCGCCATTGAGTTCCTGACAAAGCCGTTTCGCGATCAGGAACTCCTCGATGCCATCCAGCTCGGTCTCGCTCGCGATCGTGCCCGGCGGGAGAATGAAGAAGGTCTGGTCGTCCTCAGGGAGCGGTTCGCGTCGCTGAGTCCCAGGGAGCGCGAGATCATGATCGAGGTCGCGCGCGGTCGACTCAGCAAACAGATTGCCGGCGATATCGGCATCGCCGAAGCCACTGTGAAGGTGCACCGCAGCCGGCTGATGCGAAAGATGAAGGCCAACTCGCTTCTCGCACTCAGCCGAATGGCGGAAAAGCTGCAACTGGTTCCCGACCAGGAACCGCAATACTCCTGAAGCGAAGCCGCATCGACCGGGGTGGCTCCAACGATATTTGGTCTGCGGTTATTCCCGGTGTAAGCCAAAGTTCAGTCCAGTGAGACCATGACGCTATTGCGCGCCACCCGCGTGCAATAGATCGCCGCATTGCGGACCGTCAAACTGCCCGTCACCACGGAAAGTTCCATGCTCCGGCCCTCCTTGAGAGGCGGCGCATGACGTTCGGCCCGGCTGGTACCGATGTTTGTTGAGGGTTCGATATGGACAGGCAATACAGCGAGGCTGCAGATGTTTCATCTCAAATCGATCTTGAGTTTGGCTCGCTGGCGAACAGCCTCGTGTTGCTGCTTGAAGCAGCCCAAAGCGAACTCGAGCATGACCAGGATGCCGCAAGGACCTCGTTGGCTGCGGCGTCATCCATCCTCCAGTTGGAGATCGAGCGCCGTTCTGGCGTCAACAGTTCCAGAACGGGTGGATTGGCGGGTTGGCAGATCGCCCGGGTCCGTTCCTTCATCGACCGGAACCTGCATCGAACGATCCATGCGAGTGATCTCAGCGAGGTTGCGCGGCGGAGTACAGCCCACTTCTCACGCTCGTTCAAACAGGCATTCGGAGAACCGCCGCATGCCTACATCGTGAGGCGGCGACTTGAGGAGGCCTGTCACCTGATGCTGACCAGCGCAGCTTCGCTGAGCGAGATCGCTTTGAGCGTCGGATTTTCCGACCAGGCGCATTTGTCCAAGCTTTTCAGGCATGCCTTTGGCGAAAGCCCCGCCAACTGGCGGCGCGAACGCGAGACCCTGTGGCGCCGCTGACTGCATCAGCCCGACAGACCCCTGTTGCTGCGCTTAAAAGCAACTGCGGACCACCGCAGCAATCCGCTCCAAATCCTCGCAGTTCCAACCAAGATCGGCCATCGGGGACGCCGCATATTGAGGGCTCAAAAGGGTCTTAACAGGTGCTAGGCGGCATGAGCAGGCAGGTAGCAGACATCATCGTTGAAACGCTGCAGAACGCAGGCGTCGAACATTGTTACGGCGTCGTCGGCGACACGCTCAATCTGATCGCGCGTTCGCTCGAGCGAAGCAAGATCGGGTGGGTGTCGGTGAGGCACGAGGAGGCCGGCGCTTTCGCCGCGCAGGCCGAAGCACAGCTGACGGGTCATTTGACGGCCGTCGCCGGAAGTTGCGGCCCGGGCAGCCTGCATTTCATCAACGGGATTTTTGAAGCGAACCGAAACCGCGCGCCCGTCATTCTCATTGCAAGCCAGATTGTCCGCGACGAACTGGGCTTCGACTTCATCCAGGAGGTCGATTTCAAACAGATCTACCAGAGCTGCAGTGTCTTCTGCGACATGATCCATACGCCGGACCAGGCGCGACGCAAAACCGTCATCGCCTGCCAGACCGCCTTGTCGAAGCGGGGTGTCGCCGTTCTCATCGTGCCGGCCGACGTTTCCGCCTCGACAGTGGCCGACGACATTCCCTATGCAGTTCACGTTTCAGCGCCCATTGTTCGTCCCAGCGAAGCCGATCTCGATGAGATCGCAGGGATACTCAACAGCAGCGGCAACCTTGCCATCTATGGCGGAGCCGGCTGCCAAGGCGCGCATCAGGAAATCCTGGCCGTTGCCGAGAGGCTGAAGGCCCCGATCGCTCATACCTCGCGCGGCAAGGACTTTCTCGAGTTCGACAATCCCTACAATATCGGCATGACCGGCATGCTCGGCAACGAGGCCGCCTATCACGTCCTGCTCGACTGCGACACGCTGCTGCTTCTGGGCGCCGATTTTGCCTGGCGGCAGTTCTATCCCGACAAGGCGAGGATCATTCAGGTCGATATCGACCCGACGCATCTCGGGCGACGGCATCCAGTCACAAAGGGCGTTGTCGGCGACGTCAAGGCAACCCTGGAAGCATTGCTGCCGAAGCTGGTCGAGCGCACCGACGCCTCCTTCCGCGACCAATACGTTCGGCGCTATGCCAAAGCCAGACAATCGGAAAAGACGAAGGCCGTGGCTGGTCGTGACGGCTGCATTCCCGGAACCTATTTGACCGAAGCGATCAACCGCCACGCAGCGAAAGACGCGGTTTTTTCGGCGGACGACGGCACACCGGCCGCCTGGCTTGTCCGCTACATCGAAACCAATGGTCAGCGCCGCACGTTTGCCAGTCTGCTGCACGGAAGCATGGCTGGCGGCATGCCGTCGGCCATTGGGCTGCAGAAGTCTCAGCCAGGCCGCCAGGTTATCTGTCTGGCCGGTGATGGAGGGCTCTCCATGCTCTTCGGCGACCTGATGACCGTGGTCCAGGAGCAACTGCCGATCAAGATTGCGGTGTATGACAATGGCAAGCTCGGCTTCGTGGAAATCGAGCAGAAGGCCGAGGGCATGCTCGATACGTTCACGCGGCTGAAAAACCCAAACTTTGGCGACGTTGCACGAGCGCTCGGTCTTTGGGGCCAAACGGTTTCCAAGGCGGACGACCTCGAGGCAGGCGTCAAAGGCTGGCTTGCGCAACCGGGGCCTGCTCTGCTGCACGTGCATGTCAGCCCATTGCAGCTGGTCATGCCACCCTTCATGGCAGCGGCGCCGGCAGTCGGCATGGCACTCTATTCGGCGCGCGCCGTTTTGCACGGTCGCGGAGGGGACGTCTGGGAAATGGTGAGGGAAAACTTCCTTTAACCTGCCGCCGATCTGTTTCGCAGCAAAGACGGTTCCGCGACTGTGGACTGGGATTTTCGCAGCCCGGCGGTTCACGGAACCGCGCTTAAAGCTCAGCGTTTCATTCCACAAATCGTCACTGCACCGAATGGCATGCGCGCGTCGAAAGCTCATCGGCGAGGCAACCGAAGTGATGCGCCTGTCTCGCTGATGAGCACTTCTATGAGCATGATCGGCCCCGGCTGAGCAGCACCGTACAAGCATAATTGTTTTGGCAGATGCAAATTTGAGGGATGGACGCTGATCATGAGGAGACCCGACATGCGGCTAAGGCTGCTGACTACCACCTTGATCGGCCTGGTAATCCTTGCAGGCTGTTCGGAGGGCGTTCTCAGTCCTCAAGGACCTGTCGCTTCCGCCGAGCGTCAGATTCTGTTCAACTCCCTCGGCATCATGCTGGCAATCGTGATCCCCACGATCCTCGCCACGCTGGGTGTCGCTTTCTGGTTTCGTTCGTCGAACGGGCGCGCTCGCTACAGGCCCGATTTCGAGTATTCAGGCCGTCTCGAGTTGCTCGTCTGGTCGATCCCCGCCATGACAGTGCTGCTGGTTGGCGGCGTTGCCTGGGTCGGTGCGCATGACCTCGACCCGCGCAAGCCGATTGCCTCCACGGTCAACCCTGTCAGGGTCCAGGTGGTCTCGCTCGACTGGAAATGGCTGTTCATCTATCCGGACCAGGGCATCGCAAGCGTCAATCGATTGACCATCCCCGTTGGTACCCCGGTCAGCTTCGAATTGACGTCGTCAGGCGTGATGAACAGCTTCTTCGTACCGCAGCTCGGCAGCCAGATCTACGCCATGGCCGGCATGGTGACGCACCTTCAACTGCTGGCCGATCACGCCGGACGGTACCGTGGGTTGTCTGCCCAGTATAGCGGCGAGGGATTCGCCGACATGCGATTTGCCGTCGACGCTGTGCCGGCTGCGGCTTTCACGCAGTGGGTGAATACGACGCACGACGCCGGACCGATGCTCGACGCGCAGGCCTATGCCGAACTCGCCAGGCCAAGCGAGTCGATAGCGCCGTTCACCTATGGAGACGTCGCTCCTGACCTGTTCAACCACGTGCAGAGCCTCGCAATGCAGCCGAATGATCCCCCGCGGCTCGCAGACCTGGCGTCACAAAGGACAAATAAATGAACCTGCTCGGCAAGCTCGACTGGAGCGCCATCCCGTTCGACCAACCGATCATCATGGGGGCAGGGGCCTTCATGGTCCTGGCCGTAGTCGGCCTCCTGTCCTGGGTCACGCTGAAAGGATATGTGCCGTATCTCTGGCGTGAATGGATCACCTCTGTCGACCACAAGCGGATCGGCGTCATGTATTTCCTGCTGGCGCTGGTCATGCTGCTGCGCGGCTTTTCCGATGCCATCATGATGCGGGCGCAACAGGCCGTCGCTGCCGGCGGCGCACATGGATATCTGCCGCCGGAGCATTTCGATCAGGTCTTCTCGGCGCACGGCACCATCATGATCTTCTTCGTGGCGATGCCGTTCGTCATCGGCCTGATGAACTTCGTCCTGCCGCTGCAACTTGGCGTGCGCGACGTCGCCTTCCCGACGTTGAACTCGGTCAGCTTCTGGCTGACGGCCTCGGGGGTGCTGCTGATCAACATCTCTCTGGTCGTCGGTGAGTTCGCCAAGACGGGATGGATCGCTTATCCGCCGCTCAGCGAGCTGCAATTCTCCCCAGGTGTGGGCGTCGATTACTATCTGTGGTCGCTGCAGATCTCCGGCGTCGGCACGCTCCTGACGGGAATCAATTTCGTCACCACGATCCTGAAATTGCGGGCGCCGGGAATGGGCTATATGCGCATGCCCGTCTTCTGCTGGACGTCGCTTGCCGCCAATTTGCTTATCGTCGCTGCCTTCCCGGTCCTGACCGCCACCCTGGGGATGCTGCTGCTCGACCGCTATCTCGGCTTTCATTTCTTCACGGTCGACGGGCAGGGCAACGCGATGATGTACGTCAACCTGTTCTGGGTCTGGGGCCATCCGGAAGTCTACATCCTGATCCTTCCGCCATTCGGCATTTTTTCCGAGGTCGTCGCAACCTTCTCGGGCAAGCCGCTGTTCGGCTACCGCTCCATGGTGGCCGCGACGATGGCGATCTGCGTCCTCTCTTTCCTCGTCTGGCTGCACCATTTTTTCACCATGGGCGCCAGCGCCGACGTCAACGGCTTCTTCGGCGTCATGACCATGATCATCGCCGTGCCGACAGGCGTGAAGGTCTTCAACTGGCTGTTCACCATGTATGGCGGGCGCGTCCGCTTCGAAGTGCCGATCCTGTGGTCGATCGGATTTATGGTGACCTTCGTCATCGGCGGCATGACCGGCGTGCTGATGGCTGTGCCGCCAGCCGATTTCCAGCTGCACAACAGCCTTTTCCTGGTTGCCCACTTCCACAACGTCATCATCGGCGGCGTCGTGTTCGGCGTTATGGCGGGCTATAACTACTGGTTCCCCAAGGCATTCGGCTTCAAGCTCGACGAGCGCTGGGGCAGGGCATCGTTCTGGTGCTGGCTGATCGGCTTCTACGTCGCCTTCATGCCACTCTACGTTCTCGGCCTGATGGGCATGACCCGGCGCATGCAACACTACGACAATGTCGCCTGGCAGCCATGGCTGGTGGTGGCGGCGATCGGCACCGTCATCATTCTGGGCGGCATCCTCTGCCAGATCGTTCAGCTGGTTGTTTCGATCCGCGACCGCGACAGGCTTCGCGTGACCGGAGATCCGTGGAACGGCCGCACGCTGGAGTGGTCCACGGCGTCGCCCCCGCCGGCGTGGAATTTTGCGATCCTGCCGCAAGTGGCCGAGCGCGACAGCTTCTGGGTCGCCAAGCAGCGAGCCAGCACACAGCACGCGCAGCCGGCGCGCCAGTACGAGGCGATCGACGTGCCGAAGAACAGTCCGGTCGGGTTCGTCAACGCCTTCTTTGCCGTCGTCATCGGTTTTGCCTTGATCTGGCACATCTGGTGGATGGCCGGGCTCGGCCTGATCGGCGCGTTTTTGGCGATCCTCGTCTTCGCCTTCCGCGACGGGGACGAAACCGAGGTGCTGGCAGAGCAAATCGCGGAGTTCGATCGGCTTCACCAGGCGGGGGTCGCGATATGAACGTCACTGTTGCTGTTGAGTCTGGCGAAGCGCTGCACAGCGCACCGGCGCCGAAGCGGATTGTCGTTGCCTACGGCTTCTGGATCTTCCTGCTGAGCGACATCGTGATGTTCTCCGCGCTGTTTGCCAGCTACGCCGTGCTCCAGCATGCCAATGCGGGCGGTCCAGCCGGTGCCCAGCTGTTCAATCAGTCGAGGGTAGCCATCGAAACGGCGTGTCTTCTAGCCTCGAGCTACACATGCGGGCTGATGAGCCTGGCGGTCAAGGCGAGGCGACGTTTCGCTACATATCTGGGTGCCTTGCTCACATTCGTGCTCGGTGCCGCGTTCCTCTCCCTCGAGATCCGCGAGTTCGCCGACATGATCGCGCAAGGTGCCGGCCCGCAACGCAGTGCCTTCCTCTCGGCTTTCTTCGCCCTTGTCGGCTGCCACGGGCTGCACGTGACCGCCGGCTTGATCTGGCTGGCGGTGATGATGGGGCAGGTCGCATCGAAGGGGTTTCGGCCTGCCGTCCAGCGCCGGCTGCAGTGCTTCTCGCTGTTCTGGCACGCGCTCGACATCGTCTGGGTCGGGCTGTTCACGGTCGTCTATCTGATGGGAGTGACCCAATGACTGAAGCACGCTTCGATCGCGCCCCCGGCGACCAGTCGATTGCGACCGAGCAGGAAGCGGCGTCCTCCGGAATCCTCGTCTACAGCATCGGCCTGCTGTTCGCCGTGATCCTCACCGCGATCTCGTTCTGGGTCGCCAGTACCTCGCTCATCTGGGCACCGGGTATCCCACTTGGGCTTGCGGTTCTCGCCATTGCCCAGATGGGCATCCATCTGGTGTTTTTCCTCCACATCACAACCGGCCCGGACAACACCAACAACGTGCTGGCGCTCGCATTTGGCGTACTCATCGTCCTGCTGGTGATGGCTGGTTCCCTCGTGATCATGACCAATCTGAACGGCAGCATGATGCCTGCCGACGTCATGGATATGCAGATGCACTACTGATCCACTTGCCCGAGCGGGCCTTGAATTGAAGGCGGGCCTTCAAGTCGATGCACCGTCCCTCACAAGAGAGCGGTTGATCGGGGTGGCGTTCATGATGGTCGCAGCGCGCGATCACCCCCTTGCGGAGATCAAGGGGACGGTTCCGAAATCGGAACTGGCAAAACACGTGCAGCTCGTGCTGACCGATCGGTCCGATCTGTCAGCTGGCCGCGAGTTCGGGGTGATGTCGTCATCAACCTGGCGGCTAGCGGATCTCTTCGCCAAGCACTCCTTTCTCCTCAGTGGCCTTGGCTGGGGCGGCATGCCGCTGCATGCCGTCCAGCGTGATATCGCTGAAGGGAGGCTGGTGGAGCTATCAATCGAGGACGTTCCGCCGGGCGGGCTCATATTGCCCATGTCCGCAGTGTATCCGACATCTGCGCCGCCAGGGCCTGCTGGCCGTTGGCTCATCGAGCGCCTGAAGAGTTGTCAAACGAGGCTGGCGCCTGTCGAGGGAGTTCCCACCGCGGCTTTGTGTCCGCCCGATGCAGGGCGGCCCGATCAAGGCTGATTCACGAAAGACGGTGAAGCCTGGGTCCTTCGGTCGGTAAAATCGTGGCTTTAGCGCGGCTGCGACGAGCGCATGCCGTCCAGGTTCACCGTCCGCCACCCCTGATCGTTCGCGGCCTCACTGACGCGGCCGTCTGCGCGCGCCATCCTCGAAACTCGCCCCCTGCTGCGCGAGCGGGTTCGTTCTGAACTCGCGGTCGGTTGCCTGTCTCTTTAGCATCACGACGCAGTATTTGCGATCGCCGGCAGGGCGAATTGAACGCTGGCGCCGCGGGGCAGGTCCGCGCTCGCCCACAATCGGCCGCCGTGCGCGTCGATGATCGAGCGGCAGATCGACAGTCCCATCCCCAAACCACTGGGCTTCGTCGTGTAGACGGCCTCGAAAACGTGATCGAGAGTCTCCGGCGCCAGTCCCGGACCAGAATCTCTGACCCCTACGAGGACGTCGCCGAGGTCAGTCCTCCGGCTGCTGACAAGCAACTCTCGCGTCCCGTCGCTGGCGCCGCTCATAGCTTCGACGGCATTCACGATCAAATTGAGGATCACTTGTTGCAGCTGTACCCGGTCGCCCTCGATGAGCGGCAAGCCGTCCGCGAGGTCTGCCTGCATTGAGATGCCGTTCTTCACCGATTCGCCGCGGGTGAGCTCAATCACTTCGCGGATACCCGCGTTGATGTCCCAGCACTCTTTCCTGGGCGGCGCCTTCTTGATGTGATCTCGCATCCGGTCGATGATGTCTCCCGCTCGATCGGCATCGCCCACAATACAGCCGAGCGCATCCCTGACTTCCCCCAGATCTGGCGGGTTCTTGTCCATAAAATTCAGGGCGGCACACGCGTTGTTACGTGCTGCGGCGATCGGTTGTTTGACCTCGTGTGTAATCGAGGCCGAGAGCTGACCCATGGTGGCGACGCGGTTGGCGTGCGCGAGCTCCATTTGCACCTCGCGGAAGGCCTCTTCGGCGCGCTTACGCTCGGTCAGATCGAGCACGAACGCCACACCCTGATCTCGTTGTTCGTCGAACGCGGCCGAGCCGATTAACACGGGCACCCGGCTGCCGTCCTCGCGCACGTACTCGCTTTCATAGGGTTGGACCGCCCCGGTCGTGTCCACACCGTCCAGGGCGCTGGCGGTTCTGTTGCGCCATTCCGGCGGCGTCAAATCGGTCCAGCGCATGTTTCCTGCGGCGAGATCCTCTCGGTCGTATCCCACCATCTTGAGGAAAGCGTCGTTAGCTTCGATGATTTCACCCTTCCTACTCGAGATGAAAATCCCGATGATGTTAGCGTCGACTAAGCGCCGGATTTTCGCCTCGCGTTCTGCGACGTCACTATATAATCGGGCGTTCTCCAGTGCGATTGCCGCCTGTGAGGCGAGCAGCTTCAGCACGGCGATCCGCGCCGGCGTGAACACATGCGACGCCAGGCTATTTTCGAGATACAGCACGCCTATCAGCTCGGCCTGTTTCAGCAACGGCAGGCATAGAAGCGACCGATTCTGTTTGCGGTCTATATATTCATCTTCGGAAAACGCGTTCTCCTTGCAGGTGTCATCCAGGATCACTTGGCCCTGAGTGTGGATGACTTGCTCAAGGATCAGGACGGGCAATTCCGATGGCGTTACCGGCGTTCCGAGAAGACGGACCCTGACGCCATCGCGACCGCTCCTCGCTTCCGCCTCGATGTGGCATTGGTCACCAACCGGAAGAATCAGCAGGCCGCGGTCGGCCCCCGCATGCTCGAAGGCAATAACCATCAGCCTCTCGATCAACTTCTCGAGGACGATCTCGCCGGCCACGGCCTGCGACATCTTGATGACCGTGGCGAGATCGAACCGCTCGACAGGCGTCTCGATGGTCGGCCTTGGAGCCAATGGTGCTTGTAGTCGGACTCGGGGGTGGCTCTGGTCGAGCTGTGTGACCTTAGCCAGGGCTCCCCACCGGGCGTAGCAGTCGCGGGCTTCGTCCAGATAGGTATCTGCCACCTTTTCGAGACCGCGCAGGCGGTAGAATCGAGCTGCCAATTCGCTGGCGAGCGCCTGGTCCTGGAGGAAGCCGTGCTCCGCGGCCGAGCGGATTGCCTGCTCGTACAGCCGCATGGCCTCGATGTCTCGTCCTTCCAGGCGTGCCCATTCCGCCGAAATCAGGACGTGTTTATGCGTGAACGTCGCCGGGCAGCTCTCCGCCCATCACTGAAACGATGCCAGGTGTTCGGTAAGATCCTTGCGAAGCGCTGCCCGCCTCTCGGGCGAGGCCGCTTCAAAGACCGCAGCAATAGCGAGAGAATGATAGAAGCAGTAATCCATCGACTGAAGATTGAGGCGCGCCGACCAGAGAATCGGCTCCGCCTTGGCGGCAAACTCAAGGGCTCTCTCCGCGTTGCCCAGCAAGAACTGCCGCTGCAATTGCAGGATCCAGTGAAAGCAGGCAACGAGAGGAACGCCGCCCCGGAGCACCCGCGCTTCGAGCGCCGCCTCGTCGAGGAGTGCACCGCTCCCCACTCCGCCGCGAAGGCTTTGCACGAAACCCTGGATGCTCAAAATGACCAGCTGGCCGAACTTGTATTTGCGGACGAAATCCAGCGCACCTGCCGACTCGAGCCACACCTGGTCGAGAGGATCACCGCGCGCCATCAAATCGGTGAGGCGATGCTGACGGGTGAAGCAGGCGTAAACCATCTCGCCGGTTTCCCCGACGGATCGGATCGCCGCCTCGAGGCAGGTCAGAGCGTCTTCGATTGGACGCGTCCAGAGGACCGCCATTTGCATGAGGAAGTGTGCGCCCGCCTTTTGCGCGGTGAACCCGTATCGTTCGGCAACCGCGACCGCCAACCGAGCAAATGCCTCCCCGTCAGCGAAGCGATGGAACGCCGGACCAAGGACTGTGGCGACCGCACCATAGCCGATCGCGGCATACTCGCTTGTGCCGTAGCGACAGGTCAGCTTGACCATCCAGCAGGAAATCATCTGGTACAGGTCTAGGTCAACATGATAGGCTAAATTACCCAAGCCACTAAAGAGCTTCATGACCGCCCGCATCTCCGGGTCGTCCATCATAGGCAGGTCGAGCAGGCTCTCGATTGGCCGCTCGCCGAGGGTCCGGCACATCTCCGCGTATACTTCTCGCATTTGTTCCGGTATAGGAGAGTCTGGCATGTCGACGCCGAACATTCGCAGGCATTCGAGTGCCGTGCGGATCGCCGGAGCGTAGTTGCCTTGCCTCAATTGCAGAAGCATACGCAAACGACAAATCTCAGCATGATCGATCTTAGACCGCGCCTTGATGAGCAGCACCTCCACGAGTCCCGCGGCCTGCTCCTGGTTCGAGCTAAGGATCTCGCATTCCGCCCGTTCCAGGAACAGGTTCAACGTCAAGTCATAGGATCTTTGCCACCCGTCGTCCGACAGAACGGTGAAGCCGGCTGCGAGATAGGTGGAGGCCGCAGCATAGGCGGTCGAGGCTTTCGCCTTGCGCCCTGCAACAAAATTGAGTTCGGCCGCGCGCATCTTCTCGGGCCACTCGGAAATGAGCGCTGAGCCCAGGTTCAGCTGGTTGACGAGGTCGTAGTCTTCTCTGCGATCCTCTCCTGCACGGTCTCTGCGATAAGGAGGCGTGCGATCCGCAGATGGAGTTCGGCGCGACCTTCCGGCGGAATGAGCGCATAGGCGGCTTCCTGAACTCGATCATGAAAGAACCAGTAGCTTCCCTCGATGGGGATGGCGGCGCCGGCGTGAACCGCGTCGCGAAAACTTGCATGCATCGCTTCGTCAGATTCGCTGCGTAGCCTTGACAAGGTCGCAAAGGACCACCGGGCAGAGTCGCCCGCGCCAAGACAGATTTCATCATAGAGGAATGGAGCTATGCGCTTGTCGTGCCTAATCAGGATGCCAGCCGTCTTGGTCGTGCTCTGACATTCGCTCATTCCGTCGTCACCGTGATCATCTTGCGACGCGAGACGTCGTCCAGAATCGATCGCAATTCCTCTCTTCCCCCTGCAATCCGCAACGCAAGCGTGCCGAGCGCAATGCCAAGCACGTTCGCTGCGTCGGCATAAGAAAGGCCCTCAACAGCAACCAGCGTCAGCGCAGCGCGTCGCTCTGGGGCAATCTGCTGCAGGGCCGACAGCATCTCGGCCGAGGTAATCTTATCGGGCTGCCGCGCCGGACCGGCGACCGCGTCAATAGTCTCGGGCATCAGCGCCTCGGCATGGACATGGCGCTTGGTGCGACGCAGCCGATCGACGAAGAGTTGGTGCATAATCGTGAGCAACCGGCGTCTCGGCGAATCGCCCGATCTCCAACTCTCGAGACGAGTCAGCGCCTTTTCCAAGCAGTCCTGCACGAGGTCGTCCGCCGCGTCGCGGTCACGCAGGAGCGAGCGCGCATAGCGGCGCAGCCGAGGGATCTCCTCGATGATGGCGTGCCTCAGTGACGCCACAGGATCTCGCGCTCCGCCGTGCTCCGCCTCGCATCGGCATTGAGGTCGCTCATGGATGGTTCGGTGCAGGTTGCGGTCTTGACGCGTTGGCCGGCGATGTCTACGCCTCCTGGGCATGCTCGAGCTCGCTTCGGTTGCTTCAAGGAGCCGCACAAGGTTGTTTGCCAGGGAGCCAAACTCGAGATCGATCGAAGAAGAAACGTCTGCAGCATCGCCGTATGGCCTTTCCATATCGAAACCTCACAAACATTCCGAATTTCATGTGCCGCACTCAAAGAGAAACGAAACACGGGTGTCGGCCGTGGTGACGTGCAGTTTGACGATTTGGAATGCCGCGATCAATTGCACTCGTGTGGCGCGGAATAGCGTCATGGTTCACAGCGCTGAACTTTGGATTACACGAAGGACGGCACATCGAATGAAAATCACCACTGCCAGTGCGGCTTCGACTTAGGAGTGTTGGGCCCCACAAGCCCCCCCGCTGTCTAGGCACAGATTGAAACGCCTGGGAGGAGATACCTGCAGATACTAACATGGATTTTTCAGCGACTAGGAGGCATTCACACGTAAAAAAAAAAGAGGTACGTAGCGGGGCAATGGCGGGCCAACCGGCCGCGCCATTTTGTTCGGTTATGAACGCAGTCTTAGTTGTGGCCTCCGAGTGTATTCACGTTCGCGCAGAAGGCCGTGAACGGCTGCTCTATCTCGCCCGCGCATTCACCCTTCATCTGTGCCTGCTTTTCGGCCGGCATGCCAAAGAAGGCGGCCTTAAATTCTTCGAGCGGCTTCATGGTTTTCATGCTGGCATCAGTGTAGAACGGCCTCATGGTGTTCGGCTCCTTCAGTGCGCCGGCCAGCGCCTGACCACCAAAAGTGGAAAGCGCAAGTGTTGCGCCGAGACAGATAGCTTTGATGTTCATGGATGTCTTCCTTCTGAGATAAGCGGTTTCCCCAACGACAGCCAACGTTGGTATCGATGAAATAGATATCATTCCGGCTGTCGTATTTCCTGTAGGCGCACGTTTTGTCTATTTCTGCCTGAAAGGCGGCCACAAGCGCGCCGTTTCGTTCTGGGGAAACCCCGCCGACCGCGCACGAGGCGGCGGCGGAACTATGCAGGGTTAGTTGTCTGCTCACATTTTTTAATTCACGCTTCGCACAGCTCTCTCAACGAGGGTTGTCACTTCCCATTGGCTGCATTTCATAGATCGCGTGGCAACGCTTGACTTCAGCAACAGTTGCGCCGGTCCGCTGTGACATCCGGCGCTGGACGGAAGGTGGGATCATCTTGTCCTCCGTCGCAACCCGATAGCGGCTCGGCTTGGTCCTCCGGGCCGGGTCACTGACTGTAGCGGATAAGCAGCCACGCCCACAGCAGCGGCTGCGCCCTAGATAGCGCCAGACATCGCGCCATTGGATCATCGCGGCGGACAATCTGAGGCCAGAAGGCGCGGATTCTGCTTCGCCTGGCGTTGGCACTAACATCAGAACCGCAATCAAATTCAGCGAATATTTGCGATGTACTAAACGTCTCAAATCGGATCCGGAACCGGCCGATTGAGGCACCCCTGTGAACGTCCGAGATGTCAGGTCACGACGATGCTAGCGCCGGCCGTAATGTACGCTCCTGAAGATTTGCATCCTGAAGCTGCCGGTCCTCTAAGGGCCCAAAAGTGACATCAAGATATCGGCTCGGTGTTGGCCGCTTCTGTGTAGGGTTACGGATGCCGGCCAACAAAGGTGTTGGCTTGGCGCGAGGGCCGGCGTCCGAAAGCCTCCAGGGAAAGAACCCGCGGGATGGAGGCTCGGTTTCGGCGCTATGGGGATTTGACGGTTTCGCTTGGTCCGCGGTGGGTGCACTGATGCGCCTGACAGGTAGGACTGCTCAGGTTGACGGGCGCGCGCGGCCGGCCGAGGCGGCGCATGATGCGGTGTAGCGGTTGAAAAGCGGGCGATTTCGGTGCGCTTGGGCGGCGGCGCGCGAAGCCGTCCATCCGGGGACGATAAGGTCCCTCGGCAGAGATGATGCGCGGTGATGAGCGGGGCCCGGTCATAATGCTCGGGCTCCTCTTGTCGAGCTGCCGGACGGGGGCGCTCTGGCATCGCCGCGGCGCTCGAAGGTTTCGATGATGATCATGCGACCGCCGCAGCATGGACATGGCGGCCGCCAATCGGTCGGGGCGGCAGCATCGGCGCTATTGGATCCGCCGCATTCGACCTTGGGCTGGGGTGCGGCGAGCAGTTCGCGAGCGCGCGCGATGTCTTGCTTGGCGTGCGCGCTGGCCAGCAGCCCATAGTGGCGGATGCGGTGGAAGCCCTTGGGCAGGACATGGAGCAGGAAGCGGCGGATGAACTCGCCCGGATCGAGCGTCATGGTCCGGTAGCGCTCCTCCCCGTTGCGACGATAATCCTTGACGCGGAACGTGACGCCGGCCTCGGTGAGCGCTATCAGCCGGCTGTTGGAGATGGCGACGCGGTGGGTATAGCGCGACAGGTAGGCCAGCACCGCCTCGGGCCCGGCGAAGGGCGGCTTGGCATAGACGAACCAGTTCTTCTTCTTGAGCGGTGCCAGGAATTGAGCGAAGGCACCGCGCTCGCTTAGGCCGATGTGATCACCGAAGAACTTCAGCCGGCTGGCGGCGTGGGCCTCAGTGAGCTTGTCGAGGAAGAGCCGCCGGAACAGTCTTGAGAGCACGCGCACGGGCAGCAAGAAGCCGGGCCGGCAGGACAGCCAACGCTCACCGTCGAGAGCGATGCCGCCGCCGGGCACGATCATATGGACATGCGGGTGATGCGTCATCGCCGAGCCCCAGCTATGCAGCACAGCGGTGATGCCGATGCGGGCACCGAGGTGCCTGGGATCTGCGGCGATCGTGAGCATCGTCTCGGACGCGGCGCGAAACAGAAGGTCATAGATCACCGCCTTGTTCTGATAGGCGATGTCGGCGATCTCGGCCGGCAGGGTGAAGACGACATGAAAGTAGCCGATGGGCAGCAGATCGGTCTGGCGCGCGGCAAGCCCCTCCCTTGCCGCCGCACTCTGGCACTTCGGGCAATGCCTGTCGCGACAGCTGTTGAAGGCGACGCGGCGATAGCCGCAGTCCTCGCAGGCCTCGACATGACCGCCGAGGGCTGCGGTGCGGCAGGTCTCGATCGCGGACATCACCTTCAGCTGGCCGAGGCTCAAGTGGCCGGCATGGGCTGCGCGCCAGGCGGCGCCATGGCGATGGAAGATGTCGGCGACCTCCAGGGACGGGCGGCGCACCGCCGCCGCGTCAGCTGTCCGGTCTCGTCTCCTCGTCTGCCTGCAGCCTGATCCGGTCGAGCGGGCTTATCACGGTGTGGATCGTCTTCGTGGCCACGTGGGCATAGAGCGCGGTGGTATTGAGCCGGGCATGTCCGATCAGGACCTGGATGACGCGGATGTCGACGTCCTGCTCCAGCAGATGGGTGGCAAAGGAATGTCTCAGCGTGTGCGGCGTCACCCGCTTCTTGATCTCGGCGGCCTCGGCTGCGGCATGAACGGCGCGGTTCATCTGCCGCGTGGAGAGCGGCGTGATCGGGTTGCGGCCCGGAACCAGCCAGCCCCGCGGCAACATCACGCCGCGGCGTTTGCCCTCACGCTACCAGGCGCAGAAGGCCGAGCAGTTGCAGCGACAGCATGGCGTGGCGGTCCTTGCGGCCCTTGCCTTGTTCGACGCGGATCAGCATGCGCGTCGAATCGATGTCGGCCACCTTGAGCGCCACGATCTCCGAGACCCGCAAGCCGGCGCCATAGGCCGTGCCGAGGGCGGCCTTGTACTTGGGCCCAGGTGCGGCTTCGAGCAGCCGCGCCACCTCCTCGACGCTCAGTACCAGCGGCAGCTTGCGCGGCTGGTGGATGATCGTCAGACGACGGGAAAGATCGGCCGGTCGAGCGTCACGGTGAAGAAGAAGCGCAGCGCCGAGACCGAGCTGTTGATCCCCGGCGGCCGCATGCCAGCCTGCGTCTGGTGCAGTTGGAAACGCCGCAGATCCTCAGCCGTCGTGGTATCAGGCGAGCGCCCGATGAAGGCTGCAAACGTATCGAACGGGATTATTGTGGATCAGACAACACGACATGATTCATGTTATCTATCAAAGACTTGCAATGCGCCTCTGGAGAGGTGGTGCCGTTAACTGGGGCATGTATCGAGTGACCACCTGTGATCGTGCGCGCTTGGGCATGATCGCATTTGCTCAGTACTCTGACGTCCCGATCAACTACGGATTCCGAACGCTTATCTATCTAGCCAGCGACCTCGGAACGACTGAACTGCCTCTCTGCTACTCTGGCGGTGCCGCCTTTTCCCGCGGCATTTCGCGTGTGGGTCTGCAGACGACAAGGATCGATTTGTCCCAGCGATCCAACTCGCCGCTCGGATAGAGGATTGCTTTGCCGATCTTGAGGAACGATGGCCCGATCCGCATGCAACGCCAGTTGCGAAGAGTCGATATCGGCAGACATCGCGGTTGCCTTCAGTCCGTTGCGTAGACGGTCGGCGCCTTACCGTCCTTGGTGAAGGCGTAGACGATGAAAGGACCAGACTTCTCGCCACCCATGCCGGGAGCGCCGGTCGGCATGCCGGCCAGCGTGATGCCGGTGATCGCGGGCCGTTCCGTCGAAAGCTTTTTGACGATATCGACCGGCACCAGGCCGTCGACACATAGCCGTCGACCATCAGCGTGTGGCAGCCTTCTAGGTCAGCCGGCACGCCCGCATCGCTGCTGATCTGGGACAAATTGTTGACGGGCTTGATGTCGACCTTGAAACCGTTGTGCTCCAGATACCTGGCATAGGATTCGCAGCAGCTGCATTGCGGGTTCTTGTACATCACCGCGCTAATGGTCGCCGCAACAGCAGGTAACGGTATAGCGATCGCGACCGCGAAGGCGGCGAGGGAGTAGGTCAGTTTCATTGCAGTTCTCCTTGAATGAAAAATGAGAGATCATGTCGGCCGTCACTCGGTCGCGTAGACGGTCGGCGCCTTGCCATCCTTGGTGAAGGCATAAATCGTCCAGGTCTCGGTCTTCTCTCCGCCCATTCCCGGCGAACCCATCGGCATGCCAGCCAAGGCGATACCGGTGATGGGAGGATGTTCGGAAAGCATCTTCTTGATCAGATCGACCGGTACGACGCGAGGCCGATGGAGCGCAGCGGCATCGGTTCTCGTCATTGCGATCTGCGAATTTGTCCCGGCACGCGGAATGCGTGCAAAGACGATTAGACGCGAAAGCCGCCTGCCTGGGACAGGGACTTTGGCGTCAGATCAGATTGCTGGATCTGGGAGGGTATGGGTCGGGCAGCGAACTTCGCCGTGCAGGAACGAGGTCGGCAAGCGGGTGGTTGCGCAACAGGCGGTACCACCCTCAGGCGCGATCCGACGATCTCCCATCAGTTCTCGACAAGCATTGTAGTTGCATGAATATATCGGCCATGGATACGCCGGCTGCATCTTCATCGCAGCGCATTGTCGGCGAGTTGAAAGGGCAGGGGCTGACGGTCGCCAAGGTGGGCGACAGCATCAACGGCGCGCCGGCGCACGCCGCCGCTGACATCGGCATTGCCATGAGCGGCGGCACCGATGTTGCCCTGGAAATCGCCGACGCCGCGGTCCTGCATGGCTGGGTCGGAGACGTCGCTGCGATGATAAAGCTGTCTCAAGCGACCATGGCTAATATCAAGCAGAACATCACGATGACGCTAGGGCTGAAAGCGGTGTTCCTGGTGACGACCATAGCAGGCATCACCGGCCTGCCGAGCGCCATCCTGGCCGATACCGGGCCGACTGTGCTGGTGACGGCCAACGCCATGCGGCTTCTGCGTTGGAAGGGTGGGTGTAAGGCCGGGCCCTCTGAATCAGGATGCTCGATTGTTGCCGGAGACAGCAGCGCAGGTCTTGCGCGATTGGCCGCATCGCCTGACGGAAATGTGAGCGCTTAGGGGCTTTTCTTGCACTGCACCAAATGCCATGTAGCCGGTGTGAAATTCTGGACCGTATTCCCCCGCCTGCTTTCGATTCTGGCCGTCTTGAGCCTTCTGACCGCGCCGATGGTGACGCCATCCGCTGCGATGATGATGGTTGTCGATCCGGCGACGACAATCGCGGATATGGCGTCGATGTCGGACGGCATGCCGTGCCCTTCGGACCAGAAACAGCCATTACCTGATTGCCAGAAGTCCTGTCCGCTCGCGACCTTATGTGTCGCCAAGTGCTTTCCGAGTGCGTCGATGACCGCGGCAATCACGCTGACCCACTTATCTGGTGCTGACGTGATCGCGCCTGGCAACGACATTGGACGGGATGTCCTGCCCAGTCCGCCACCTCCCAGACCTCCACGAACCTGAGTTCATCAACGGCTCCATCGGAGCCGCTGTTTGTCGCCGCATGGCTGACGGCCTTGCAGCGAAAGCCCGTGGCTTTGGCATGCGCCTGGCCACTTAGCCTGCCGTGCATTCCGCGCGGTCGAATGATGAACTTTTGGAAATCTGACAATGAACTTTTGCAATGTGAAACACGTCGCAGCCGCGGCGCTGATCGGTCTTGCTCTGGTCGGGGCCAATTCGAAGGCCTGGGCTGGGATCGACGATTACGAGTTTCAACTCGTTCAAAACGCGATCAAGAAAGGCGACGCCGCTGTTGTCGCGGTCCGCCTCATCGACAAGCGCTCCGGCAAGGTGGTGCCAGACGCGGTGATCTTTGCCCAGCGCGTCGACATGGCGCCGGACGGTATGGAGATGATGACGGCCCCAATCGAGCCGTTGCCGTCGAAAGAGCCCGGCATCTATCGCTTCAAGGCCAATCTGATGGCGCCAGGTGGTTGGCGACTGTCGCTCGGCGCCAAGGTGCAGGGCGAAACCGGCTCTCTCGAAAACAAGCTCGAATTCAAGGCCACGCCATGAAACGCGCAGGCCGTACTGGCCTCACCCTCGCCGCCATTTTGGCGGCGGGGGCTGGAGGCTATTGGGCGGGGCATCGCAATCTCGCGCTGCCCGCCACTTCATGGTTGCAAACTGTCGCCTGGCTCGAAGGCACTGCGACGGCCCCGGCGAGCGCCAGCCCTGGGCCCACCGGACCCGTGATCTACTACCGAGACCCGGACGGCCCCCCGGCCTATTCGGCAACTCCGAAGAAGACAGCCGATGGGCGGGATTTCCTGCCGGTTCGGGCGGGGGAGGACCTGAGCTTCGAGGGCAAGCCGCCAGCCACCGTTGCGACAGCTGCCGCTGCCCCCGTGAACGGCGAACCCAAGAAGATCATGTACTACCGCAATCCGATGGGCCTTCCGGACACCTCGCCGGCGCCGAAGAAGGATTCGATGGGGATGGATTACCTCCCCGTCTATGCCGGCGAGGACGACGACGGTTCGACCGTCAAAGTCGCGCCAGGCAAACTGCAGCGGACCGGCGTCCGGTCGGAGGCTGTTTCCGATCGCGTGATCGTCCGGCAAGTGCGCGTGCCGGGAACGGTGCAACTCGACGAGCGTCGCGTCTCGGTCGTGTCGGTTCCGAGCGATTCGTTCATCGCCAAGGTGGAGAACGTCACCACCGGAGACCGGGTGCGCAAAGGCCAGCCTCTGCTGCAGCTCTATTCGCCGGAGCTCGCCGCGGCGGCCGCCCAGCTCGTGATCAACCCCGGCTCGGAAGGTTTCCGCCGCCGTCTTCAGAACGTCAACGTGCCCGCGGAGGTGATCGCCGAGATCCAGCGGACGCGCCAGGTTCCACTGGCGTTTGGTTGGTCGTCGCCGCGCGACGGCGTGGTGCTGGAACGCAATGCGACCGAAGGCATGAAGATGTCCGCCGGCGACGTCCTCTTCCGCATCGCCGATCTGTCGACCGTATGGGTGCTCGCCGACGTGCCAGAATATGATCTGGCCAATGTGCGTGTCGGCCAGTCCGCGACGATTAGCGTCCGCAGCTTACCGGGGCAGACCTTCCAGGGTCGCGTGGCGCAAATCTATCCGCAAGTGGACAGCCAGACGCGTAGCACGAAAGTGCGCATCGAACTCCCCAATCCAGACGGGAGCCTGCGGCCCGACATGTACACCGACGTGGAGATCGCCGCGAGCGGCAGCCGTCCGGTCGTCGCGGTTCCAGACAGCGCCGTGATCGACACCGGCACCCGCCAGGTGGTGATCCTCGACAGGGGCGAAGGCCGTTTCGAGCCGCGTGAGGTCACGATCGGCGCCCAGGGCGGCGGCTTCACCGAGATCCGGAAGGGAATCGCGTCCGGAGATCGCGTCGTGGTCGCAGCAAATTTCCTCATCGATGCCGAGAGCAACCTAGAGGCCGCCCTGACCGGCATGGCAACAACGGAGGGCACACCATGATCGCCCGTCTCATCGCGTGGTCCGCCCGCAATCTTGTTCTGATCCTGGTCGGCACGGTCTTCGCCGTCGCCGCCGGCGTCTACGCCGTCAAGACATTGCCGCTCGACGCGCTTCCCGACCTCTCCGATATCCAGGTCCTCGTCTATACCGAATATCCGGGCCAGGCGCCGCAGGTGATCGAGGACCAGGTCACCTATCCCTTGACGACGGCGATGCTGACGGTCCCGAAATCGAAGGTGGTGCGCGGCTTCTCCTTCTTCGGTGTCTCCTTCGTCTATGTGATCTTCGAGGACGGCACCGATCCGTATTGGGCGAGGAGCCGCGTGCTCGAATATCTCAACACCGCCGCAAAGCGCATGCCGGCCGGCGTCACGCCGGGCCTTGGGCCGGATGCAACCGGCGTCGGCTGGGTCTATCAGTACGCCGTCGTCGCCAAGGACATGACGCTTGCCGAGCTGCGCTCGTTGCAGGACTGGAATATCCGCTTCGCCGCCTCGAAGGCGGAGGGCGTGGCCGAAGTCGCGAGCGTTGGCGGCTTCGTCAAGCAATACAACATTGTCGTTGACCCGCAGCGGCTGCGCGCCCAGGGCATTTCGCTAGCGGCGGTGCGCGATGCCGTGCGCAACAGCAACCAGGATATCGGTGGACGCACGGTCGAACTCTCCGAATTCGAATATGTCGTGCGTGGTCGAGGCTACATCAAATCGCTGGCCGATATCGACAACATCGTCCTGAAGACCGCTCAAGGCGTGCCGCTGCGCATCGAGGACGTGGCCCGCGTCGAGATCGGGCCGGACGAGCGGCGCGGCGTCACGGAGCTTAACGGCGAGGGCGAGGTGGCGAGCGGCATCGTGTTGCAGCGCTTCGGCGCCAATGCCTTGGACGTGATCGACAACGTTAAGCAGCGCTTGGCCGATATCGCCGGCAGCCTGCCGAAGGGCACCGAGATCGTGCCGGTCTATGACCGCTCGCATCTGATCGAAGCGGCGATCGACACGCTGAAACACACGCTGACCGAGGAAAGCATCATCGTGGCGCTCGTCTGCGTGATCTTTCTGCTGCATCTGAGAAGCGCGCTCGTCGCCATCCTGATGCTGCCAGTCGGCATCCTCATTGCCTTCATCGGGATGAAGCTGATCGGGCTCGGCGCCAACATCATGAGTCTCGGCGGCATCGCCATCGCAGTTGGTGCCATGATCGACGCCGCCATCGTCATGATCGAAAACGCCCATAAGCACCTTGAGCGCGCGCCGCCCGATAAGCCGCGCGTGCAGATCCTGATCGACGCGGCAAGCGAGGTCGGCCCGGCGCTGTTCTTCAGCCTCTTGATCATCACCGTCTCGTTCCTGCCGATCTTTACGCTGGAATCGCAGGAAGGACGGCTCTTCGGTCCGCTGGCCTTCACCAAGACCTTCTCGATGGCGGCCGCGGCGATCCTGTCGATCACGCTGGTGCCGGCCTTAATGGTGATCTTTGTGCGCGGCCGGATCATTCCGGAGCACAAGAACCCGATCAACAGGTTCCTGATCTTTATCTATCGCCCCGTCATTCGGGGCGTGCTGAAGGCCAAGACCTTCACCATCGTCCTCGCGCTTGCCGCGCTTGCCGTCAGCATCTGGCCGGCGCGCCAACTCGGTTCCGAGTTCATGCCGAACATCAATGAAGGCGCGCTGCTCTATATGCCGACGACACTGCCGGGGATCTCCGTGACCAGGGCGACGGAGCTTTTGCAGATGCAGGACCGGATCATCAAATCCTTCCCGGAAGTCGACTCGGTCTACGGCAAGGCCGGACGCGCAGCGACGGCGACCGATCCGGCACCCTCGGAAATGTTCGAGACGATCATCAACCTGAAACCCAAGGAGCAATGGCGGCCGGGCGTAACCATCGACAGCTTGAAGGCCGAGATGGACAAGGCGCTGCAATTCCCCGGCGTCTCCAATGCATGGACCATGCCGATTCGTGGCCGCATCGACATGCTCGCGACCGGCATCCGCACGCCGGTTGGCGTCAAAGTCTATGGAAACGACCTGACCGGGATGGAAAAGATCGCTCGCCAGGTGGAAGCCGTGCTCAAGACCGTGCCCGGTACGTCGAGCGCGTATGCCGAGCGCGTCATTGGCGGCTATTACCTCGATATCGTCCCCGATCGCGAGGCGCTCGGCCGCTATGGCCTCACCATCGGCGATGTGCAAGACGTTATTGCAACAGCACTCGGCGGCGAGACTATCACGACGACAGTCGAGGGCCGCGAACGCTATGGCGTCAACATCCGCTATCCGCGCGACCTGCGTTCGAACCCGCAGGCGATCGCGACCGACGTGCAGGTGCCGCTGCCTGGCGGCGGCGCCGTTCCGCTCGGCGCGGTCGCGAATGTCGAACTCACGCGCGGGGCGACCACGATCCGCACCGAGAACGGCCAACTTGCGACCTATATCTATGTCGACATCGATGGCCGCGACCTCGGCGGCTATGTCGCGGACGCCCAGAAAGCAGTCACAGCCTCGGTGAAGCTGCCGCCGGGCTATTCGGTCGGCTGGAGCGGTCAGTATGAATCCCTGCAGCGGGCCGAGGCGCGGATGAAGATCGTCGTGCCCGTCACGCTGCTGATCATCTTCCTGCTGCTCTATCTCAACTTCCGGGCGCTCACCGAGACGCTGATCGTCATGTTGTCGCTGCCGTTCGCGCTGGTCGGCGGCGTCTGGCTGATGTGGTGGCTCGGCTTCAACATGTCGATCGCGGTCGCCGTCGGCTTCATCGCGCTCGCCGGCGTCGCCGCAGAGACTGGTGTCGTCATGCTAATCTATCTGGAGCAGGCCATGGCCGAAGTGAAGGCAGAGCGGGCCTCACACAATCGGTCGTTCAGTCGGGCAGATCTCTATGAGGCGATCATGCTTGGCGCAGTGGAGCGTGTCCGGCCGAAGATGATGACTGTCGTTGCCATCATGGCTGGTCTGATCCCGATCCTCTGGAGCACTGGCGCCGGCTCGGAAGTGATGCAGCGCATCGCCGTACCGATGATCGGTGGTATGACCTCATCTACGATCCTGACCCTGGTGGTGATCCCCGCGATCTACGGGTTGGTCAAGGGATGGCGATTGCCGAAGGGCATTACATCGACGACGACCGAAGAGGTTGCGCTCAGGGAACCTGCAACGTTTGACCTCGCTGCTGAATGATGGAAGGCCGCAATGATGAACGAGACGATGCGAAGCGGGATGATGTGGGGCATGGGCGCTGCAGGCTTGCTCTTGGTCGTCGTCGTGCTGCTGATCATTGCGGCCCTCATAAAATACGTCTTCTTTCGTTGAGGCTATCACGCTTGCCGGGATGCCCATCTGTGGACCCGACATGGGCGGTAGCAGGTCCCATATTTGAGGCTCAAATTGGTGCCGACCGGGCTCATTGTGAAGAGCTCATTCGAGCGCGCGAACTAGATTTGCCAGCTCATCCACGTCCCGATGCGATCCCTCCTCGGCCGCGCCGGGCAGGATCTTCACGGAAGCTCGCCCGGTTGCGAACACCCCCTGCGTTGAACCCGCAACCGATTCTGCTCGTGTCGTTCCTTGGTGTGGCGTTCGGTCACTTCGGAGGGAGATTGCATGCGGATTCAAATCACCTATTCTGAGAGAACGATGAACTACGCTCGTCGCCTTGTTATTGGTCTGCTGCTCCTCGTTCTGGGGGCAGGAATGCCTGTGCTTTCAGCGCAGGCGGGCCAAATGCCTAAGCCGGTCACTGTAACCTCCGTACATCAAATAACGCTAAACGGTCGTAATGACTGCGGCTGCGGAGACATGGCGATGATGATGACATCTGCATGTTCGTCCATGGGAACCTGCGTGCAGGGCATGATTGCCACGGTCGGACCTACTGTGCGGCTGCCATGTAACATTTCCCCTATGTATTTTGCTGAGCACATCAGCGGCTTCAGTGTTTCACCCGAACCCTTTCCCCCCAAACCTTACATCCTCGCTTAGGGCAGGTCTGGCTGCACGTCGCGGCTGATTCTGTCCCTTGTCCGGCCGATGCGCTTTGCGTCTCGGCGCCCTTCTGGACGTCATCCGCCCCCATGTTCCGTGCGGAAGGCCAGACCCAGAGGATGGGATGTTCACCAGTTCTCAAAGAACTCGCCTTGATGCGAGCAATCTTCCGTCCTTCGCCAGCGAAGCGACGGAGGGCCAACGTTCTCGAGGATATCGGCTGCTATGAAGCAGCCCTCAGAACAGCGCACGAACACACCAAGACGACCGTGCGCTGAACAACCTGCCGCCGCAAATCCAGAAGGATACCGGTTGGTCGGTTTCGCCTAAAGAGCATGAAAGACGGCTTCATCAACGCGGTGCGGAGCACGGCGTTGAGGCCTAATGCTAACCCTCAAAGATGGAAAATTGAAATGCAGAAGATCGTTCTTACCACTGCCGCGTTCTTGTTTGTCTCCGGCATGGCTTTTGCCGGCAGCGACCATTATGGCACCGACCACAACTATGGCTCCGGTCACGACTATTCGACGGTCAAGCCTTCTGCCGCGTCCGACCACTCCTACCCGGTCGGGCTGAGCGGCACAGCGAGTATCAGCACTGTCGACAGCGCACCGACCGCAGGGGGAAATTCGGGCTTCGATAAACCCGCACCCGGTTATGGACGGGGGATATGGGGGCGCTGACAACAAGGTCGCCCAGCACGGTCGACATCCGACTTCCAAGCGGCGGCTCGCCCGCCGCTTGGAATCGATCGCCTCGCGGCCACCGGAGAAAGATCCTCGCCGGAACTGTGCACATCATCCGCCGACGAGGCCGAAGGCCGGATCGCCTTCAGACAGGTCGGGGCCGTCACGCCCGAAATCTATCGAGAAAAAATCGGGCCGCTAATCGAGAAACTTCGAAGGCGAAACCCCGAGGAACCTCATGAGATCGAAAGCGACCGTTCCAACGATGCCGTCGAGGCAGCACGGAAACAGGAGCAGAAATGATCCACAACCTGATGCCAGCAATAGAACCTAGGCGCGAGCCTTACGATCGAAGACCAAGGCGACGCTCCGCAATATTGGTCAGAACCTGTTCTGGGCGTTTGCTTACAACATCGCGCTCATACCTGTCGCCGCTGGCGTGCTCTTGATGGCATGCTCCTGTCGCCGATGTTGGCAGCAGGGGCAATGGCGCTGTCCAGCGTCTTCGTTCTCACCAATGCTTTGCGCCTCAGGCGCTTCCGGGCACCGATTGACGAAAGGGTACAAGCCAGCCATTTCGCGACGCAGGTCGTATGATCGATTTGATGCCCGATCCGTTTCACCCCAACCAGGAATGCAATCATGAACATGGGTGAAGCTGCCGCGGAGTCAGGCGTCTCGGCCAAGATGATCCGCTACTACGAGTCGATCGGGCTTATCTCGAACGTTGCCAGGACCGGCGCCGGCTACCGCGTTTTACTCGGACGATGATGTCCACACGCTGCGCTTCGTCCGCAGGGCGCGCGATCTCGGCTTTTCGGTCGATCAGATGACCGATTTGCTTGCGCTGTGGAGTGATCGCTCGCCGGCGAGCGCCGATGTCAAGCGGATCGCCATGGAACATGTCGCGGAACTCGAGCGGAAAATGCGAGAACTCTGCGACATGTCAAAAACGCTGCGTCATCTGGCGCAAAATTGCCAGGGCGATGCTCGCCCCCATTGCCCGATTATCGAACAGCTTTCCAGTGGCCACGAAGCTGGTTCAGCTAGGCCGCTCAAACGTCAGAGGCTCGTCGGTGACAGCGCTAGACACCGGCAAGCTTTCTGACTGCGTGAAGACGCGCCCCAGTATGTAACGTAGGAGACGACAGATGCATCGACGCGGTTTCTGCGGCAGGTCTTACGACGCTTCTTGTGAGTCAGCGCGCCATCGCCCAGATGAAGATGGACAACATGCCCGGCATGGATATGGGCGGCCACGCAGGCCACGACATGGGAGGCATCACACCTTGAAGAGACATCACCTCACGGCGCGCGGCATCGTCCCGCCGAGCTACGCGAGGAAAAGTATCTCCGACACCATGGTGCAATAGATCGTCAGAGATGATTCTGGTGCGATGCCTCGGCAGGCGGGTTTGCCCACATGGACGAGGATGCATCACCACTATGAAGCCACATCACATCATGAACCGGTTCCTCGGACTGGCTCTCGCGGCCACGGCTAGCCTTGCACTCGCCACGGCGGCGGGGGCGGCAGCGCTGCGCATTCGCGGCACTGTCGTCTCGGTATCGCCCAGCGCGCTGACCGTGCACACGGCGAGCGGTGACGTCTCCGCGTCGCTCCAGGCCAAAACGGCTTTTGTCTCGGTCGTCCCCTCAGATCTCAGTCACGTGGAGACCGGCGGTTATGTCGGTGTGGCCAGCAAGAGTGTCGGCAACAAGCTGATTGCGCTGTCAGTCATCGTTTTTCCGCCTGCGTTGAAGGGCGCCAGCGAAGGACATGCCGACTACGACGTCCTTCCCGACACGACATTGGCCGGCGGCGCCCGCACCGCCAGCAGCATGACCAACGCCAACGTCAAGACCATCGCAACGCCTGAGAGCGCTCCGCAAGTCAACAGCTCAACGACCAACGGCAGCGTCGCGACCACGACGGCTAACGGCAACGTGAAGCTGTTGACGGTGACCTACAATGGCGGCGAGCAGAACATCCTCATTCCCCCGACGGCCCCGATCGTGGCCTTCGTGCCGGGCGACGCGTCCATCGTCACGCCTGGCGCAGCCGTCTTCGTGAACGCCGACCAGGCCGATGGGAAGACCACCGCCGGCCTGGTGGCGGTCGGCAGCCATGGTCTCACACCGCCGTTCTAACCAGCGATTTCCTAACCTTTCATCGCTCAAACCATTGGAGACACCATGGTCATTCTTCGTTTCAAGATTCATTCAAAACCCGACAAGAGCGACCAGCTGGTGGCTGCGCTGGCCGAGATCATCACTCCGGCACGAGCCACCCAAGGGGTGATCAACTTCGACATCGCACGGGTCCTGCGCGACCCCAATCGGTTCATCGCGACGGCAGTTTATGAAGACGGTGCCGCTCTTGAACGACAGGAGTCACTTCCCGAGGTGCACAGGGTCATGGCGATGTTGCCAGAGTCCCTGGTGACGCCGCCCGAGCGGACGATCTACGACGCGTCGCTCGACCCGACGCTCGTCTAGGTCCGGTGGGGCTCAGAGGGCATGACGAAGCAACGGCGGTTAGCCCAATCTGGCCATTGATCACGTGGCCACTCAGTATCACGAGGCTCGTGTGTCGATGACAAAGACGCCCAGGCGCCCCGCGCATCCGCTTCAGATCCGGATCATGCACTGGATCGGGGCATCGGCGGTCATCTGTATGGTGCTCAGCGGCTGGGCGATCTACAACGCGTCGCCAAGCCTGCCGTTCACCTTTCCGCGGTGGATGATCCTGGGCGGATGGCTGGCCGGCGGCATCGCCTGGCATATCAGCATCATGTGGGTGCTGTTCGCCGACGGGATTGCCTATCTGGTTTATGGCTTCGCCAGCGGCCACTTCCGTCGTGACCTCTTCCCGCCCAGCCCGCGTGCGGTGATCGGAACGATGGTCGCTGCTTTGACCGGCCGACTTGGCCACAGCCTGGGTCACTACAATGCAGTGCAACGGTTGCTCTACGCCGGTGTCATCGTACTGATCTGTTGCCAGGTCGTGACCGGCTTCGCGATCTGGAAGCCGGTACAGCTCGGCTGGCTCACCGATCTGTTTGGAGGCTATCCCGTCGCCCGCGGCATGCACCTAGCCGCCATGATCGGCATCGTGCTGTTCCTCATCGTCCATCTTACCCTGGTGGTGATCTTCCCCAGCACCCTTGTCGCCATGGTTGTGGACACCCCGGCCGAGCCTGAGGAGCGCGCGCCATGAGCCGTACCCGCGAGCCGCGCCGGAAGCCTGCTGTCACGATGGAAGAGATCCGGCCCGAGTTGATCCGGATCAGCCGCCGCGGCCTGGTTACACGAGGTCTCTCGCTTGGCGGTCTGGCGCTGCTCACTGGTTGCGACCTGTCGACCCATTCGGGAGTGGACGCGGCCCTTTGGGCGATGATGCGTTTCAACGACCGGGTGCAGGCGGGCCTGTTCTCCCGCACGCATCTTGCCCACACCTATCCGGTGAGCGCGGTGACCAAGCCGTTCCGCTTCAACGCGTTCTACGAGGAATGGCAAGTCCGGGAAACGCCCCCGGATTGGCAGCTCGAAGTGTTCGGTCTCATCGACGATAAGGCGCCCTGGACGATCGACAAGCTGCGCGCGCTGCCGCAGGAGCCGCAGGTGACGCGGCATATCTGCATCGAGGGCTGGAGCCAGATCGGTCAGTGGAGCGGCGTGCCGCTTCATGCCTTTCTAAGACGTATCGGCGCGGACCTCAGGGCCGGCTATGTCGCCTTCAAATGCTTCGACGGCTATTCGACAAGCATCGACATGCCGAGCGCGCTGCATCCGCAAACCATCCTGACGCTCGATTTCCTGGACAAGCCGCTTGCTCCGGAATGGGGCGCTCCGGTGCGGTTGCGGATACCGACCAAACTCGGCTTCAAAAGCGCCAAGAACATCAGAACCATTTCCGTCACCAACACCAATCCAGGTGGCTACTGGGAGGACCAAGGCTACAACTGGTTCTCGGGGTCTTAGTCGATCGCCGGGCGACGGCACGTGAAGCAGATTGAGTCGATTTCGCCGCCTCGAGGCGCAGGTCGTTGGCACGATCTGTCAACGATCTCTCTTGTGGGCTGCTTCCTCAACACATGCCGTTTCTGAAAACGCGGTCGAGCGATGAACCCGGGCCAAAACCAATAGGTATCGGAGATAATAGGTGCAATGGCGCATCAGAACCAAGGACTGCCTATTTCTGGCTTTTGAAACAGGCGCAAGCACCAAGAGACATCCACTTTTCAGGCGCTGCAGCGACGCTGCAAGAAGCGTCAGAGGAGACATACATGGTCGATACGCGCCTTGAGGTCGACATCATCCCTGGGGCCAATGTCGAGCGGTCTAAGCAGTTCTACAAAAGCCTTGGCTGGAGAATTGATGAGGATGTCGAGCCGACAACGGGACATTCGGATTGTCCAGTTCACACCCCAGGCTCTGGGTGTTGCATCACGTTGCACAGGAGTGACGCCGGCCGCCCCTGGCTCGGCGTTCGCGACGCTCGTCGTCTCCGACATTTGTCGCGGCCCATGCCGATCTCATCCGCCGTGGCATTCGAGCGAGCGACATGTGGCATGGCGCTCCGTCCCTGCGGAGGCGCGGACCCCGGGTCCGGCCCCCAAACGCACGAGCTTACGGGCCTTCCTTCGCCTTCAGTGATCCCGACGGCAATGGGTGCATCGTCCAGGAGGTCACAACGCGGCGTCCCGGCCGAGCCTGACCAGCGCTCGCAGCCGAACCTGGGGCCATGTTCTGCAGCTTCCAAGTAATCATGGCTGGCGTCGGCTAAGCCAAGCCGGAACGGCTGTTTTCAGCATGATCGGCACCGCGCCAATCAAGACCAAGGTTCAGGCGATACCATGGTCCAATGGCAGCATTGGGGTGGTCGCGCGATACCCTCAATACTCCGATCGTATCCACACACAGGAGGCCCTCGTGGATTCAACTGCAAAAATCTCCCAGGTAAGGATGACGCGAAAGTCTCCTGCATATTGCCGTGTGATATTTGATAACCCGCCGCTCAATCTCATGGGTGCGGAAATTGTTCTGGCGCTCCGCGAAATCATGGCGGCGCTCGAGGCAGACGAGCAAGTCAAGGTCGTGGTCTTTGAAAGCGCTGTCGACGGCTTCTTCCTGAATCACTCCGATTTTCTCGGCAAGCTCGAGGATCTCACCGGCATACCGCAAGGCCCTACCGGCCTGGAGGCGTGGCCGGATATTCTGGCGCGCCTGACCAGAGCCCCCTTCGTGTCTATCGCCTTGATCCGCGGGCGGGCGACCGGAAACGGGAGTGAGATCGCACTTGCCTGCGACATGAGTTTCGCGAGCCGGGAAAAGGCCATTCTATCGCAGTGGGAAGTGGGCGTGGGCTTGGTGGCTGGAGGCGGACCCATGGCTCGGCTACCGCGGCTCATCGGGAGGGGTCGCGCGCTTGAGGTGCTGTTGGGCTCCGACGACATCAGAGGCGACCTTGCGGAGTTCTATGGCTATGTGAACCGGGCGTTGCCGGACGCCGAGCTCAACGGTTTTGTCGATGCACTCGCGGGTCGCATCGCCTCGTTCGACAAGTGGGCGATCTCTAATACCAAGCGTCTTGTGAACGCTGCCGATCTGCCGTCTGATGTCGAACTCAGCGCGGGATGGGAAGCTTGCATGACCTCAATCATGCGGCCCGCCGCGCAGGCGAAGATCAAGGCTCTCTTAGCGCAGGGTTTTCAGAAGGTCGGCGACGTGGAAGATCGTCTCGGCTTCTACGCGGGACAGCTTGGACAATAAGTCCCGGGGAGCCGTCCGCCGATAGTGCGTGAAACAGAAGCACGCGATTCCAAACGGGCTTGGGCGGCGGCGTTGGCCGTCCCTGACTCGGAACACGTCTCCACGGCTGGCCTTTCAAAGCTCTCGGCAAGCTCGTTTGCTTCACCGATCCACTTTGGCCATGTGCCTATGGCGGCAACGGGACGGCCACCACCAGCCGCCGTCCGCTGAGCGAACAGGCTTTTGCAATCGTCAGGCAGCGGGCCTAAAACTCACTTGTTGGCGCCGCCGAGGGGCATCAGGTCAGCGCAGAATTCCGCGTGAGGCTTGCTCATGGCGGCATCCTGACACTCCAGCATCATGGCTTTTTGCGTCGCCGGCGCCATGGCGTCCCACGCCGCCTTCATCTCCGCATGCGACTTCATCTTCGTCATAGTGGCATCGGTGAAGAACGGTGCCATATTGTCAGGCTCATCGAGAGCGCCGGCCAGAGCAGAACCGCTTGGTGTCGCCAGTGCTATTGTACACGCCAAAAGAATATTTCTCACTAGTTTTGACCTTCATCATTTGTTGCTGACTGCCGCGAGGGCAATTCGTCATACTGCGCCAAGTCACGGCAAATCCATTGTGCGATGGTGTCGGCGATACCTTAGGTGGTCTTGAGTACAAGAGTCGGTGGCCTTCGTCGCGACCGACACCTAGGCATAATAGAATCCGCATTCCGCCTGGTGCAGGGTTGTGGCCGCGCGGGCGCATGCGGAAAGGCTAGCGATGGAGAACAATCTGGGCCGCGTTCTGGATGCCCTACCGGCTATGGTGTGGACTGCACTGCCTGACGGCAGCATCGACTATGTCAATGGAGCCTGGTCCGATTTCACAGGCGTCCGGCCAGGCAAAATCTGTAGCTGGGAGTGGCGGGCGCTGGTCAAACCGGATGATCTGCCCCGGCTGGTTGAACGCTGGCAATCGATTTTGGCGTCTGGCGAGCCGGGTGAAATGGAGGCGCGTCTACGCCGCTTCGATGGAGAATATCGGTGGTTTCTGGTTCGCGTCAGTCCCCTTCGCGATAAGTCAGGGGACCTTGTGAAATGGTATGGCGTCAACATCGATATCGATAACCGCAAACTTGCCGAGCAAGCCATCACCGAGAGTGAGCGCGATCTCAAGCTCATGATCGACACGATCCCAGTGCTGGCATGGTCAGCAGATCCGGATGGCAAAGCGGAGTTCCTTAGCCAGTATTATCTCAACTATGTCGGCTTTTCAGCCGAAGAAGCCAGAAATCAGGGCTGGACGGGCGCGGTGCATCCGGACGATGCCACTAAGCTCGAGGTTGCATGGCAAGCCACGATCGCCTCGGGAAGCAGTGGCGAATGTGAAGTGCGGATGCGCCGTTTCGATCGCCAATACAGATGGTTCCTGTTCCGCGTTGACCCGTCGCGGGACGAAACCGGAAACGTCATCAAATGGTACGGGGTTTACATCGGTATCGAATTTCGAAAGCAGGCTTTGGAGAAATTGCGACGCAGTGAAGCGTTCCTGGCTGAAGGCCAGCATCTTGCCCGAATGGGTAATTTTTCATGGCACGTCGCGAAGGGGGAGATTGTTTGGTCGGAACCGCTCTACCGCATTTTCGAGTTCGAGCCTGACAGTGTCGTGACGCTCGATCTGATCGCCAGTCGAGTCCATCCCGAAGACATCCCATTGATGGCCGACATGCTGGAAGCGGCCGAACGTGGCGATGGCCACTTCGAATACCAACTTCGGATCGTGCTGCCTGACCAGTCAGTCAAGCACTTGCATGTGGTTGCGCACAGGATTGAAGACCGTGGTGTCCAGACGGAGTACATCGGGGCAGTGCTCGACATCACGCGACACCGCCTTTCGGAAGATGCACTCGAGAAGGTACGTTCCGAACTTGCAAAAGTCACTCGGATCATGAGCCTTAGTGTCCTGACTGCTTCAATCGCGCATGAAGTTAATCAGCCGTTGTCGGGCATCATCACGAACGCGAGCACCTGCCTTCGCATGTTGGCCGCAGACCCGCCGAACATCGAAATAGCAACGGAAACCGCGCGACGTACTATTCGCGACGGCAATCGCGCAGCCGACGTGGTCGGGCGTTTGCGAGCGCTCTTCAGCAAGCGGACGGCTATGATCGAACGGCTGGATCTGAACGAAGCTGTGCGCGAGGTCATCGCTTTGGCTTCGGGCGAACTTCAGCGCGACGGTGTTGTACTTTGCACCGAGCTGGCCTGCGGGCTTCCGTTCGTTGCTGGAGATCGTATCCAACTGCAACAGGTGGTCATGAACCTCGTGCGAAATGCCGCCGATGCGATGAGCGCCGTAACGGATCGGCAGAGACGGCTGCAGATCAGGACCGAACTCGACAACGACAACTGCGTGCGCCTTTCGGTGCAGGACGCCGGCACCGGTTTCGGCCCCAATTGCCTGGAGCGGCTGTTCGAGCCGTTCTACACCACAAAAAACGACGGCATGGGAATCGGGCTGTCTGTCAGCAGGTCCATCATCGAGTGTCATAACGGCCGTTTATGGGCGCTATCCAATGACGGCCCGGGGGCGACGTTCTCCTTCGCCATACCCGTGTACTCCGGTGATGAAGCACCTTTGCCTGAGATCAGTGTTTCACGAGCGCCCGACGGAAGTGCCCATAATGCAGGAGGTTTTCATGACCAGCGCGTCTCCGCTCGTCTCAGTTGTCGATGACGATGATTCCATTCGAGAGTCTCTCCCGGACCTGGTCAAGGCGCTGGGCTTTCGCGTTGAGGCGTTCTCATCGGCGGAAGAGTTTCTGGCATCCGATTCCGTGGGCAGGACCAGCGGGCTGATCCTCGACGTCGCCATGCCTGGCATGACGGGACTTGAATTGCAGCAGGAACTGGCGCGTCGCGGGCAATCAATCCCCACCGTCTTCATAACAGCTCGACGAGACGCCACCATTCGACGACATCTCATCGAACAGGGTGCGGTGGAATGCCTGTTCAAGCCGTTCAGCGAGGCAGCGCTGCAGGAAGCGCTTAACCTGGCGCTTCGCATGAACTGATCTTTTAGACTACGGCCCCCCGCTGCGCCGAACACCCAAAGCCGGCGAAAAAAAATCACTTGAGCCGACACACGCGGCCTCCGGGTTGTCTCGGCCCGGCGTTCGCGCACGCAAAGGAACGAAGCATGACAAAAGTCAAAACTTTTCTGATCACTGGCGTCAGTTCCGGCCTGGGGAAGGCGTTTGCCGAGTGCGCCTTAGAGGCAGGGCATAACGTCATCGGCACGGTACGCAGCGACGAGGCGGCATCGGCGTTCATCGGTCTCGCACCAGGACGCGCTCGCGCGATCCTGCTTGACGTCACCGACTTCCCTGCAATTCCCAAGGCGATCGCAAAGTCAGTCCGCGAGGTCGGTCCTATCGATGTCCTCGTCAACAACGCCGGCTTCGGCCATGAAGGCGTGCTTGAGGAATCGTCGCTCGCCGACCTGCACCGTCAATTCGACGCCAACGTGTTCGGTGCCGTGGCGATGATGAAGGCCGTGCTCCCAAAGATGCGCGAAAGGCGAACCGGCCATATCATCAACGTCACTTCGATGGCTGGTTTCATAACTATGCCGGGGATCACGTACTACTGCGGCAGCAAGTTCGCGCTGGAAGGTATCTCGGAGGCGCTCGGCAAGGAGGTCAAACATCTCGGCATCCGCGTTACAGCGCTGGCTCCGGGCCAATTCCGAACGGACTGGGCCGGGCGTTCGATGGTGCGGGCTTCGCGCAAAATCGCCGAGTATGATGCGGGGATGGATCCGATCCGCGCGGCGCGGCAGGCCAAGAGCGGGAACCAGCCTGGCGATCCTGCAAAGGCTGCGCACGCTCTGCTGAAACTGGTCGAGGCAGAGAACCCACCTGCAAGGCTTTATCTCGGCGGCGATGCTCTCAAGCTTGTCGAGGAAAAAATCGAGGCGATGAAGGCTGAAATCGCAGCGTGGGAGAGCTTGTCTCGATCGACAAGCTTTGATTGAACCGCAGTTGATCGGCCGGGAGGTTCTAATCACAAATGCTTGACAAACTCCTCAATATCGAGTGGCCGATCATACAGGCCCCCATGGCCGGGACGTCGACGCCGGCCATGGCGGCGGCGGTTTCGAATGCAGGAGGATTGGGTTCGATCGGTGTTGGCGCAGTGAGCGCGGCGAGTGCCGGCGAAATGATCGCCGCCGTGCGCGAGCGATCCGACCGACCGTTCAACGTCAATCTGTTCTGCCATGAACCGGCGAGAGCGGATGCGGCGCGCGAGGCTGCATGGCTCGGGCGTCTGCGTCCCGCATTCAATCAGATCGGTGCGGAGCCCCCCACAACCATCCGCGAAATTTACAAGAGCTTCCTCAAGGATGAGGAGATGCTTTCAACCTTGCTCGCGACCAAGCCGCAGGTCGTGAGTTTCCATTTCGGCGTGCCATCCCCCGACTGGATCCGGGCGATGCGGGGGGCGGGCATCGTCCTGCTGGGCTCCGCGACGAGCCTTCGTGAAGCGCGGCTCCTGGTGTCTGCCGGCGTACATGCCGTAGTTGCTCAGGGCTACGAAGCAGGCGGCCATCGCGGTATCTTCGATCCAGATGGTGAAGACATCCAACTCGGAACGATAGCCCTCACGCGGCTGCTCGTGCGTGAGCTGGCTGTCCCGATAATTGCTGCTGGTGGGATCATGGACGGCGCCGGTATCGCGGCCGTGCTCCGGTTGGGAGCTGGCGCTGCACAGCTCGGCACGGCGTTCGTGCTGACGGACGAATCCGCCGCCGATCGAGGGTATCGCGCCGCGTTGCAAAGTGAAGCCGCCAATCATACGGTCATGACGCGTGCAATTTCCGGGCGTCCAGCGCGCTGTCTCGCAAACCGCTTCACGGCGATCGGTGCCAGTGCAACGCCGAGCGATATCCCCGAATACCCGATCGCATACGACGCGGGAAAATCACTGAACGCCGCGGCAAAGCTGGTCGGCGTGTTTGGCTATGGTGCTCAATGGGCCGGTCAGGGGGCGCCTCTCGCGCGTTCGCTCTCAACCGGAAAACTGATGGCTGAACTGATTGCCGAGCTGTCGGGCTAAGTTAGAAACCTTGGGGCCTGACCACACGATCGCGGTCGGCCGCATGGTCATCGCAGGGGAATCCACAAGGGACTCTTCCAGGCCTTCAGCTCCTCCAGGAATGCCTGAAGCTTCGCCGGCAGAAATCGGCGCGTCGGATAGACCGCATGCACGAAGATTTCCGGCGACGACCAATCAGGCAGAAGCCTGACGAGTTCACCACTGGCGATCTGAGCGTCGCAATAGGTCGAGGGCAGCAGGCCGATGCCGTGGCCCCGATAGGTGAAGGCGCTCACCGCCTGGAAATCTCTCGCCGCCACAGGCCCGGTGACGTGGACCTTGATGGATTTCTTGCCGCTGACCAGATGCCATTCCACCTCGTTGTTGCGCGCCTGCAGGAGGACGCATTGATGTGGGCGCAGGTCCTCGGGCCGCGATGGCGGAACCCGATCGCGCAGATATTCCGGCGCGGCGACGACATAGCGCACGCTCTTTCCGATACGCTGGGCGACCAAGCTCGAATCTCGCAGTTCGCCAAAGCGGATGGCGACGTCGACATTTTCGGCTATCAGATCCAGGAACAGGTTGGTGATGAACAGGTCGGCCTGGATACGCGGATAGGTCTTCAGAAATGAGGACAGGAATTCATAGAACGCTTCCTGGCCAAGGATGACCGGCGCCGAGATCCGCAGAAGGCCCTCCGGCTTCTTCTGGGTCTGGGTGAGCACCCGTTCCGCGTCGAAGAGGTCACTCAAGGGCTCGCTGCATTGATTGTAGTAGGCACGGCCCTGCGCGGTCAGGCTGAGCTTGCGCGTTGTCCGCTGGAGAAGAGTCACACCCAGCCGCTCCTCCAGCGCCGTCACCTTACGGCTAACTGTGGAGACCGGCATGCCGAGTGCCTGCGCCGCGCGGCTGAAGCTCTCGAACTGTGCCACCCTCACGAACACGGCGATGTCGTTGAGATCGGCCATGTCTCGATTTTTGCATAGGTGGAAAAGACATTCCAGATATTTCTACCTAATCGAGCAATCGGACTTGCGCCATATGTAGCGCCTCAAGGCAATCCGGCCGACGGAGAGGCAACATGACCGACAACATTGTCGTTAGCACCGGCGATCGCAAGGGGATCGGCGGAACTTTGGGGAGCCTGTTCGCCTAAGGCTCCATCGTGACCATGAAGACGCTCAAGCCGCAGACGGACGAAACAGCCCCGGAAGGTTCGAAAGAAAACCTGCGGGCGATCCGGGAACGGTTCGGCTTCGTGCCGAACCTGCTGGCGACGTTCGCCAATTCTCCGGCGATGCTGAATGGTTACCTGGCCCTCGAAAGGGCGTGGGAAAACTCATCGTTCGGCGCCGATGAGCGGGAGATGATCCTGTTGGCGGCGTCGGTGGCAAACAGATGCCGCTACTGCATCGCCGTGCATGCGACGGCGCTGGAGGCAATGCACCTCGATGTGGCTACCATCAACGCAATCCGGAACAGATCCCTGTTGGCAGATCCGAAACAGCACGCGCTTGTAACGGTGACACGGGAACTCGCCGCCGAGCGCGGTTACGTCTCGGAGGCAGCGAAGAGGGCCTTCTTCGAGGCAGGCTACGACATCGTCGCGCTAATGGAAATCTTGGCCGGCGTCGCCCTGAAGACAATGAGCAACTACCTCGACCACCTGAACCCTATCTCGATCGACCCGGCCTTCGAGGCCCAAACGCAGCAGTGACACTGCTCTTCCAATGGAGATGAACATGCAGACGCATAAAACGGTCGTCATCACCGGCGCCTCCCAAGGCATCGGTGCCGGCCTCACCAACAGCTTCCTCGAAAAGGGCTACAACGTCGTCGCCACCTCGCGGCAGGTCAGCCGGTCTACCGAGCTCGACGCATCCGACCGGCTGGTCCGCGTCGATGGCGATATCGCCGACCCGGAGACGGCCAAGTCGGTCGTCGAAACCGCGCTTGCGCGGTTCGGCTCGATTGACGCACTGGTCAACAATGCCGGGATCTTCTTCACCAAGCCCTTCATCGACTACACGATCGAAGACTATCGTCGCCTCGCGGCAACGAATCTCGAAGGGTTTTTGCATCTCACGCAGCGCGTCGTGCGGCAGATGCTGGCGCAGAAGCGCGGTGGGAGCATTGTCAGCATCACCACACCCATGGTGGATCGCCCGATCGCCGGCGTGAACGCCTCGGTCGCCATGCTGACCAAGGGCGGCATCGAAGCCATGTCGAAGAACATCGCCATGGAATATGCCAAGCAGCATATCCGCGCCAACACGGTCGCACCTGGCGTCGTCGACACGCCGCTGCACAAGGACAACCCGAAGGATTTTTTGAACACGCTTTCGCCTATGCACAGCATCTCCAGCGTCCAGGAAATCGTCGATGCGGTCTTTTTCCTGACAGAGGCGCCACGCATAACGGGGGAGGTGCTGAACGTAGATGGCGGCGCACATCTGGGAAGATGGTGACCGCGATGAGCACGCAAGCCAGCGCAGAACAGCGCCTCAGCGATCTCGACATTGCGCTGCCGCCGTCGCCAACGCCCTTCGGCGCCTATGTTGAGACAGTGAAGATCGGCAATCTGCTCTATCTAAGCGGAATGCTGCCGGTCGTCGGGCGCGAGCCACAATATACCGGACGCGTCGGTGGCGCACTGTCGGCAGAGGAGGGGCGAAAGGCGGCGGAGATCGCTTGCCTTAACGCCCTGTCCGCCGCCAGGGCGCATCTCGGCTCGCTGGACAAGATAACCGGCGTGGCGAAGCTTGGCGTCTATATCGCCACGGAAGGCGACTTCCGGGACCATCCGAAAGTCGCCGACGGAGCGTCGGAGCTGCTCGTCAAGGTCTTTGGCACCGGGATGCTTTCGGGTCGTATCGTTCTCGGCGTTGCCAGCCTGCCGCTCGGCATGCCGATCGAAGTCGAGCTCGTTTTCGAGATCGCGGCCTAAGCAAACAAGCCAGTGCCTTGCAGTCTAAGGAGGTAGCGATGAAATACCGACGCGCCTTGCGGGGCACTTCGATCGAAAAGTCCTGCAGCCAAGTGGAGCCCACCCGGCATGTCAATGGTGGGAGGGTATGGCGGCTGCTATGGGAATGAGGGAAAAGCCGGCGTCGACGTCGAACGAAACGCCTGTGGTGTTCGTCGTCGATGACGACGTCTCTATCCGCGAATCGCTGGAGTTGCTCATCAGGCACGCCGGATGGCAACCGGAGACATTCAAATCCGCGCGGGAGTTCCTCTCCCGCTCCCCGGTGCTTGTCCCGAACTGCCTCATCCTCGACGTCCATCTTCCCGACCTGAACGGGCTCGACCTGCAGAGGCTGGTCTCCGTCGACCGCGCCGACATGCCAATCATCTTCGTGACCGGCTACGGCAACGTGCCAATGACGGTCAAGGCAATGAAGGCTGGCGCGGTCGAGTTCCTGATGAAGCCATTCAGCGAAGACGTTCTGCTTACCGCAGTCGAGCATGCGCTGGAACTGAGCAGGGCTGCGTTTGCATTGGACCTCGAAGTTCGCACGTTACGTGACCGTCACAAGACGCTCAGCCGACGCGAGCGAGAGGTCATGGTCTTGGTCGTTTCAGGGCTGTTGAACAAGCAGATCGCCTTCGAGCTCGGCATCAGCGAGATCACCGTGAAGGCGCACCGAGGCCAGGTGACGCGAAAGATGGATGCGCGCTCACTCCCCGACCTGGTGAACATGGCGGCGAGACTGGGGATAACGTCACCTTATGGCGAGGCAAACAGCTTTCGCGACCAGCGCAAGATTGGATGACCGCAGGTGGCGAACCAGGCTCGTGCCCGGTTCGCCACGCAGATTCACGAAACGCCAACATCAATGATCGCCTGGACAAAAGCGTGAGGCGCTTCTTGCGGCAGATTGTGGCCGATCCCCCCGGCGATGATCCGGTGCGAATATTTGCCTGAGAACTTCTTTGCGCAAGCACTGGCTTCCGGATGTGGGGCGCCGCTTGCGTCACCCTCAAGAGTGATTGTCGGAACGCCGATGACCGGCGCCGCGGCGAGTTTCTCTTCCAACGGGTCAAATTTTGCCTCGCCCTCCGTGAGGCCGAGCTTCCAGCGGTAATTGTGGGCTACGATCGCGACATGGTCGGGATTGTCGAAGGCTGCTGCGCTTCGATCGAAGGTGGCATCGTCGAACTTCCACTGCGGCGACGCGAGCTGCCAGATCAGCTTGGCGAAATCGTGCGTGTATTTTTCATAGCCGGCTCTTCCGCGTTCCGTGGCGAGGTAAAACTGATACCACCATTGCAGCTCAGCCTTCGGCGGCAATGGCACCTTGCCGGCCTTCTGGTTACCGATCAGATAGCCGCTGACGGATACCAACGCTTTGCACCGCTCCGGCCAGAGTGCGGCAACGATGTCGGCGGTTCGAGCACCCCAATCAAAGCCGGCCAGAATTGGCTTGTCGATCTTGAGAGCGTCCATCAAGGCGACCAGATCGGCGGCGAGTGCCGTCGGCTGGCCGTTGCGGAGAGTTTCGCTCGATTGAAATCGCGTTGTTCCATAGCCGCGCAGGTATGGAATGATCACACGATAACCTGCCGAGACCAGCATCGGGCTGACATCGACAAAACTGTGGATGTCGTAAGGCCAGCCATGCAGGAGAATGACCGCAGGGTCACTCTCGGCGCCGGCCTCGACATAGCCAACATTGAGGATCTCGGTATCAATCTGCTTCAGCGGGCCAAAGGACACGTCTGTTCCAGGTTTGATTGCGAGCGTTGCTGGTTTCTCTTCGGCAATCGCAGAATCCGTGAAACCGAGCTGGGCGGCAGCAAGGGCGATCGCGGCAGCGGATACGAAACTGCGGCGGTGTTGGTCGATCTCGTCCACAACATCCATTGGAACCTCCTCCCTCAATGGCAGCGAAAGTCTATCGTTGGGGGTCCTGCCGATTTTACTCGCATACCGCCCCGATGATCCGGATTTCCCGTGTGACAATCTATTGGACGAAGGTATCGCTCAGGTCGGCATCGGTGCGCGCACCCGGAGAGTTGCACTAGCTTCCGTCCTCATCTCTGTCCCTTGCAAACACGCAGAGCTGCGACAGGCCTGCGATCGTCCATTGTGCTTTGGTGTCCCCTATCACTCGCGTGGACGGAGCAAAGACGGTCAGCGGATACATCTTCGTACAATGGATTTAGGGTCGCCGTCGGAGGACCCTGTGCGTGATCCAACTGGATCGGAAAAACACAGGCGTCGCTATGAAGACAACATTCCTGCCAGATCCATCCGGGCCCGCAAACTTGTCGGCAGCCGGCACCCCAAGCCCCCCAGGTTTCCAAGGCTCTGGCTTCTCGCGGCGCGATGTCCTCATCGCCGGTGTGGGCCTTGCCGCTCTGGCACCGACACTTTCGCTGGCGCGGACTTCGGCCGCGCAACCCACTCAAACCAATGGAGCACACATGAGCAGCGGAACCTTTGCCGCCAAGGATGGAGCGCAGATCTACTACAAGGACTGGGGTACGGGTCAGCCAATCGTGTTCCACCACGGCTGGCCGCTGTCGGCTGACGACTGGGATAGCCAAATGCTCTTCTTTCTGTCCCACGGCTACCGGGTTATCGCGCATGACCGGCGCGGCCATAACCGCTCCACCCAGACCGATCAGGGCAACGACTATGACACTTTCGTCGCTGACGTGGCGACGCTGGTCGCCCACCTTGATCTCAAGCACGCCATCCACGTCGGCCATTCTATGGGCGGCGGCGAGGTGGTCCGCTATGTGGCGCGGCACGGGGGCGGCGGCCGGGTCTCCAAGGCCGTGACGATCGGCGCGGTGCCGCCGCTCATGTTGAAGACCGCCGCCAATCCAGGCGGACTTCCGATGGAGGTCTTCGACGGCCTCCGCGGCGGCCTGGCGGCTAACCGCGCGCAGTTCTTCCGGGACGTTGCCGGGGGCCCGTTCTACGGCGCCAATCGGCCTGGGGCTAAGGTGTCGCCGGGGACCATCGACAACTGGTGGCGGCAGGGCATGGCGGGCGGCGCCAAGGCCCAATACGACTGCGTCAAGGCCTTCTCCGAGACGGACTTCACGGAAGATCTCCAGAAGATTTCCATCCCCATGCTGGTCATGCACGGAGAAGACGACCAACTCGTCCCGATCGGAGACAGCGCCCTGCTGTCAGTGAAGCTGCTCAAGACCGGGACGCTGAAGACCTATCCGGGGTTGTCGCACGGCATGGCCACCACGCATCCCGAACTCATCAACGCCGACATCCTGGCATTCATCAAATCCTGATTGCCAATGCGGCGGCGGCCGCTGCCGCCGTGAGCCCACGGCAATTCTGAATCCGCAACCCATGGAAGTCGAGCCCGGCAGCCGCAGCTGCAGGCGCGAAGGCTGCCGCATGTAAACAAAGGAACGACCATGAAAAATGCAATTCTCGACGCGATCGAAAATCGGCGCACGACCAACAAATATGACAGCTCACGCGATATCGACGACGCCCAGATCAACGAACTGGTGCGCTTGGCAACACGGGCACCCACGGCATTTCATCTGCAGAACTGGCGGTTCATCGCCGTCAAGACGCCGCAGGCAAAGGCGCGCCTGAGGGGGCTCGCGTTCGATCAGCCGAAGGTCACGGAAGCGGCTGTGACGTTCATCGTCGTTGGGCAGCTTGCATCGCATCTTCTCATGGCTGAGCGGCTCGCATCGTCGGTCGCTGCCGGCTTCATGCCGACCGAGGTCGTGACCGGCTGGGAAGGTGCTGGAAAGGCACTGTACTTCGAACAGCCGCAGCGGCAGCGCGACGAAGCGGTTCGCACCGCGACCTTCGGCGCGGGCCAACTGATGTTCGCAGCGCAGGCTCAAGGGTTGGGCTCGTCGCCGATGATCGGCTTCGATGCCGCCGGCGTCGCCAGCGAATTTGGCCTTGCCAGCGATGAAGTCCCGGTCGTCCTGGTGACGGTCGGCTATGCCGCCGAGGGCAATTGGCCACAAAAGCCGCGCCGCTCAGTGACCGAACTTCTGAGTGTTGTCTGAACACGCAACACAGCAGCCGAACCAAACAAGCGCACGCTCAAAATATCAAGGCGGCGCGCTAAGTGACGAGGAATTCGACGATGAAAGTTTTAAGTCCGAGCAGAGCCGCCATTCTGCTCGCCATTTCCGCGGCGTTGTACTGTTCAACTCAAACTTTCGCGCAGACCACGAAAGCAGTCGATGGTACCGGCACCCAGTCTCAGGGGGCAGAGAGCGCAGCGACCGCGAAGATCCGACTGACACGCAAAAACGCCGCGTACTGGGAAGTGACCTTCAACAACCCGCCATTCAATATCGTCGGCCCAGCCGAGGTACGCGATCTGGTCAAGATCCTCGACGAGATCGAAGCTGACCGGAAGGTCAAGGTCGTCGTCTTCGACAGCGCGTTGCCCGACTATTTCATGGCGCACTATGATCTCCTGAAGCCACTCACGGACTCGACGGAGATGACGCCAGGCCCCACTGGCATGCATCCTGTTCCCGACTTCATGGTGCGGCTCAGCCGTCTCAAGGCCGTGACGATCGTTTCGATCCGCGGCCGGGCCAGCGGCATCGGCAGTGAACTGGCGCTCGCTGCCGACATGCGCTTCGCCAGCCGCGAAAAGGCGCTTATTTCGCAATTCGAAGTCGGCGCGGGATTTGCCCCGGGCGGCGGGCCTATGGCCCGGCTGCCACGCCTGGTCGGGCGTGGCCGCGCCCTGGAGATCCTGATCGGTGCTGACGAATTCAACGGCGAGTTGGCGGAGCGCTATGGCTATGTCAATCGGGCGCTGCCCGATGCCGAGTTGGACGGCTTTGTCGATGCCCTGGCAACCCGCATTGCGTCGTTCGATCGGCAGACAATCGTCGACACCAAGAACCTTGTCGACCTCGCCAGCTTGCCCTCGGATGCGGAAAGTCAAACGGGATGGGACACCTTCCTGACCTCGGTGCAGCGACCCGGGGCCCAGGCGCGCGTGAAAGCACTCATCGAAAAGGGACTGGGTCAGTCCGGCGAGATCGAGAGCCACCTCAATCAATCCACGGCCGAGTTCAAGGAATAGGTAACGAGGCGAGCGTGTTTTTTGCTCATTTCCGAGGTGTGTTCATGTCTCTTTCCGATGCCCTGAAACTCATGCCGCGTCGCGGCCTGCTAGATGGGCCGACTGCTGTCCAGCGCCTCCATCGTATCGAGGATGCCTTGGGCTCGTCGTTGAATGGTGTTCGAATCTACGTCAAGCGCGACGATCTGATGTCGCTGGGCGGCGGCGGCAACAAGCTGCGGAAGCTTGAATTCCTGCTCGGCGATGCCGCCGCGGCAGGCGCCGACACGATCCTTGCCACCGGCGGTCGCCAATCGAACTTCACGCGCCTGGCGGCTGCCGCCGCCGCCAGACTTGGCCTGACCTGCGAAGTGGTTCTTTCACCTCTGGTTCCCCGTAATGGGGACGAATATGATCGGAATGGCAATATTCTGCTCGACGATCTTTTCGGCGCTCGAATCCACCATCTGCCGGCCGGCGTCAATTCGACAGGATTCGCGCAGGAGCGGTTCGAGGAACTGCGTCTGGCCGGCCGCACCGCCTATATGGCCACGCTCGGCGGCTCCTCGCCGGTTGGAAGCCTTGGCTACGCAGCCTGCGCGCTCGAAATCCAGGCGCAAGCCAAGGATCTCGATATCGATTTCGCCGCGGTCGTGGTCCCGAATGGAAGTTCAGGAACACACGCCGGACTGGTTGCGGGATATCGGGCGCTCGGGCTTGATACCACGCGGGTGCAGGCTTACTCGGTGCTCGCACCCGTCGCCAGCGCCACCTCCACAACAGTTGAGAGGGCCAATGCCGCGCTGTCCCTCCTGGGGTTTGAGGCATCGTTGAATTCGAACGACGTCAGCATCTCGGGAGACCAGCTGGGTGCAGGCTATGGCGTTTCAACACCCGCCATGGTCGATGCGGTTCGGCTGATGGCGAGCCGAGAGGGTTTGCTGCTTGATCCGGTCTATGGCGGCAAAGCCTTTGCCGGCTTGCTGGCGGAGATCTCGGCCGGACGATACGCGGCCGGCGAAAGCGTCCTCTTCATCATGACCGGCGGGATCCCCGGCCTCTACGCCTATGCAAGCGATTTCCTAGGCGCGGGCCATGAGAATCCGGCGTGAACGACGGAGGGTCTATGGCAGATAACCCAAGCACATGCGGTGTCGACCACATCGGGCTAAGCGTCCGCGACCTTGAGAGCACGCGAGGATTCTTTTGTGATTGTCTCGGATGGCGGATCGTCGGCGAACGGGCGGACTATCCAGCGGTGTTCGTATCGGACGGACACGACGTCGTGACGCTGTGGCAAGTCGAAACGCCGAGCAAAGCGATCCCGTTCGATCGGCGTGCAAACGTCGGGCTGCATCATCTGGCACTCGCCGTCGTCGATCGGATCGGCCTCGAGACTCTCTACGAGCGCGTGTCGAATTGGCCTGGCGTCGTCGTCGAGTTTGGCCCGGAACCCTCGGGTGCCGGCCCCAGGATCCATTTCATCGTGCGGGAGCCCAGTGGACTACGGATCGAGTTTGCATTCGATCCTCGCCTCGAGGACGCGCGCAAGGCGCGGTGATCCGGCTCAGACTGCGATCGGCCGGAAGAGGAGGATCGTTTTTCAACACCATCGAATGAGCGCAGAATCCCGGTGCGCCGGCGCGCGAATTCGATCAGCGACGACCACGGTTGGCCATCACCGATCGCCACAAGCCCGCCACCACGATGGCTACGCGAAACGGTGGGCAGAATTGAAACACAGGAGACCCACATGTCCATACTAGCAAAGAGCTTTGCCGTTGCCCTCATGGTTGCCGCGAGCGGCACCATCGCACACGCCGATTCAACGCCGGCAAAAGATATCGTCATCGTCCATGGCGCCCTGGTGGATGGCTCGGGGTGGCGGGCGGTCTACGACATCCTGTCCAAGGATGGTTTCCATGTCACTATCGTGCAGGAACCGCTCACCGGTCTGGCAGAGGATGTCGACGCCACTAAGCGTATTCTTGATCAGCAGACGGGGCCTGTCGTGCTGGTCGGTCATAGCTATGCCGGCTCGGTGATCACGGAGGCGGGTGCCGACCCTAAGGTCAGTGCACTTGTCTATGTGGCCGCACTCCAGCCCGATGTTGGGGAAGCCAGCGGGCAGCTTCTTACAAAGTTCGCGGCGCCCAACGATGCCATGCGGGCAACCCCGGCGCCCGCCGCCACCACGGGCAAGTATTTCTTCATGCAGCCGGCTCAGTTTGCCGCGACCTATGCCCAGGACGTCCCGGCATCGGACGCTCAGTTCCTTGCGGATTCACAGCAGCAACTCGCGGAGAAAGCTCTGGCGGCGCCTGTTTCCGTGGCGGCATGGAAAACCAAACCCAGCTTCGCAATCCTGACCACCCAGGATCACGTCGTGAGCCCGGAGCTTCAGCGCTGGATGTATCAGCGCTCGGGCGCCAAGGTGACCGAAGTGGCCGGAAGCCACGCTGTCTTCATCTCTCAGCCGGCCGCGGTCGCCGGAGTGATTGAGGATGCTGCGAAGTAGATCAGCCGAGAGGTGAACATTCGACGGATCATCCGATCCGCCTACCTGCGCACATGCTTCGCTGTCTACTGACAAGCGAAGTATGTGTGCATCCCGTTCCGCTGACAAACTTCTTCGCGGCTAGCATCGCCAAAGTATCGATCCGATCAAAACAATACCTTGGTTCAATATATTCCGTCTTTGGCCGCTGCCAGTGTTTGCTCAACGGAGCCCATTTCATAGCTGAGGAGCATGTCGCGATGTCGCATCATTATTCAGGTCCTGACTTCGGGTTCCCACGCGGAGACGCGCGTTTGGACCTCACCGATCTGTATGCCTTTCCCAAACCGGGGGACGCGAACAAGTCGATCCTCATCTTGAATGTGCATCCGTCCTCCACCGTGATCCATCCGCAGCCTACCACCTCCGAGCCTTTTGCGCCCGACGGGCTTTACGAGTTCAAGATTGATACGAACGGCGATGCGGTTGCCGATATCGCGTATCGAGTGAGCGTTTCGTCCCTATCAGGGGGGATGCAGATTGCCACTCTGCGCCGCCTTGAAGGTGCACTGGCGGCTGGGACAGCCGACGGCGGACAGGTAGTCGTTAGGGAGGCGCCAGTCTCGACAGGCCGGGCTGCACAGATAACAGAGGTCGGCGACTACCGTTTTTTTGCGGGTTGGCGAAGCGATCCGTTTTTCTTCGACACCTTGGGTGCCCTGAATGATCTGCGGTTCACTGGAGCTGATTTCTTCTCGGACAAGAATGTATGCAGCATCGTGTTGGAAGTTCCCAACTCTGCACTGGGGTATAAGCCGGTTGGGCTGTGGGCCCGCACCCTTGAGAAGCAAAGCAAGGGTTGGGTGCAGATCGAACGCGGCGCGCGCCCCCAGCAGGCAGTCTTCCTGCCTGGTGACCAGAAAGAGGCCTATCTCGCGGGCGAGCCTGCAGAGGACGCCCGCTTCGTCCCGGTGTTCGCACACGCGCTCGAGCATACGGGTGGATATCAGCCAGATGAAGCAGAACGGGTGGCGAGGACAATGCTGCCGGACATACTGCCCTATGACCCGGCACAACCCGCCTCCTTTCCGAAAAATGGCAGGACCCTCACTGACGACACCGTCGATGCGTTCATCAGCATTCTCACGAACGGCAAGGTGGCGGGGGATATGGTCGGGCCGCACAGTGATCTGCTTGCTGAGTTCCCCTATTTGGGGCCGCCGCATGGCGCTTAACTGAGGGCGTGCGTTTGCTATCGATACTAGTGTTGTCCTTCCGCAACATGGACAGTCAGACCCATTATCCGTTTCACTAAGGAGAATGCGATGCGATTGATCTTGATTTGGATAGCTCTAACCGTAGCCTTGATAGTGCCGGCCTCGGCTCATCCCAATATCGGCTCTGCCATCTCATTTGCCGCAGGCGTCGAGCATCCGCTCAGCGGCCTCGATCACATCACCGCCATGGTGGTGGTCGGCTTGTGGGCCGCCGCCAAAGGCAACCGAGCGCTCTGGATATGGCCGTTGACCTTCGTCGCGATCATGCTGATCGGCGGCGGGTTGGGCTTGGCGCATATCGCCGTCCCGTTTGTCGCGCCAGGCATCTTGGCGTCGGTCGTCGTGTTCGGACTCATGGTGGCGTTTGCCATAGAGCCGCCCACATGGGTCGGCGCTGCGATCATTGGTGTTTTCGCACTGTTGCACGGTCATGCTCACGGGGCCGAGATGCCTGATGCCGTGAACGGGCTCGAATACCTCGCGGGATTTGCGGTCGCCACCGCTATTTTGCATGCAATTGGCATCGGTTTGGCGCTCGCCTTGCAACGCGCGGCGCCAGGTCCAGTCAATCGCCTCGCTGGTGTAATCTGCGTCTCCATAGGCGTCGGATTGTGCGCGGGAGTTTTTTGAACCTAGGTCCGGCGGGAGAGCTTCTGGCGTCGAATTAGACGGCCAGAACACGACAGGATCGCGACGCTATGCGCAGCGACCTTAAGGAACGTCGTCTGCCCTTGCAGACGTCGACCGCTGGCATCGTCCATGCTGCCGCTTGATGGCGCTAGAAGGAAGTACAGCCATGCCGTTTCTCCGTTTCGATCTCATTGAAGGCCGCACCGATCAAGAACTCGCGACACTGCTCGATGCGACCCATCGAGTTGTGCTTCGCACCTTCCATGTACCAAAAGGTGACCGTTACCAGATCGTTCACGAGCACAGGCCAAGCCGGGTTCGGATCGAGGACACGGGCCTCGGAATTCCTCGTTCGGATAAGGTTGTCTCCCTTCAGATTACTACCCGTCCGCGGACGACCGAGGAAAAGACTGCTTTCTATCGCGAACTTTGCTCGGAGCTCCAAGTAGCCTGCATCGTTGCGCCTACAGACGTCATCGTAAGCTTCGTCGAGAACGCAGACGAGGACTGGTCTTTCGGACATGGCCGGGCCCAATTCCTCACCGGCGAATTAGAGGGGTCGAAACCGAATTCGAAACCGTGACCGCGCTTCCTTCCTCCGTCCCTCAAGACGGTCCGATTGGGATCAATCCCTTCGTCGAAAGGTCACGTGTACTCGCCGTCTCCATGCTGGAAGCGGTGCGTCACTTTCGATATCGATCTGTTGGCGACCGATGCCTGGCTTGCCGGCGTCATTCTCGGGTCGGCAAACCGCTCGTATTTTGGCGGCCTGCCTGCGATAAGATCCGGCGCTCGCGCGCGGGCCCGCTGCTGCGTGTCTTTGCGGTCTCGGCGATACCGTGTCGTTTCTGATGGCGGATCAGGGTTGCCCGCCGAACCCGAAGTTGGCTCCGCCAAGACCGGCGTGCTGGTTGGCTCAGAGTTGCCCTCGGCGCCACGATCATCGCAACCTCACCAATGGCACGCAGCGAAGCCGTCGAGGCATGAAGGATCATGTCACGCCGCGGGTGAGCGGCGACGGCTGAGATGCCTTTGCGATCATCTGGGCTCGACCCTGGCGTGGTGGCCTGCGCCTTCACATTCCCGATGGTGAAACGGCCAAAAGTCTGTTGGATCAAATGGCCCAATCTGGGCGCTGGAGCCGGGGCGCGGGTCACGAGGAACTCGTCGTGCGATGTCGGTCATGCTGAATTAGGCGGCGGTCGCTCCGAACGCAACTTTGTCATCAATACAAGGTATCGACAATACCACTGTCTAATGGATTTGCGGGCAGAGGCGGGTTTCTCCAAAAGCGAGTTTCCGCAACGGCCCTTTGCGGTTGACTGCAAGTCGACGGCTTGATTCAGATTGGAGCAAGGCCGTGACAAACCAATCCCAAAGTATCGCCGACACCATCGGACAATAGCCTTGGCGCCGCTCGGCGATAGCTTTGGCCAGACCCACTTTCGGAACAGGGAGGAAGCTATGGCCTTCACCATCAATGTTAACGGGCAGACACACTCAGTGGACGTCGATGGCGACACGCCACTTCTTTGGGCGCTGCGCGATGTGCTCGGCTTGACCGGCACAAAATTCGGCTGTGGCGTCGCACTTTGTGGTGCCTGCACGGTGCATCTCCATGGTCAGGCCACCCGCTCCTGCGTCACTACAATCGATAGCATAGGCACCTCTGAGATCACCACCATCGAGGCGATCAATGAGACCGAAGCGGGCGCTAATATCCAGAAGGCCTGGCTCGACCTGGAGGTCGTTCAGTGCGGGTATTGCCAATCGGGCCAGATCATGTCCGCTTCGGCGTTGCTGGCGAGCAACCCACATCCGACTGATTCCGATATCGACGATGCGATGTCCGGCAATATCTGCCGTTGTGGCACCTATGTCCGAATTCGCGATGCGATCAAACAGGCTGCTGCGAGCTGAGAGAAGACTGTCATGACCCTCGATCACCACGGATCCAAAACTTCCGGTCCCGACGAGCAGGGCAGGGCGACCGCTCTCTCTCGGCGCGGCTTCCTGAGAGCCGGAGCTGCCGCAGGTGGCGGCCTACTGCTTAGTCTCAACCTGCCGTTCGCCATGGACGAAGCAAACGCGGCCGCTGCCGACATGTTCGTGCCCAGTGCGTTCGTGCGCATCCAAAGCGATGGGCAGATCGTTTTGACCATGCCTTATGTCGAAATGGGCCAAGGCACCTACACTTCCATTCCGATGCTGATCGCTGAAGAGTTGGAGGTGGACCTGAAAGATGTGCAACTAGAACATGCGCCACCTAACGAAAAGCTGTATGTCAATCCCCTGCTTGGAGTGCAAGCGACGGGAGGTTCCAACGCGATCCGCGGAGCATGGGGCCCGATGCGCCAAGCCGGCGCGACCGCCAGGACGATGCTCGTGTTGGCAGCGGCAAAGCGCTGGAAGGTCGATCCGGCGTCCTGCCGCGCACAAAGCGGCGAAGTGATTCACACGCCGACAGGCAAGAGCGCCAAATACGGTGAACTTGCGGAGGAAGCCGCCGGCATTCCCGTCCCCGAAAGCGTGACGCTAAAGCAACCGCAGGATTTCAAGCTTATCGGTACCTCGGTCAAGCGTCTGGACGCATCGGGCAAGGTCAACGGAACTGCGGTCTTCGGCATCGACGTTCGTCCGCCCGGCGCGAGGATCGCAACGCTCGTACAATCGCCCGTTTTCGGCGGTCGTGTGAAGAGCGTGGACGATGCAGCGGCCAAGGCCGTCAAGGGCGTGCATCAGATCGTAAAGCTCGACGACGCCGTTGCCGTGGTCGCCGACCATATGGGCGCGGCGAAAAAGGGAATCGAGGCACTGGCAATCGAATGGGACGACGGCCCGAACGCCACGCTGACCACCGCAGCGATCGCCGCAGAACTTGAGCAGGCGACATCTACGCCGGGCGCGGTTGCTCAGAACATCGGCGATGTCGACCGCGCGATGTTAGGGGCTATAACCAAGGTGATGGCGACCTATCAGGTTCCGTTCCTAGCGCATGCGGCGCTGGAGCCGATGAACTGTACCGTCCATGTCCGAAAGGACGACTGCGAAATCTGGGTAGGCAACCAGGCTGTCACGCGCGCTCAGGCGTTCGCTGCCAAGGTCGCGGGAGTGCCGGTAGACCGGGTGATTGTACACAATCACCTTATCGGGGGCGGCTTCGGACGCAGACTAGAGGCTGATGGTGTCGTTCGCGCTGTCGAGATCGCAAAGCACGTCGACGGCCCGGTAAAGGTCGTGTGGACGCGCGAGGAAGACATCCAACACGATATGTACCGGCCCATGTTCGTCGATCAGCTGTCCGCCGGCCTCGACGCCAAAGGCATGCCGGTTGCCTGGAACCATCGCTTCGCTGGGTCTTCCGTCATAGCGAGATACTTCCCCCAGTATTTCAAGGACGGTCTGGACCCCGACTCAACTGATGGCGCTATCAATCTCGCCTATGCCTTGCCGAACATGCACGTCGAATACGTCCAGGTAGAACCGCCGGGCATCCCGACCGCCTTTTGGCGCAGCGTTGGCCCCTCGCACAATGTGTTCGTGACCGAAAGCTTCATGGACGAGCTGGCGGCTGCGGCGATGCAGGATCCGGTGACCTATCGGGCGGCCCTCCTCGACAAGGAACCGCGCGCAAAAGCGGTCCTCGAGCTTGCCGCGAAAAAGGCAGGCTGGGGTGAGTCGCTGCCTCAAAGGGCCGGCCGTGGCGTCTCCCTCCAGTTCGCCTTCGGCAGCTATATGGCGCAGGTTGCGGAAGTCGAGGTGTCGATGGACGGAGCGGTTCGTGTCCGGCGCGTCGTCTGTGCGGTCGATTGCGGCACCGTCATCAATCCCGATACCGTCCAAGCGCAGGTTCAGGGCGCCATCATTTTCGGCATCACGGCGGCACTCTACGGCGAGATCACGCTCAAGGAAGGCCGTGTCGAGCAGGCCAATTTCGATACCTACAGACTTCTGCGCATGAATGAGACCCCGGTCATCGAAGTGCACATCGTGCAGAACTCCGAGCCGCCAGGTGGGATCGGCGAGCCTGGGACCTCGGCAATCGTCCCAGCGGTCGCCAACGCGATCTTTGCGGCAACCGGCAAGCGCTTGCGAAAGCTACCGATCGATACTGAGCAACTGAAATCGGCCTGACGCTATCGCGATCGGCAGTGCCGACCTGGCGTTCGGCTCACAACCTGCTGGAGATTGGCAATGTCCCATCCCTTGGCGCTGGCTCTCGTGATTTTTGCCGCCATCGTTTCCTCGGCCCAGGCCGAAGGAAATGCCGATCACGGAAAAACATTGTTCAGCCGTTGCACGGGATGTCATGCGGCAACAGCCCAGAACAAGTTCGGTCCGGGGCTGGCCGGCGTATTTGGACGTCAGGCGGGAACTGCTCCGAACTTCCGCTACTCGAAAGCGATGATCGGTTATGCCAGGCATTGGGACGACCAGACACTCGAAAACTTTCTTGCAGCGCCCGCAAAGGCAATCCCGGGCACGACCATGACGACCACCGTGCCCAATGGGTCGGATCGCGCGGATATCATTGCCTATCTTAAATCCATACGCTCTCCGTGACGAACATGCCTGCATTGTTCGCCAAGCACCCAGACTGGCACAGCCAGCTTGACGTTGACGCGGCGCTTTTTCGAGTCGACGCGGCGCAGATTGGTCGACCGCGCCGTATCCGACGAGGCACTGGTCCCCGGCTACCACTTTCCGCCCGTCGGTACGATCGTCCCAGGACGGTGCGGACGACACCTTCGTGCCAACTGCATAACCAGGAAAGACGTGTGAGGACGATATGAATCGACTTGAGAAAGTATTGTACACGGCAAGGGTCCACACAACGGGCGGGCGCACCGGTATGTCGCGTAGTTCGGATGGCCGTCTTGAGATCAGCCTGTCACGGCCGGGCAGTTCCGGCACAGGCACCAATCCGGAGCAACTCCTGGCGGCCGGCTGGTCCGCATGTTTTCAGTCGGCGATGGAATTCGCCGCGCGGAACATTAAGATCGTGTTGCCGGCAGATCACGCGGTTGACGCCGAGATCGATCTTGGTCCCGAAGGTGGCGCCTTCAGCCTTGCGGCTCGCATCTACGTGAGCCTGCCTGGGATGGAGCGCGCGGCGGCGCAGCGTCTCGTGGACGCGGCTCATCAGGTGTGCCCCTTTTCGCGAGCAACAGACGGGAACATCGCCGTCGAAACGACGCTGGTCTGAGGTCGCTCCAATGCGAGCAGGCAGTGACCGGCTGATAAGCTGTCCACACAGCTGGAGGTAATGGCCATGATCTATGAATTGCGAATTTACCGTTGCGTGCCGGGCCGGCGCGATTCTGAAGTCCGAAATGTGGAGGCCGACGCCAATGCCAACGTGCCGGCCCAGTCCGGCCAACCGCTAATTCCAGCAAAATGCTCGGGCGACAACAAAGAGCGGTGGGCTTGGCCCGCCGCTCTGTTTTTGTACGACAGATGCTCGATGCTTTGAATCGTAGACGCCCGATGAGGAATGAGACGACCTGGTAGCGTTACAGCATCTCCAAGACTGCTAGTCGCTTTTCGTCCCAGGAAAGCCCGGCGCCGGGTCGATTCGATGGGATAGCCATACCGTCCAGGATCTGCAAAGGCTCCTCTAGCAGTGCGTCTGCCCAATCGACATATTCGAGGAAATGGGCTCCGGGGGTAGCGCACAGCAGCTGTGCGCTGATCTCCGGCATCAGATGCGACGAGATCTCGACATCGGCGGCTCGCGCGATCGCCGCCGCCTGCATCCATCCGGTAACGCCGCCGATGCGGGCGACGTCCGGCATGACGCAGTCGCAGGCAACGGCCTCGAGCGCTTGGCTCATACTTGTCGGGCCATTGAAATTTTCACCGATCTGGACGGGCGTCCGAAGCTCTCGAGCGAGCCGGGCGTAGTTGCGGTAATCCTCGTGAGCGATCGGTTCTTCAAGCCAGAGGATGTCGTGTTCGTCGAGGGCATGTCCGCGCCTTAGAGCCTCGGCCGTCGTCAAGGTTTGGTTGTAATCGACCACGATTGAGACTGCCGAACCGACACGACGGCGTACGGCATCGAGCGCCGACAGATCTTCGGCGAGCGACGGATGGCCCAAGCGCAGCTTCAGCGCTTTCAGCCCCTTCGCTAGCAATCTCTCCGCCTCATCGGCGAGTTCGGCTGGCGCCATCAACCCGAGCCCCCGACTGTCGTAGGCCGACAGAGGCTTCAGAGAACCACCGAGGAGACAGGCAAGCGGTTGACCGAAGGATTGGGCGAGCGCATCCCAGAATGCCATGTCAATCGCCGAAAGTGCCATCCTAACGGTGCCTGTCACACCGAGCAGCGAAAAGCGCCGTTGCAGCAGCAGAGCAAGATCAAGCGACGTCGTTGGCTTACCTCGCACGAGATCCACCGCTTCCTGGATATGCCCGGCAATGGCGCGAGCGCCCGACGGCGTATAGCAGAATAGATATGTTCGTCCGGTGGTGCCTTCTTCCGTCTCGAGGTCGACCATCAGCATCGGCACTGCTCGAATGATCGCGGCGCTCGTCCCCAGCGTAAAGGTTAGGGGGACGCGCACGGCGCGAGTGCGTACATTGCGTAGGCTTAGACGGATTGGGACACCGGTCAGCGGCGGGATCATCAGCGATCTCCTATATCATGGACTCAAGGCGATGTGGCTCGCCTTTGCAAACCTTCTTCAGCACAAAGCTCAGAATATGTTCAAACTCGGTTGGGCCGCCGCGCGCCAACATGGCTGTAAAAAGGCTCAGTGATGCCCCTGCAGGAGCCGAGCTTGATCCGCGAAACCCGTCTGCCATCCGATAGGTGTGATGGGACATTCCCAGCGTCATCCATTCCATCACGGGTTCAACCCAGGGGGCAAGCTTGACGAATCGTGACATCGCCCTGGCTCTGACGAAGTTGCAGGCGAGTTCCGCAACACGCGGTGCGCTGGAAGGAAGCACTTCACCGCGGCAATGGTCGCCGGGGGCGGCCTCCAATCAGCCGTGATACGCAAACACCTCGATTGGGTCACTGAACCCGCGCACCGGATATTCGCCGACGCGTTCGAGGTCGAAATCGAGTTTGACCAAGTCGGCGAACGCGCTAGACACCAGCACCGTTCGCCCCAGTTGTTTGGTGAGGGTTTCGAGGCGCGAAGCCATGTTGACTGCCGGACCGATGACCGTGAAGTCGAGGCGGGTCCGCGACCCAATATTGCCATACATGACGTCTCCGACGTGGACACCGGTGCCGTAGTTCAGCGGCGCACGACCGGTCTGGCGGTTCCTTTCGTTCAAAGCCACTATTGCCTGACTGGCTTCGGCCACGGCACGCAGCAGATTTGCACAGGCGGACGGATCGCCGAGCGGAAAAATTGCGAGCAGACCGTCGCCGATGAACTTCAGTATTTCCCCGCCATGTCGCGCAATCGGCTCCGACATCGCCTCGAAATAGCCGTTGAGAAGATCAATCACGTCATCGCGCGGCCAGTTGTCGGAGATCCGGGTGAAATCACGCAGATCGCAGATCATGATGGCGGCGCGTACCGTCGTCCCGCTTCCGCGCCTGGTGGCGCCCGCCAGGACGAGTTCGCCGGCATGTGGCCCAACATAAGTTTCCAGCAGCGTTCGTGCCAGCCGGTTCTTCATACGGATTTCGCTGACCAACGCCAGAACGGACAGCAGTTTCAACAGGCTGGCGACATCCGCGTCATCGAACCCGCCAGGCCGGTCGGTTGCAAAAGCCACCATATGCCGCTTGCCGAGCGTATGGTACAGCGGCCATGCCACATAGTCGGTCAGGCCTTTTGCCCGCAACGCGTCGTAGACGGGGTGCTTGCGGCCGAGCGTGGGATCGCGCTCCAGATTCTCGCGCACCTCGGAAGCCCCGTCATTGATTTCATTGGCGGGGCTGCCGATGAATTCGGGAAGCTCCCTGACATCGTAGTCAACTCTCCTAAGCTCGGCCTCGCGCAGGCCGTCGGCCCACATGATCCGGGAGCCGATCCATTGCGGGTGGAGGATCATGACATAAAGCGTCGCCCGCTTGACCGGAATGCCCGCTCGCTGGAGCCGGAGACACAGTTCAGCAAAAATATTGTCAAGGAAGCGCTCGTCGTGCGTGTTGTTTGTCAGCCAGTGCAGAACGTCGCTGTCAGAATGTGCGGTGACGTGATCGATGTTTGGCGGCGCGCTCATATGTTACTCCCAAACGGTGACCTGAATCCGCACGGAGCGGCCAGACGTCACGTCAAATCCCATTGCTAGCGGAGGGGCTGCGGCGCCGGTTGGACCCAGCCCCCGCAAAGGGGCTGTGTCCCGAGCGAAGGAGCGCCGCCGGCATCAGTGTGCCGCGAGGAAGTCTTTCACCGCGGCGATCGTCGGCGCGGGCGCTTCGTCCATCAACCAGTGGCCGGCATTTGGAATGATGACTTCCTTCACGTTCGTCGCCGCGTTGCGCATCTGGATCGCTACGTTGGCGCCGAAAGCCTTCTCGGCGCCGATGGCGAGCACCGGCATGGTCAGCTTCGTCTCCATAGCCTTGAGGTTGTCGGCCGTGTCCTTCTGGTCGATTGCGAGGAACTGGGCGAACGCGGAATGCATCGCGCCGGGCTTGGCGTAGATCGCGGCGTAGTGACGGCGGGTCGCCTTGTCGATCTTCGACGGATCGCCGGCGAACTCGTTCCAGAAGCGGTCGAGGTAGATGCGCTCGCGGCCGGCGACTAGGCGCTCGGCGTCCGGGCCGCCGAAGTTGAAGTGCCACAACGCAGGCAGTCGCACAATCTTATCCCACGGCGGGATGCCGGGTACTGGTGAGTCAATTACCACCAGGCGGCTTGTCTTGTCCGGATAGCGTGTGGCGTAGGCATATGCGACCATCACGCCAATGTCGTGGCCCACAATGTCGGCGCGGTCGATGCCGAGCTTGTCGAGAACGGCGCGGATGTCGCCAGCTTGCGTCCACTTGTCGTAGCCGCCGGCGGGGTGCGAGGAGAGGCCCATGCCGCGCAGGTCAGGCACGACGACGGTGTGGTCCTTCGCGAGCGCAGCTGCCATCGGCGACCACATGTCGCCGGTCTCGCCGAAGCCGTGGATCAGCACGACCGCCGGCCCGTGGCCGCCGACGCGGACGTTGATCGTCGCGTCGGCGTTTACCACCCGCGAGCTGTGGAAGTCAGCCGGGAAGGGCGCGCGCGCGTGCGCCGGCAGAGCGCCCAGCACCAGGCTGGCGGCGAGGCCGGCCGCCAGTTGGCGGAAGCGGCGGGAGAACGTGGACCAAACGGTTACGGACATTTTCGGCTCCTCAAAGGTGGGGGCGGGCATCCCGGATTCGAGGACTTTCCTCAGATGCTCTATTCTAGGTATCTGGCGTCATTGAAGTTGAAACAATGATACAAAGGTGTTGGTCATGGGCATGGCCCTAGCATCATCCTGACGATCTATTGCACGATAGTATCGGCGATACTTCCCGATGCCAGCCACACAGACCGGGCTCGCGATGCCGCTCGCCATCCGCGGACCATGGCATCCTTCAGAGCGCGCAATATCCTGCAAAGGTCAGTGCCTCGAACAGCCCCTCGAAAGGGCGCTGGTCTGAGCGAGCGAGCGACCCGCCGGACTTAGTGCTGTACGAGGAAGTCCTTCACCGCAGCGATCGTTGCCGCGGGTGCTTCGTCCATCAGCCAATGGCCGGCGTTTGGCACGATGACTTCCTGCACGTTCGTCGCTGGGTTGCGCATCTGGATCGCTACATTGGCGCCGAAGGCCTTCTCGGCCGTTCCATAAGATATATTATATAATTAATATTTCCCCAGTTATGCAAAGTACGCATGGTGCGCGCCTCACGTCCTCGTCAGTCACATAGAGGGGCAAGATGAAGTGCCGTTTCAGTTACTCCTGCTCTACATCTCGATACGACAGATCGATATTACTTACCATCACCTCACCGCTCGATAAAATCGGGCGGAAGACTCTGAACACTTCTTAAACGCCGGGGTCGGCGCCCCGCTCAGACCACATCGCCCTCGCTCGCCTGTCCTCTCGGCGCACTCACTTGTGCGGCATGCAATAGACTCCCTCGGATTCCATCAGTACCGCGCCACCCTTCAGCTCGCTTAGTGCGCCGACCCACGCTTCCGAATACGTGCGGCTGGCATCCACGGCCGTCAGCCATAGAACGCGGTTGTCGGCCAGTTCGACTTTGACTTCCTGCTGCAAAGGGCTTGCCTGCACGGTCTGTTGATAGTGACGTTTGATCCTGACATTACTGGCCGGGAACTCAGCCTCGTTGCTGCCGTAGTTCAGCACAAATCCCGTGTGGTCCTCAGCCACCGAGCAACTGCCACCACGCTCACACACGATTTTGGCAGCGGTCCTGCAGTCCCATTTCAGTGAAGCGGGCCACATAGGATTGTCCACACTTGATCGCGGCTTGTCGCTCTGACCAGCCGCCGTCAACACTGCGCCTGTGTTCATAATCATTGTGGATAGCAGAAGCGCCTTGAACACTACAAACCTCCCTGAATTGTGGCCCTCATAGTCCTCGTCCTACGTGATGGCCTGGCTTATGGCATGTTGAGATTGAACCAGCTTTTCTGGCGCACGCCGTTCGCGTCATCATACTCGATGAACCAGGGCTTTCCGCGCATCGGTCGAGGGATGGTGTAGTAGGTCGGGCCATTACCAATGGAATGCCCTCGATCGTTCCCCGCGGTCTGGATTGTTGCCGCAACCGCCTTGCCGTCGATTTCGATTTGGATCTGACGTGATCCGTCTCCATGATGCCCGCCGAGGGCGTTGTTTTTGAAAACGACGGGCAAGGAGAGCCTATCAGCCGCGAGGCGGCAGATGTTCCGTTCTTGACCTAAGCCCGGCCGATCGGATTCGGAGCTGCCAACTGCTTGCCAGCCAGACGGACAATCCTCATACTTCTCAAATCTCGCCGCGCTCGAGTTGGCTTGCGGACAGGTCGGCCAATTGAAACCCGGGGCTTCCATCGCCGCAATCAACTTGTAAATTGGCGGGTGGCACGAGGGGGTGCCTTGCCAGTCGCCGGAAAGACATAGGAGGACCTGACAGCCCCATTCCGACGCTTTTGATTGGGATGGAAGAGCTGCGGCGCCCGCGATGGCGACGGCACCCCCCAGTAGAAATTTGAGTATGGTCATAGCCTTTTCCTCGCTGCAGATTTGACAGTTTACTATGGATGATTGGCGCGAAAAAGGACAGATCGAAAAGGTAGGTTTGTGCGACTACATCGATTTATGAAACGAGACGACGGAGGCGTGGTCAACAACCCGTTGCGCGCCAACATTGCCCTGACCCTTGAGCGGGAGCGAGCCAGACGCGGCCTATCCCATATGCACATGGCCGAACTGTTTCGGACCGCCGACGGCGAAAAACTCGCCTACCGAACGTACATTCAGACTGTGCGTCAGAAAAATAATGTCACATTGACGACGCTACAGATCATGGCAAACGGCTTGCAAGTGTCTTTCGCAGGACTGCTCGCCGGCAGTAAGAAAGTTCCGGATTGGGCGCATCGGTTGGACGACAATGCGATCCGCAAGCGGCTGGCGCACATCATCGATTTTGAGCGACAACGACGTAATTTGCACCGCTATGAGATGGCCGAGCTCATCGGCGTGGCGGAGGCGACATACATGAAACTCGAACGCGCGAGTGGCAATATCAGCGTGGACACGATTGCGGCGATCGCCAAGGCGTTGAAACTTGATCCGGCGACCTTCCTCTTTTCCGAAAAGAACCCGCCTGGCAGAGCCGACACCTCGCCCCCCACGAGTGTTCCTAAAGGGCCATAATTCGCCCAGCGCCGGCGTCGCTCCTTTGCCCTGCCGGTCAGGCCCGGTGGCCGACTAGCGCCCCCCCGCCGCGGCTGTCGGGCCGCTGCTGTCAGCGTCGGCTGTTAGCGGCAAGAATGATAACAGGACTTTGACATGGATGACGACCGGCCAAAGCCAAACTCATGCTCGCCGGGCCGACTTGTCAGCACGCGACAGAAACCGTTTCAAGCTCAAACCGGCCAATAAAGTGTAAGGCGGCATGGCGAGCGAATAGTGACCACAGTTTAATTTCAAAATATTTGGGCTAGCTCCGGCGTCCTTCAGCCTCTGCATGAACCTCTCCGATAGCTCTGGCAACACCACTTTGTCTCTCTTAGCCAACACGACATGAAGATCGAGATCAGGCCGCGCCAAACTATGTGCGTAATTCTCCAAGTTAAGTGGACCCCAGGCCCTTCTGAGATCGGTCAGCTCAATCTCAGGCTCAAGGCTATCACGTATCAATCGTGTCGCGCGACCCGTCCAAACCATATCCGCTAGACTCCCGGCCGTCAGAAACAACGAGGCTTTTGACACAGCCGAGTCGTGCGCCGCGACCATCCCCGCAACCCAGGAGCCTAAGCTCATACCGAGAACCGAAATCTCTCGATAGCCTTCGATCTTCAACCAACGTATGAGTTTTCGCCCATCCAACACTGCCTGCCTTACAGATTGGATCGTTCGACCGAGATTAGGGCTAAGCATATAGTCGGCGTGCACGGAGCCGGGACGGCTGCGTTCGAAGTGATAAGGCATAGCAATCTCGACAACCGTGATGCCACGCTGCGAGAAAAAATTGGCAATCTGACGATTCCGGGAGCTTGCATTCCAATGGTGAAAAATCACCAACGCCTGATCGAACGACCGGCTTTCTGTGATTTTCGCCGAGACGACATTGTTCTGTTCGATATCAGTAGAAATGTCCGATGGAAATTTGAGCCACCCATCTAGCCTTTCAAACCCCTGATCACTCACATTCGGGTCATCGAAAAAGGCTGGATCAGCTACGGCCTGGTCCGCAAGGGCACAGAATTCCTCGATACTTTTAATCTTCTTCGCACCTGGAAAGGCGCGTTCCGCGTCAAGGGCGAAATCCGTTGGTTTCTTCCCTTCCTCACCGCGTCGCGCCCGCCGCTCATCCCAACGATCAAGCCAACTATGATACACTCTGATTGTTTCCTAACTTACTCGCTTGCCCTCGCCCCAACCCTGGATCAAACAGGCCGTATATTGCGAACAGCACTCCAACGCCCAGAAGGATCGAAAAGCCAGAAAATGCATCGATCAGCAAATAGCTAGCCACGAGTAACGCTACGATCACTGACATCCTCCACAAATACATACAAAACCGACGCTCGACACCTAAACGGATGGAGCCGTACAGAAATACAACACAGGTCGAAATAGCGATAAGAAGGCTACTGTAATGGGTCGGCCTACGGTAGATGATCCCGGCGCTCACATCATTGCGCTCATAAAAGGCGGAAGACATATCGCCGACCAACCAAGACACAATATTCTCTCCACGCGATGTCAGGTAAGCACTCTGGAGCTTCATGACTATGGCGATCAGAAGCCCCAAAACAGTACACCGAAAAATCGCACGCATAACCCTGAGGCTGGCTTCATGGAGCTCGTGTTGATAATCCACCTCCGGCCGATTACTCGCTGCTTCTCCAATTCTCCAAAGATCATGGATCACCGTATAAAGCAAAATGAGGCCTACGAAGAACAGATAAAAACAGAGGCACATATACAGGTAAGCGAGCCCCGTGAAAACGATTGCTTCCGGCACCGATATAACCTCAGGGCGCACAATCGCTAACGAGCCCCAATCCGTCGCATAGTTGCCACCACCTTTGAGCAACGGGATTAAAGACACGCCGATCCACTGAAAAAGACCGGCGAACACCACACAAATCAAAAAAACCGCCCAATATGAATACGAAGAAGCTTGTACGGTGCGAGCCCAGGCATCATCGCTTTTCATCTTGTCGCCCTGCGCTACAAGCTTTGGGCGGCCTTCGTCTTTCCAAAAGGTCACCAGCTCGGTCACGAAGGCAAAAAACAGTGGCAAAAATACCATGAAGACGAATGTCCAATTCGCCGTCCAAAGAAACCCAACCTGCTTGACGACGCCATCCGCCCGGTCATACGTCACGCTGTGAATCCCCGTAAGATACGACAAAAACCCAAGAGCGGTGACGCCCGCAAACACCGACGTCGGTAAATTCAGGGGAGATCCGCGACTAAAAAACGCCTCCGATTTCCTCGCCAAACTAAAACGCCGGCTCGGCCCCTTGGGGTCAGTATCCAGTGTCAGCTCTACGGGGGAGTCTGTCTCGTCATCGAAGGGCGCAGTCGGTGCCGTATCTGGAATCTCCTGTGCAACGCTGCTTCCGGCCCTCCTCCATTCTCGTCTCTTGGCCGATAACCGCGATTGCGCCTCACTAAGCTCAATCTGCCATTCGCTAGTTGCGACCGGATCATCGCATCCAAAAATCCTGGCCAGCCAACGAATGTTGGCAATGCTAATTCCCTTCTCGTTCTCTTGAAACCAAAGCTGCACCGTTCGCAGATCGACCCCAACCCGGTTGGAATCAATCAGTGAAATCGCCTCTGCAAGGAGCTCGGGCGTCCATGGGCCAGCAGGAAACCCGTCTTTGGCCAACAGTCGACCCGCACCCGCCGCCGCCAGTCGTTTGAATAATTCTTTGAAATCACTCCCGTCTCTCGGCGGAGGGAGAAATAACTTTCCGTTCCTAAACAACAACTTATAGGCTCTAGTTTCGTTCCGTTTCGCTAGGCTTCGTATCCTATCGTGCCTTCGTCCTCAATCAACGTTTTTATCAACTCGATTTTGGCCGGCACGGGAGAAGATCGGATGACGGGTGACCCGCTGGAGAGGCTGAACACGGTTGCTGCGTGGGAGATGTTTCGCAAACCGCCGGCCAAGGGCAATTTCGACTACAATCTGAAACGTTTGTCTGGTGGCAGGGTAGTGTGACCGCATGAGCGAAAAGTAGCGGTAGCCAGGGCTTCGGGAGCCCGAGAAGCAGAGGATGAACCCATCCCTATTTTTCTCGCCTCCCCAGGTATCATTTACGAATTGTCATGCGCGTGGAGCCGGTCGATGCCCATTCAAGTGGTCTGTAACAACGGAGTGATGGAAGAGCCCGATGGGGTCGCGAATCTGCTCGCGGCGCATCGTCATGCAGTCGCCATGGTTGAACGTCTCGGCAAGCGATGGCTGAGGGCCGAAGGGCCGGACGCGACTCTGATCGGCCGGCGATTGGATTCGTTCATGGCGGAGGAGGCTATCGCGCGTCGGCGCGCCGCCGCTGCGCCGGTGGCCGATGTCGTTGAGATGAAAATGAAGGCAGCTTATTTCCGGCGGTTGTTGGGGAACGACTGGTGCGAGGTTGATGTCGACGATTTTCGCGCGTTGCTCGGTTCTTTTGCGAAACTGCAGTCCTAGGAGAAGAGCGCTGAAATCCATGAGGCCACGGTATTCCAGGCCGCATAGATTCCTGCCGGCACCAAGATGATCGCGATGAAAGCGACAGCATCGCCGATGGCGCCGTCAGTGCGTCCTTCCACGGGATAGTAATATCTGTGCGCATCATCGTCGTGCTTCATTGTTGTCTCTCCGAACGCTTGTTTAGCAGCAGCTGCACAGGATGCTGAAACGTCGTGCCCCACAAACCCGCACGTTTCATCTTAGCGTTGATTTCCGCGACGAGGTAGTTCTCATTGACGGCTTTGCCCTTTGCTGTCGTTGCGGCAAACGCATATCCGGTCGCTATGAGCGCGGTGCCAACGTCAATTGTTTCGCCATTGAGCTGCGCACCGCACACGACAAAAACCGCCTTGTCCAGGGCGTGGCCGATTGGCTGGCACGTAACCGCCGCGCTGTCGAACAGCGCTGCCAGATGCGCCAGCGAGGTGTTCCCGCAATCGATTTTGTTCCCACTTGGCTCTTCGGCTGATGTGCCTCGAAGACATGACTGGACGCCATAGAGGCGGAAAAGGTGATCTCCGTCACGCCATGTATCTCCAGTCAGCAGTTGAGCTGATTTCGATACCGCGAGCGGCACGGCAGACTCCGATGCATCCTGGGCCTGTGCCGATGCACACAACCGAAATGCGGCCAGCACTGCGAAGCTCGCCCGCTTCATTCCTGGAACTGTCCACCGAGTTCGGCGGAATGCTCGAGATCCGGGCGCAGCGACTTGCCGTCCTTGTTGCGTCCGATCGCCGCCATGTCGAAAAAAACCATTTCGTCGTCGTCGTAGGCGACGTTGTACGGGTCGTTTGCGTTACCCGCACCCACGAGCGAGAAGCACGAGACAGCGTCGGGTTCACCCTTCCTGCTTTGCAGCACGAGTGTTTTGCAAAGCACGACGGATGCACGATCGTTGTAGATCGCCTCTTCGTAGTCCTGCGCGGCTTTCGTGCAGTCCCACTGCTGCGTCTTGTAAGCAATCTTCGGTTTTGGGCAGGCGGCAAGGCCGCGCAGCCGGTACGTCACGCCGTTGACGACGCGCTCGGTCGCCGACGGCACTTTAACTGGCCCGATGAGAGCGGCCGCGTCGCGCTGAAAGAGCGCGCCTTTCCCATCGTAGCGTTCATAGACGAACACCTTTTCGCCCGGCTTCGCAAACTGGAGCAGATAGTGCTCCGACGGCTGTGCGAAGGCGCTCGGGGCGTCGGCGCCAGCAGCATAAGCCAGGGTGCCCTGGAGCAGCAAGACCGTGCAAAGGGCCGTCTGTTTCATCGAAATCCGTCCTTGTGATCGATATCGTGTTGACACTTTACTAGGGCTGCGTGTAGCCATAGTAAAGTGTTAAATTTTGGCGACAGTATGAACACTCGATCCGCTCTTCTGCTCACGCTCTTTGGCGCCACGTTGCCGTTGCAAGCGCACGGCCGGGACCTGGCATCAGACCGCGTGGCAATCGCCTTTGCAACGCCGGCGCAAGGTCTTGCCGCGGCCGGGGCGCAAAGGCCGGGGGAGTGTAAGACCGTAAATCGGACCGAGGTCTCCCGACTTGTGCGTTCAATCGCGCAAGAGGAAGGCTTCGACGCCGATCTGGCCGAGACAATTGCATGGGCCGAAAGCGATCTCGGCTCCAGTCAGGGTCCCTCAAAAGCCGGAGCCCTGGGAATCATGCAGCTGATGCCAGGCACGGCGGCCGATCTAGGGGTCAGCGACCGTTGCGATACACAGGCAAATGTCCGGGCTGGCCTTCGCTACCTGAAGTCACTCTATGACGAATTCGGGGATCCGCTGCTGATGCTGGCGGCATACAACTCCGGGCCCAACAGCGTCTACAAGGCGCAGGGCATTCCGGTGAATCCGGAGACGGCGGAATACATCGTGAAAATACTGAACCGCTGGAAGTTCGGCGGTGTGGTGAAGAAGTCCGCCCTGACCAAATCCGAGACGCTCGCGGCCGCTCCGCCAGCAAGCGAGGACGCTTGGCAGGATGGTCATGTCATGGATCTCGGCAACTGAAAGGAGCCAAGGGTGGAATACAGGAAAGCGGGCAAATTTGCCCTGAAACTGGCCTTGGCCTCGGCGGTCGGAATAGCTCTCGCGCCAGCCACTGCGTATGCCCAGTCGGCGGCGCCAGTCGAAAACGTGCTGGAGTGGTTCGTCGGAGTTCTGCAGGGCAACATCGCGCGCTCATTCGCCATCATCGCGGTCTGTTTTCTCGGCTTCCTCGCCATGACGGGCCGGCTGGCGTGGATGATGGCTTTTTCCATCATCATTGGCATCGCTCTCATCTTCGGCGCTGCCCAACTGGTGGATGCGGTTCGCGCGACCGCTGGAGGCAGCTGAGACATGGACGACGAGGAAGTCTATGTCGAGCCGGTCAGCCTGCCACTGACACGCCCCCCGATGAAATGGGGGGTGCGATATGAGGTTTTTGCCCTGAACGGCATCCTGGCGGTGATCGGTTTTATCGCCACGAGCAGCTTCATGCTCGGCCTTGGCGTGTTCGGCGTAGTGCATCTGGTCAGCGCATATCTGTGCCAGCGCGACCCCTACATGTTTCATATTTTCGAGCGGCGCGTCTCCAAACGCGGAGCGGTGGCAAACCTTACTTTCTGGGGGGCGAGGAGCTATTCGCCATGAGCCTCGATGCCGACCTGAAATTTGGCCGTGAGCGCCGCCGCGAAAAGCCCGCGGCGATGCACATCCCTTACCTTCGCCATGCCGATGACAATCTGATCGTGACGAAGAGCGGCTTTCTTGTCGGCGTCATCCAGCTTAGTGGCCTGCCGTTCCAGACGATGGACCAGGCCGAGTTGAACAGCCGTATGTTCAACCGCAACACGACGTTCCGCAATCTCTCGACGTCTCGCTTTGCGGTCTACACGACGATCATCCGCCGCCACGTGACGCCTGAGATCGAAGGCGACTTTGACAATCCTTTCGTGGCCGAGCTCGACGCCCGCTACATGGATGAGCTTGGGGCGAAAAACCTTTTCGTCAACGAGGCGTATCTGACTGTCATACGCCGACCGATGGTCGGCCGCGTCGGCTGGGTGGACAAGGCGCTCAATGCGTTTCGCATAAGTACCGCGGGCGAGGAAACCCGCGAAGAGGCGATGGCCGAATTGCGTGACGTTCTCGACGGCGTCGTCAAGGATTTCACGGCTTATGGTGCGCGTCTTCTCGGCGTCGTAAAACGCCGCGAAAGCTTCTTTTCCGAGCCGGCGGAATTCTTGGCGAAGATCCTCGCCGGCGGCGTCGACGTGGAAATGCCTTTGCCGCGCATGAGCCTTGGCGATGTGCTGGCGACACGACAGCTGTTTTTCGGCAAGTCCGCGCTGGAACTTCGCGGGCCGGACGCCGGCAAGCTCGGCGCCATGGTGTCGATCAAGGAATACCCACCGTTCACCGCTCCGGGCTCATTGGACGGTCTCTTGCGCCTGCCACATGAGTTTGTCCTGACGCAGAGTTTCGCGATCGAAGACCGTGTAACCGCGATGCGCAGGATCAACACCATCGCGAACCAGGTTGAAGGCTCCGACGAGGCGGGCACGACGGTCGAGGAGTCCGTCCACGACGGCGCCGACAAGCTGGCTGGCGGCGAAGTCGTCTTCGGACAACATCACATGAGCGTCATGGCATTGGCATCGGACATGAATGGCCTCAACCGTGCGCTATCCGACATCACGGCGGAGCTTTCGCGCATGTCGATCGTGCCGGTACGCGAGACACTGAACACGGAACTGGCCTTCTGGGCGCAGTTGCCGGGAAATTTCAGCTACATCGCGCGACGTGCGTTGATCTCGTCTCTTAACTTCGCCGGCCTTTTTTCAGGACACAATTTCCCGTCCGGCCAACGTGAGCGGCTGCATTGGAAACGGCCCATCGCCTTGCTCGAGACGACCAGCCAGACTGCCTACTATTTCAATTTCCACGTTCACGATGTCGGGCACTTCACGGTGTTCGGCCCGACCGGCTCGGGCAAGACCGTCGTGCTGTCGTTCCTGATGGCGCAAGCCATGCGCATCATGCCGCGGCCGCGATGTGTCTATTTCGACTACATGCGCGGCGCTGAAATTTTCGTTCGGGCGCTCGGCGGTCGCTACGAGGTGATGGAACCTTCTCAGCCGACCGGGTTCGCGCCATTGCAGCTTGATGACACGGCAGAAAACCGTTCTTTCCTGGAAGATTTGCTCCTCTACATTCTGACCCCGGAAGGCGGCACGCTTGATGTGGCGGAGATGCGCGTCATCAACGCCGCCGTCGACATGATCTACAAGATCCCGCGCGAACAGCGCACCTTCGACCTGCTGCCGGAAGTGCTGCGCGGCTCGCTCATGCCCGGCATGAACGATCTGGCCGCGCGGATACAGCCCTGGCTCGACCCGAAGGACAAGGGCTGGCTTTTCAACAATCCCGTCGATCTGGTCGATTTCTCGAAACCCGTCGTCGGCTTCGACATGACCAGGATCCTGGGCGACCGAAAGCTGCGCTCGGCGGCGTTGCTCTACATCTTCCATCGTCTCGAGGATGTCATCGACGGCTCGCCGATCATGCTCTTCCTCGATGAAGGCTGGAAGCTGCTCGACGACGAGGTTTTCGCCGCTTTCATCAACGAGACACTGAAGACCATTCGTCGCCGCAACGGCGTGGTGGGCTTCGGCACGCAGACAGCGGAAGACGTCGTCAATTCCTCCATCTCGTCGTCACTGATCGAGCAAACGAAGACCAACATTTTCTTCCCCAACCCGAAGGCGAGCAAAGAATCCTACATGGAACGCTTCTCGCTGACAGCGAAGGAATTCGAGTTCGTGCGCCGAACCGCGAAAGAGACGCGCACCTTCCTCGTCAAGCACGACAGCGACTCGATCGTGGCCAAGCTCGATTTGTCGGCGATGCCCGATCTCATCAAGGTCCTGTCCTCGAACGAAGCCAACAGCAAGGAATGCGCACGGCTCCGGGAGACCTTCGGCGACGAGCCAGAGATGTGGCTGCCATACTTCTGCGGATGGGAGAACGAGCATGACGAAGCGGCTTAGCAGCGCTTGTCTGGTCATGGCTCTCGCTACGGCGGAAAGCATGAGCGTGGCGGTCGCTCAGATCGCGGTGATCGACGGGCCGAACCTCGAGAAGCGGCAAGAGGACGAGCAGCACAGCACGAAGTCGGATGAGGCCAAGAAGGACGAAACCGACAAGAAGAAAAGCGTCGTCTGCACTTATTCGAACAAATACCGCTCACAGATGTTTCGCCGGTCGCCTGCCGAAGCGTTGCAGCGCGACGCGGGCAACGTGAAGATGATCCGCTATTATTCGCAAAAATACGGCGTGCCCGAAGGCCTAGCACTGTCCGTCGCCTATCAGGAATCGCGCTTCGACACATGCGCCGGGAGCCACACCGGCGTCAAAGGCGTCATGCAGCTGACCAAGGGCACCGGCAAGTCCATGGGACTGGACCGCGACGTGAACGAGCAAAATGTCGAAGGCGGCGTCAAATACCTCGGAATGGGCGTGAAGCAATGCGGGGCGACGAACTACAGCTGTCTCGCCTCCTTCTACAACGGATCGAACGCAGGCGAGCAGAACCAATGGGCCGGCGGCGTCGGCCGCTGGTACAGCTACTTCAACGACTATGTGTCGAGCGGCAAGGCTCCGGCCGCCGCGCCGCCGCCATTCTCGATCGTAACGGCCGACGGCGCAGGCGGCACGGCTCAGGACGCGGCCATGGGCACGGTGAGGAAGGCGGCTGGCGGCCTTGATGCAAGCTCATCGCAGATCGGCGCCAACGGCGCGGCAATCGACGCGCTGGCGGGCAACGTTGGCCAGGTGACCGAATACAAGGACGCCTGGGAGCTGAACTCGTCGGCTCGTGGGATCAACGCCGATGTCACCAACCAGTACCTCGCCCAGGCGGGGGATTTTACGACGTTGCTGGCCCAACTTCTATCGTTGCAGAATGTTCAGGCATCGCAGTCGTCCAAGCTGGTGCAACAGCCGAAGAGCGGCTCTCCAAACCCGTTCTCTTGTGATCCCGCGGAATTGGAGCGGTTGAGGATCGATCGCGGCCGGTGGCTACCATGCGCACTTGAGAACGCGGGGGCAAGCTCGGCCGACAGCCGCTCGATGATCATCACCAGTGATCCTGCCGGCGCTGCCAGCGTGATCAATTCTCTACAGCAATAGGAGGCTGACATGAAAAAATTCGCGATTGCTGCCAGTCTGGCGCTTTGGGCAAGCACGGCCCACGCACAGATTGCCGTCATTGATGGCGCCAATCTCGATGTCGCCCGCAAGAATGCGGACAACACCAACTCCATCATGGATTCGAACAAGGATATCCTGAAAAAGAGCGAGGAGATCCTGCAGGCTCTCAGCGGCAGTCGTGACGGTTCGCTCGGGATCGGGCAGATGGGCCTTGGCGGCAATATGTCAATTGCCCAGGCGCCGTCGTTCGGATCGATCCTGAACGGCGGGGCTCTTTCGTTTGGCGGCCTTTCGCCCGAAATCCAGAAAATCGCCGGCGCGGTCATCAATGGGCTCCAGCTGGTGAAGCAGCTCCAGCAGATTGCCGGCAAGGAGACGAGCGCCGTCAACACCGCCTATGGCGGCAGCGTCAATGTGGCCTCGCTGCTAAGCGCATTGACCTCGCAGGCTTCGCAGGGCGTTACCCAGCGCCAACAGTCTCTGCAGTCAGCGAGCGGCCAGATCGGGCAGTCGCAGGACGTCAAGGGTTCGGTGGACCAGAACACGCGAATGCAGCTGGAAAACGCGCGTGCGGTCAACGAACTGATCGGCGTCCAGAACGGCGCGGTCGCGGCCCTGAATGAGAAGCTGAAGGGAGATCTTCTTCGCCAGAGCCAGGTGCAGAAGATGATGACACCGCGCACCGTCAATCCGTTCGCGGAATTCGGCAAGAGCGGGGGCTGAACGCTTGTCGGGGCGAGTCCTGCGCATATGCGTTGTGATTGGGCTCGGCGCAGGGCTTTTTGGATGCGCAAATCGCGAACTGAAAGCTCCGTGCGGGCCTTTGGCGTATGCCCACGCCGACGAATGCGGCGCGCTAAAGCCGGTCAATTCAACGCCGTTCGCCAGCATCATTGATGAGGATCCATGAACGGTCTCGCCGCAAGCATCCTCGGTGGCATTGACAACATCGGCGAGGACTTCGTTCGCACCGTCTATATGCAGTTGGGTAATGCGATGGGCAACGTCTTCACCCTCATGCTGACCCTCTATATCTTGTGGTGGGGCTATTCGATCCTGAGCGGGCGTGAGTCGATTTCGCCAATCGAAGCGGCCTATCGCCTCGGCCGCGCCGTCATCATCTATCTGCTGCTGACCGGATGGGGCACATTTTCGTCAACGATCTATCAGCTCGTGCAAAGCATTCCAGACGAGGTCGGTAAGGTGATCGTCGGCGCCGTGTCGCGGGCCACCGGCAATCAGCTTAGCGACCAGGCGGCAATTCCAGCGCTGATCGACAATCTGTACCAAGGGGCCCAGGACGTCGCCAATCAGGTCTACAGCGGATCCTTCTATGACATTTTTGGTGCGCTCTTGTCGCTGCTCGTCCTGCTGTCTGCCATCATCTTCGCAGCGCTTGCCATTGCCGCGATCATCGCCGCCAAAGTGATGTTGTTCATCACGCTGGCCTTGGCGCCGATATGGATCATCCTTTGGCTTTACCGATGGTCCTCACGCATGAGCGAAGGCTTTCTTTCGCTGACCACCTTTCTGATGATCCAGCAAATTCTGATCTACGGCTTTCTCGGTTTCTACTTCTCGCTCGTCAATGCGGCGCTGAACACCGCCACGTCCAGCGGAGCGACCATGGACAGCAAAATGTCGCTGGTGTTGCCCTTGGTGCTGGTGACGATCATCGGCATCTACGTTCTCATGCAGATACCCTCGATTGCTTCGATCCTGAATGGCGGCGGGTATCTCAGCACCATGGGCGCTCGCTACTCATATGGGACGTTCGGCAGGAATGCCGTGCGCTACTCCGGCGCGCGATGGGCCGCAGCCCGCGCCGCTCGGGGCGCCCGGCAGCTCGCGACAAACAGTTTTCGATCTTCGCGAGCAGCCAGGGCGGATGCCGCAACCCGGACCGCTATCCAGCAAGGTGCGCGCGATAACTCCAGGCCTCTGGGCTAGACCACACAATGATCACCGATCGCGGTGCTGGATCAGATGCGTCGCGAAAACGAGGCAATAGTAAAGTGGCAATTCCAATGGAAACAGCTGCTAACAGCAGCAGCGAACTCGTCGACAAGCGCTATTACAGGGCGGGCGCGACCTGGGAAGACGACACGCACAGGTCAATGCGTCGATCGCGTACATTGGCCTGGATCGTCAGCTGCGTTTCCGGACTGGTTGCGGTGCTGTCGCTGCTGGCGCTCGTGCTGATCCTGCCGCTCCGGCAGTTCGAACCATATGTTGTCGAGGTCGACAAATCGACGGGCTACCTCGAGATCATGCGCGCGCTGAAGCCTGGAGATTTGTCGCAGAACGAGGCCGTCACGGCCGCCAATCTGGTGCGCTACATCAGGGCCCGCGAAACCTACGACTCCCGTGAACTGAAACAGAATTACGACCTGGCACAGCTCTACTCGACCGACGCCGCGTCCAAGGATTTGACATGGCTTTATACGCCAGCAAACCCACAATCGCTGGACAAGATTTTTGGCCGCAATGTCACTGTCTCGGTCGAGATCAAGTCGGTTTCCCTGCTCAATCGCAACACAGCCTCGGTGCGCTTTGCCACGACGACGCGGCGGGACAATTCGTCCACAGCCGACAATTGGGTGGCGGTGATAAAATTCCGCTACACCTCAACGCCGCTCAAGAACGAATGGCGTTTCGACAACCCGTTGGGATTTCAGGTTACGGATTACCGCCGCGACCAGGAATCGGCCCCGGCCGCGGGGAGCCTGCAATGAGACGGCGCGCGGGCCTCGTCCTATCGGCCGCCCTTCTGCTCGGCGCGATGCACAGCGCGGCCGCACGCGACGGCCGCATCCGATATGTCACCTTCAACAATGACGACGTGACGTCGGTGCGCGCCGCTCTTGGGATTTCCACGATGGTCGAACTCAGTCCGACCGAAGTCATCGAAACCGTGTCGGCTGGCGACACGAAAGGCTGGTCGATCATCCCCAAACGCGGATCGCGGTTTCTGTTCGTCAAGCCGCTGGAGCGCGACGCCTGGACCAACGTCAACGTGGTCACCAACCGGCGCGTCTATTCCCTGCTGCTGCAGGCCACTGACAATAGCCGTGACCGGGCATCCTTCCAGGTCCGGTTCAAATACCCGGACGAGGATATCAACGCGCGCCTGCTCTCACAGGCCAAGGAGAGCGCAACCGATCCGGATTTGAAGGACCTGAACTATGCCGATCTCAATTACGACTACGCCTACAAGGGCGACGACAGCCTGAAGCCGCGCACCGTATTCGACGACGGCACCAAGCTGTTTCTGGAGTTCAAGGGCGACATTCCGGCGATTTTCGTTGTCGACGACAAGCGCCATGAGTCGCTGGTCAACGTTCGTACTCAGGGCAAATACACAGTCATCGACAAGGTCGCACGGCAATTCACCTTGCGGGCCGATGGCAAGACGCTCTGCCTCTACAACCGGGCGCGACCCAACGCTATCGATCCAGTCGAGCAGGTCTACGGTCCAACGAAACTGACGGGTGGTTCCACCCTGTTCGGATCCAGCGGAGGGCGGTGATGACCCAGATCGATTATAACCAACTGGACGGCAGCCCGACGGTCGCGCGCCGTGGTGCGGGCGTGGGTACCAGGATCGCCCTGGTCGGCCTCGGCGTAGTGCTCGTAGGCGCGCTGATATGGCTGAACTGGCCCAGGGAGCCTGTATCGCGCGATGTTCGCAGCGATGGCGAGGAAAACTTCAACCCGCCCGAGTTCCGCGCGCCGACGTTGAACGAGCCGCCGCAACCTGCCGACGGCACGATCGACCAGATCGTGGTGCCGCCACCGGCTGACGTCCAGAACGGCACGCAACAAGCCGATAATGTCGATCAGACCGTTCAGGAGGGCGCCAACCTTGATGCGCAGCGACGCACGCTGGAGGCGCAAATGGCGGCCGAGGAGGCACGCCGCAAGGCCGAGGCGGAAGAAGCCCGACGCAAGGCGGCGGCCGAGGACGAGGCTCGTCGTAAAGCGGAGGCGGCCGAGCGCGAAAAAGCGGTGTGGGAACGCCTGCGGTCGAGCCAGATGGTGACGAATGATCAAACCGGCTCGACGGATGCCGGCGCCCAGGCGGCACAGGTCGAAATCGCGCCCGACGGTCAGATCATCCCGGTCCCCGGCGCCGACAGTGACCCCAACAAGGCATTCCTGGCGCAGTCTGAGGCAAGTTCTTCCAGCATCGTCAAAGCCAGGGCATTCCGACGCACCGATGCGTTGATCTCAGAGGGAACGATCATTCGCGGCTATTTGGAAACCGCGATCAACACCGACCTACCCGGTGCCGTGCGCGCGGTCGTGCGTGAGGATGTCTTCTCGCTCGACGGCAGGCGGATCCTCATTCCGAAGGGCTCGCGCCTGACCGGAGAATACCGCTCGGGGCTTGCGCGCGGTCAAAAGCGTGTTTTCATCGTCTGGAGCAGGGTCATCCGCTCGGACGGCATTTCCGTCGATATCAAGTCGCCTGGGGCAGACGCGCTCGGCCGCGGTGGCATGGGCGGCCGTGTCGATACACACTGGCTTGAACGCTACGGCAACGCGATCATGCTTTCCGTCGTTGGCGGTGTCTCTGAATATCTGTCCTCGCTTGGCGATAGCGGCCAGAACGGACAACAGCGCCAGGTGTCGACGGTCGATCCCGTGACCGGTGAGACCACGACCGTAACTTATGGCGGCAATGGCTCGCAGCGCGACGCCCGCGGCATCGCTTTCGACAAGTCATCGACCGCCTTGCAGCAACTCGCGCAGGAGGCGTTTCGCGACACGCAGAACATCGGCCCGACAGTCTACGTCGACCAGGGCACATCGATTGTCGTGCTGGTGCGGCGAGATCTCGATTTCTCGGATTTGTATGCTGATCCCGTCCAGGAAGAAGTGGCGCGCCTGAAGGCGGGTGGGCGACCGAAGATGGCGATCGATCCGACGCCTCTCTACAAGACGCCAAAGGATCATTTCTATCCCGGCTATGGGAGCCCGGTGAAATGAATGCCGTGCATCCCCTCCCCGACCCTTGGGCCAGAGCCCCGGTCCTGCGGGCTCATCTGGAGCCGATATGGTCCTATTTGAACGAAGATGCGGTGTCCGAGATTGCAATCAACAGGCCCGGTGAATTGTTCATCGAACGCCTCGGCGCGAAGGAAATGGAGCACGTCGTCAAGCGCGAGGTCACGCCCGGCTGGATCCGAAACATCTCGACTGGCGTTGCCTCGGCGACAAATCAGGTCATCAACGAAGAAAAGCCGGTCCTGTCGGCTGCTTTGCCCTCGGGCGAGCGCATCCAATGCATCTTGCCGCCGGCAGCCCCCGAAGGGGGGGCGATCTCAATCCGCAAGCAGGTCATCATGGATATGAGCCTTGATGCCTACAAAGATCTCGGCGCCTTCGAGAACACGGCGATGGGCAGCGGCCTGGCGCTGTCGGCCGAAGAAAAGCGACTTGTCGAAATGCTCCATGACACGTCGCCGATGGACTTCCTGCAATATGCGGTGCGCAACCGTGTCTCCATCGTCGTTTCAGGCGGTACGTCGACCGGCAAGACGACGTTTTTGAATGCGCTCCTGAAGGAGATCCCGGCCCATGAACGGGTCATCACGATCGAAGACACCCGCGAACTGCGGCTGCCGGCTCCCAACAACGTCACCCTGATAGCCTCAAAGGGCGACCAGGGCCTTGCCAAAGTCTCCGCCCAACAGCTGCTCGAGGCCTCGCTTCGCATGCGGCCCGACCGACTGCTGTTGGGCGAGTTGCGCGGCGCTGAAACCTTCGCATTTCTCCAGGCGATCAACACTGGCCATCCTGGTTCGCTCACCACCGTTCATGCCAATTCCGCCCGGTCCGCCTACGAGCGGCTGGCGCTGATGGTCATGCAGGGCAGTTCGGGCCTCTCACGAGGCGAAATCCTCGACTACTTGCGCGAGGTCATTCCGGTGGTCGTCCAGATGGTCCGCGCCGAAGGCGGACGACGCGGCATCAGCGAGATCAAGTTCACCAAGGCGGAGACGATCTAGCGAGGCCCATCCATGCAGAAAATCGCAACAGCAATTTTCACGGTGCTCATGGCGATGGCCCTGGGCGCCCTGGTCTTCACCGTCGCCTATGCCGCGACGGATTGGTACCGGACTGGCTCCCACGTCTTGTTCGACCAGCTGAACGCCAATCCGTTGCCGGTCGTTCGTCAGGCCTGGGCGGACACGATGGCGAGGAATTTTGGCCGGATACAATACGCCGTTCCAGCGGGAGCATTAGGGTTTCTTGCGCCCCTGGTCGGCCTGTTTCTCATGCGCCCGAGAAAGCGCAATGACTCTCGCTTCATGACTATGAGCGACGTATCAAAAACCGGCCTGACGAAAGTTGGCGGCGTCTTCGTCGGTCGAGCCGGCGGCAGGCTTACCGAAATCCTGTCGCCCGGCCGCGATCAGCGCTCCGGCAAGATCCGCCTGATGCAGCGCAAGCTGATCGGCGGCAAGAAATTGTGGATTGATGGCGATGATGTCGGCGGCTTCGTCATAGGGCCGCCGCGCTCCGGTAAAGGCACGTCACTCATCATCCCGAACGCGTTGACCTGGCCGCATTCGCTCGTGGTTCTCGACCTGCGAGGCGAGACCTATGCGGCGACTGCCGGTTATCGTTCAACCATCAGCCGTGTGGTGCGCTTCGCGCCGGCTGACCCGGGCGGCAATAACGCCTGCTACAATCCGATGGACTTCATCTCGCTGGATTCTGCACAGCGCGACATCGACCTTCGCAATATCGCTGCGGCGCTGTTTCCGCGCCCCCCGTCCAACGCGGATCCCTATTGGGTTAACGACGCCCGCCTCCTTTTTACCGGCATCGCGTCCTTCGTCATGGAATCGCCTGCGATCCCGAACGAGAAGAAGACCTTCGCCACGATCCTTGAGATCATGAACGGTGCCGAGCAGCCGCTCCTCGAATTCATCGGCTCGCTGCGCGAGGAACGCCGCCGCGAATGCTCGCATTTTACGCTGCAAACCCTGCTGCCATATTTCGAGATGTCTGAGCGGCAGTTTTCCGGGATCTACGCCGGCGTCCGGACCGGCATGGCCCCCTTTCTCAACGAGCGCCTGATGCGAGCTACCTCGCGCAGCACGTTCGATATTCGCAACCTCAAGCGAGACCGGATTTCTCTTTATCTCGACGTGCGGCGTGAGCAGATCACGTCGCTTGGACCGCTGTTCAATGTCCTGATTACGCAGATGATGAACTTCATGTCGGAAAGCCTGCCGCAGCCGGGCGAGCATCCAGTGCTTGTGCTGCTCGACGAGTTCCAGAACCTCGGCAAGCTCGAGAACGTGACCGAAATGGCGAGCGTACTCGGCGGCAACGGCGTTTCCATGTGGTTTTTCGTGCAGTCGCTGAAGGCTGTGGACGAGATTTATCGCCAGGAAGGGCGCAAGACGCTCATCAACGCTGCTCGCGTGCAGATCTTTTTTGGTGCGCAGGATGCGGACGATCTGCGCTACGTTTCCGAGCAGCTCGGCGAAACGTCGGACGTGCAAAAGGACGTGACGCGCACCAAGGCAACGTTGTTCGACACTTATTACACGCGCTCGGAGCACCGCAAGGAAGTGCGGCGGCCCCTGATGCGGCCAGATGAAATCCGCACCCTCGACAAGAACAAGGTCATCATATTGCCGCGTGGGGAACTGCCGATCCTCGGCACGCGCAATTTCTATTTCGCCGACGGCCAGCTCGCCAAACGCGCGTTCATACCCCTACCCGCCTCTACCGACGTTTCGCGGACGAAAAGCCCTGCCGCGGACTCCTCTGCGGCGGTTCCATCTCCTGTGCTCCTGACGATTGTGCCGACAGCACCCGCGTATCGCTCAGGCCTCTTGCAGGCCCGCCTGCGGCGCGGCGCGACATTTGCCGCAAAAGCAGGCCGTATAGCTCCGTCGCCGGGCCGGCGCGCAATCGTAAAAGAAAGGCTGAAAGCAACAGACGCTGCAGACGTACCAGCCTATGCCGCAATAGATTTTTCCGCTTTGGCGGCCAAAGCAGTGACAGCACGCATAGCGCCCGACAAAGAAGCGGCGGTAGCGGCGATCCTGAACAAGGTGCGGTCTCTGCGCGCCAACGCATCCGATATCGAGGCTTTCGATAGGAATTTGAGCGTCGTCGAAGATGCTTTGCCTGATGTAGTCGATGGGTAGGCTAGCATTCCAATGCGGCGGAGAGGTCATTTGTCTACCGTGACCTTGTCCACACGTCATGGCGGCGGAGGAAATTGCGGCGCGCTTCGGGAGTGCAAGGCTCAATCAAGAAGATCACACGGCGCGAAAACGTCGACGATACTGGGCCTCGACAGGCGTTTCAGGGACCCACCCCGTCAAGTTCAATCGCAAATCCCGCATCGACCGCGCTTCGCGCAATGACATCGCCAAGTTCCCAATCCGTGAGTTCGCAGAGCGGAAGCATTCTCCTCACATTCCGGCTAACCTCGGATATCGAAATGCTCGGACTGCCGATGTTGTCGATCAGGTGGCGGACAATCGCTTGGCGAACGTCCGATAAGGTAGGCGTCTGCGCGAGCGCAGGCATCACCGGCCCTATGAATGGAGCCGTGGTTCTGCGGCCACGGCTGTTTTTAAGTCGAACGCGACGGGCACACCGTGAATAATGGATGCTGCCGCCACCAACTCCTCCAGGTCGCGGTCGGTAGCCCTGCATGCCGGCATGAGTGTTCGGATGGCGCGGATTGCCTGCGCGATGGAGAGAAAACGGGCCTTGCCTCGGGAGAGGACGTAGGCTTCAGCGGCGCTTTCAACTGTGACGGTGTGAAAACTCCTGGCCATCGAGAAAACCTCCCTAAAACCCTCAACGCGATTTACGGCAGGAATTCCGCAGCCTGCAAGGGTCTGTCTGATTCCGAACAATCAGGCGGAGGCAAGGCCGAAGTGACTTTGCTCCTCCTCGCCGTAAGCACCGTGCGTGAGTTTTATCATTCCAACGCGATCGACAATTGTGATCTCGCCGCGTTTGGCGTGAACGAGCCCCCGATATTCAAGCATTTGGAGGGCGATGGTAACGCCAGGGCGCCGGGCACCAAGCATCGTCGCCAGAAATTCATGCGTCAGGTAGATCTTGTTTCCATCGGTGCGGTCTTGGACCATCAGTAGCCAGCGGGCCAGCCGCTCTTCGATTTTCGAATGACCGTTGACCAATGCGGTCCGGGACGACTGGACGAGGAACGCGTGGGCATAGCGAAGCAGTGACTCGCGAAGGGATTGGCTTGCCGCAATCGCAGAGCGAAGACTTCCAACGGGCAGGGTCCAACCATTGCTGGCAACCTGGATATAGGTTTCATTGGGAGAACTGTCCTGGCCGAGAATGACAGCAATCCCTGTCATGCCGTCATGGCCGATAAGGCCGACTTCGCTTTGCCGCCCCCCGGTCAAGGTGGCGACCACCGAAGCAATACCCATCTCCGGGAAATACACATGCTCGATGGGCCGATGTGCGACCTCCAGCCACGTTTTGATCCCGAGTTCGACCTGACGCAGCGATGGCTGCAAAAGGGCAAAGTCCTCAGACGAGAGGGTTTTCAACACATGATTTCGAAGAAGGGACTGTGGCATGGCTCTCTCCCTGACGGGCAAGAGCATGTCTCCCTCTTACGGTCGGCTGCATCCGAAGCGCTGGCGGCCGATGAGCGAGCATAGGCTTCAAATGCGCGATTAGCAAAGGATCCGTCGCTGGCGAAAAGCTGCGGAAAGTCTGCTCCCTCGACGGAGGCCAACCGGGCTTCTAAAGCCGATGGCACAAAGCGGATACGCTGTGGCGGCATTTGAGGGCACGTTCCTGCGCTTGATTATTGCCAGTGAGCTGTGCGCGCAAATTGGGGACATGAAGGGCCGGACCCAGGAATCACGGCCTCAGGCCGAGGCGCCAATCAAGCGGGTCGGCAAATCATCGCGAAAAGCTCAATACGGCCGGCAACGAAACTAAAGAAGTAGTCGCGCGTTGGACGCGAAACGCTATTCGTCTCTGAGTATGGTTTAGGTCAGGGTGGTCAAGCCAACGTCGCGCAAGGCAATCAATGGGTCGAGCGCTAGTCGAGCGAAGTCGCCCGCTCGCGACGAGGTCACTTTAGCGCCGCCTGCTTTCCGGCCGCTCCAGCTCGCAACGCTCGTGGACAGGGTCCCTGCCGGCGATCGTTGGATCCATGAGATGAAATACGACGGCTATCGTATTCTCGTTGCCGTCGGCGGCGGCGAAGCGCGAGCCTACACACGATCTGGTCTGGATTGGTCTAGCCGCTTTCCCTCGATCCTCTCTGAGGCTTGCAAGCTCAAGGTGCGCTCCGCCCTGATTGACGGGGAGGCTGTGGTTGTCGATGCGGAAGGAAGATCTAACTTCCAGGCGCTTCAGAAGGCATTGAAGGCTGCCCCGACGACTATCGACTTTTATGCGTTCGATCTGCTGCAGCTCGACGGGGACGATCTGACAAGGCTTTCTCTTCTTGATCGCAAGGCGAAGCTGGAGGCGATCTTGCCCGCGAAAAATCCGGTCCTTCGTTACTCCGACCATATCCTCGGTCGCGGAGAAGAGCTGCTCGATCGCTTCTGCGCAGCCGGCCTTGAGGGCGTCATCTCAAAGCTCGCGGATTCGAGTTATGTGGCGGCCCGCGGCGCAAGCTGGCTGAAGATCAAATGCATCAGGCGGCAGGAGTTTGTGATTGTCGGCTGGACGCCGTCCGACAAGGTCCGCGCGTTTCGGTCCTTGATCCTTGGCGTTCATGACGGCGGCAAGCTGCGTTACGCCGGGAAAGTCGGCACCGGCTTCGATACCGCTGAACTTCTTCGTCTCTTGAAGATCATGGCGCCGCTTGAGCAGAAGGCCGCAACCGTCGACGCACCACGCGCCGAAGTGCGCGGCGCACACTGGCTCCGTCCGAAACTGGTCGCTGAGATTGCGTTCACCGAAATGACAAATGAAGGGACGTTGCGACATCCGAGCTATCTTGGTCTCCGCGAAGACAAGAAGCCGGAGGCGGTCGTGCTCGAGACGGAACGTCATGCAAGCGACCTCGCGGCATCTGCGACGACCGCCATCGCGATAAGCAACCGTGACCGCGTCATCTATCCGGAGTCCAACATCACCAAGGGACAGCTCGCCGACCATTACGCAGCGGTCGCGGCGATCATGCTTCCTTGGGTTGGCAGCCGGCCGATCAGCCTGGTTCGATGCCCACAGGGCCGCGCGAAGAAGTGCTTCTTCCAAAAACACGACGCCGGAAGCTTTGGCGACAAAGTTCACCACGTCGGCATCACGGAGAAGGACGGGCACGAGGAACCATATCTCTATGTCGACGATGCCGACGGATTGATGACTTGCGTCCAGATGGGAACGATTGAGCTGCATGGATGGGGGGCTCGGATCGAGGATGTCGAAAAGGCCGACCGCCTCGTATTCGACCTCGACCCAGATGAAGGCCTGGATTTTGAGGCTGTCCGCGCGGCTGCCTTTCAGTTCCGCTCTATCCTTAAATCGCTAGGGCTTACGACTTTCCCGATGCTGACGGGGGGCAAAGGAGTGCACGTCATCGCGCCGCTCACCCCTGGCGCCGAGTGGCCGGAGGTGAAGGACTTCGCGTTTCGCCTGGCGCAAGCGGTCGCCCAGAGCGATCCGGCCCATTTCACGGCCGTGTTGTCAAAGGCGCGCCGCAAGGGTCGCATCTTTGTGGACTATCTACGCAATCAGCGCGGGGCGACTGCGATCATGCCCTACAGCGCAAGATCACGTCCGGGTGCTCCTGTCGCCGCACCGATCACGTGGGCGGAGATGAAGACAATAGATGCGCCCTCTCATTTCCACGTGGGCGATGCTCCTGAATTAAAGAAGCGCGCAGCCTCCAAAGCTCTGGCGGGATGGGGTCGCGCTGACCAATCCTTGCCCAATCTGTAGCGCGCGACGCAGAAGAGCCAGCAAAGCCGGGATTCAAAGGGCAACGCGGCGCTCATGGCCTTGCCTGATTGGAACCTGCGGAGATCGGCGTCGTTTGGCTGAAGCCATGGCAAAAATCGATCCGAGGACCGCCGCCAGTCTTTTGAGGGAATACGCGCAACGATCGTCCATGCGCGACGACAATCCGTATCGCACAAAAGCTTACATGCGCGCGGCAGACAGTCTGACGGCGCTGTCGCAGCCGCTTGATCGCATCATCGCCGCCGGCGCCCTCACTAAGATCCCGGGGATCGGTGACGCGATCGCAGACATCGTGACCAAGCTCTACCAAACCGGCACGCACCCAAGTCTTGAGAAGCTGCGCGAGGATGTTCCAGCGGGCGTGCTGGAGCTGTTTGCCATACCTGGGGCTTTGTCCTGATAAGATACTGAAGCTTCATCAGGCGCTCGGCGTGAACTCGCTGGCGGAGCTCGAGGCCGCAGCAAGAGAAGACCGCATACGCCCAGTGAAAGGCCTAGGCGCCGCGCTTCAGGCAAAAGTCCTGCAGAACTTGGCCATCGTGCGAAGCGGCGAAACACAACTTCACCTGCACAAGGCCGCCGCGCTTCTCGAACATGCGGTCATATCGGTGAAGCAAGAGCATCCAGAGTTTTCGCGCGTCGAAATTGCAGGTGACTTCCGGCGCGGTTGCGAGCTCGTTTCCGACTTCGCCCTGGTAGCGCAGGGCAGAAAGTCGACTGGAACCGAGGATACGACCCTCAGGCTTGTTGTTACTGACAGGAAGCACTTTGGGGCGAGCCTGCTCGAAGCAACCGGTTCGGCAGACCATCTCGAGCAACTGAAGACGTTCGCGGCCAATAAGGGGTTCACCCTAAACGCCGACGGGCTTCATCGCGGGAGAAAACTGATCGCGTCAGCGACAGAAGAAGAAATCTACCAAGCTCTGGACTTGCAGTTTATCGAGCCGGAATTGCGCGAAGGCAGGAACGAGATTGAGCGAGCCGCAAAGCGGAAGCTACCCGTTCTCGTTCGGGATGAAGATCTGCATGGCATCCTGCATTCTCACACGACCGCATCCGATGGCACCGAAACGCTTGAGGCAATGGCTGAAGCCACTCGGAAGCGCGGATTCGAATACTATGGTGTCGCCGATCATTCGCAGTCCGCTCACTACGCAGGCGGCCTTTCGTTGCAGGAGATTGCCGAACAGCACCGCGAAGCTGACCGGCTGAACAAGGCATACAATGGAAAATTTCGCATTTTGAAGGGCATCGAGGCGGACATCCTGGCGGATGGCTCGCTCGATTACCCAAATGATATCTTGGAGACGTTCGATTTCGTCGTCGCGAGCGTGCACAGCCGCTTCAAGTTGCCCAAGAAGGAACAGACGGAGCGTATCATCGAGGCGATCGGAAATCCTCGGACGACAATCATCGGGCACATGACCGGTCGTCAGCTGTTGCGCCGGCCCGGTTATGATCTCGACGTCGACAAAGTCCTCAAAGCGTGTGCGAAACATGGTGTCGCTGTCGAAATCAACGCACATCCGTGGCGACTCGACCTCGACTGGCGCTGGCATCAAAAGGCACTCGATCAGGGCTGCATCTTCAGCATCAATCCGGACGCTCATTCGATCCGCGAGCTCGACCACATGCATTGGGGTGTCGAGATGGCGCGCAAGGGCGGTGTCCCTGCGAAGCGGGTCCTGAACGCGATGCGTTTGGTGGCCCTCCTTGCGCATCTCGCACGGCGCAGGCAAACGTCTTAAACTGCTTGTGCGCCCGGCCTATCAGCGCAGGAGTCCGTCCTTCTCAAAATCTTCCCAGCCGCGCAAACTGGAGTGCGAGTTCTCATCGGGGCCATAGCCAGCTGAAGCAGCAGTTCCACGATCGTTTCTTTGGGCGCGCTTCATAGCCGCCTTCCCCGCGGCTCGCCGCCTATTCTCTGCAGCTGTCGCTGCGTCCTGCTCGCGCCAGACCGTAACCAGGTCGCGGTCAAGCACATCCTCCACGTGCTGCGGCTCGAACACGTGAAAGGTGATGTTCCTTGCCCGCCCGCGGAGTTTCACCGTTTTGGTCCCGGCGCTCTGCAAACGACCATCTTTCAGCCAGCGGTGTCGTTCGGCCGTCGAGATCGTCAGAATGTCCTCGATTTCACGGGGAATTACGGGCAGGCCTTCGATCTTCTGCATTGCTTTGGCTACGATCTCGAATGCCACCTGCACATCAGTCTCGGCGCCCTCAGACAGGCGCAGGGTAAGCACGCGGGACTCGATGTGGAGCAGTTTCCTGAATTCCGCTGGAAGGCTGGCGCGTATTTCGAGAAAAATACCCCTCGCTCTGACGGACGATCCAAGCGTTGCAGCCGTGGTTAGAGGCCACTCTCCAATCAGATTCGCTGTTGCATTGATTTTTCGGAGCTTGGACATGCCCCTTTACATAGGTCACCGATTGTCGGCAGCGATGAGCCGATCGCGAAGCCAACATGAGTTTAATCCGCCGGGTCTGAACCATTGTTAGCGGGCCCGCTTGCAATTTCGGCCAACAGGAAGCGGCAGAGTTCATCTCACAGTGCGTTTCCGCCTGGCGGCTTTTGGGGCCGTAAAGAGACCGTCCGCTTTTAGAGTGGGTGGCCAATAAACCGGACTTAAGTGAGATTTGGACACACAGTTTCGGTTCGAATCTCGCCCGGCGGGCCGGCGAATAGAGAACTACGTCTACGCCATAGCCTTCCAAAAAAAGACATCCGAACCAGTGCTGCCCGTCCCGAGTGCCGTACGTCGGCGCATGCCCTTTGGAGCGTTGATACGTATGAGTGTCCTCATGTTCGAAGTGAGTGATTGCCGCCGCGCGTGAGGTGCGGTCTAAAACCATATGTCCTTCATATTGGGGAGCGCGAGGTGGCCCTCAGCCGCTTCAACGCCCTCTTGCGGTTGCGGCTCCTGGACATCGCCGGTTGAGAGTGAACTGCTACGAGGGCTGCATGTTCCTCGCGCTCGACCACCCCGACTCGGCAAGTTCTTCTGCGGTCGCGCCTTGGCTGGCGCAGATTTCTGGAAACTCGCCGCCAGGCTCCGCGAATGTAGTCGACCGCCTACCGTGCCCGTCGCCCGACCGGGAACACCGCGATTTTGTACCGCTCGGCCACGAGCCCCCAAAGGCCTTGCGGGGCCTTCAACATGACGAGGATGGCAACGAGGCCCAGGACAATAAGATAAAGGGGTCCGAGATCGGCGAGGAATCCCCGCAAGGCAAAAAAGACGATGGTTCCCACAATCGGCCCTTCGATGCGTCCGATTCCCCCGATGATGACGATGAACACGACATAGGCCGTCCAGTCGATCAGGCTGAATGCGGAATCAGGGGTCATCCGCAGCTTGCTCAGGAACACGACGCAGCCGACCGCCCCGGCCATGGCGGCGCAGCCGACGAAAACGGCGACCTTGATTCGTCTCGTGTCGACGCCGAGGCTCTCCGCGGCCCGTTCGGAATCCCGCATCGCGGTCAGCGCCAAACCCCACTTGGATCGGAGAAGCAGATACGAGCCGACGATCGACGAGGAGGCCAGCAGAAGCGCGCAGAAGAAGATGACCGCCTCACGACCGGCACGGTCTGCCGCGATCTGTCTCGCGACGCTCGCCGGAAGGCTCATTCCGGAACCGCCTCCGAGATAGGGCATATTGGCGACCGCGAGCAGGCACAGTTCGGCCATCACCCATGTTCCGATGGCAAAATGTGGTCCCTTCAGGCGAAGCAGCAATGGCGCAAACACAAGCGCAGCGGCGGCGGACGAAGCCATGCCGACGAGGATCGAGGCGGGCAGTGGCAGACCGAAGAACACAAGTGAGGCGAAGAAGGCATATCCGCCGATACCGACATATGCCTGTTGCCCGACGGATATCAGCCCCCCGTAGCCGGCGAGCAGGTTCCATGTTGCCGCGAGGGACAGGTAAACGAGGAAATCGGTGCTGAAGCGCAAGGCCGCCAAATCGAGTATCCAGGGCGCGGACGTGAAGAGCATGCATACGCAAACGATTCCCAACGTCGTGCGCACGGTGATCTGCAATTCGGAATTGCCGGCGGGATGGGCGTCGATCTGCGAGCCGCTTGCTTGCAGCGCTCCGCTGGTCTCGTTCATTGGTGTGCTACCTTCGGAAAGAGGCCGTTCGGCCTAAGCAACAAGACGACGAAAAAGACGATATGACCGGCTATCGTTTGGTAGGCTGGATCGACGGCCGCCCCGATCGACTGGGCAAGCCCGATCACGAGGCCCCCGGCGAGGGTTCCCCAGAAATTGCCGAGACCGCCGATGATGACGGCTTCGAAGGCGACGAGGAGGCGGGCGGGACCCATAAACGGATCGAAGTTGCCGCGAACGGCCATCAGGACGCCCGCGACGCCGATCACCGCGAATGCGATGGCGCTGGCAATGGCGAAGACGCGCAGGTGATTGATCCCGACCAGGCCGACGATCTCGGGATCGTCGGATGTCGCACGAAGCCTTTGCCCAAGGGCAGTCGAATAGAATATCCACTGCAGTGCCATCGTCACAGCCAACGCTGTCGACAACACGACAACTGGATACACGCCGACCGAAACTGCGCCGACGTTGATGCTCTGTGTTTCGATCGAGCCGGCGGAAAGGCGGCGCGTATCGGCCGAGAAGATCATCATCAGCACGTTCTGCACAACGACCGAGACTCCGAACGTCACCAGCAGCGGGCGCAGCGGATCGTTTCCAAGCAGCCGGTTGAACAGACCGAGCTGAATAAGATAGCCGAGGCCGGCCATCAACGGCACGACGGCGGCGATCGCCACGAAAGGATGGATCGGGACGGCAGAAACGACGCAGAACGCCGCGAAGGCTGCGACAACTATAAAATCGCCATGCGCCAGGTTCACCAGCCTCATCACCCCGAACACCAGAGAAAGGCCGGTGGCGAACAGGGCATAGAGGCCTCCGAGGAGGATTCCTTGAACGATAACGTCGGCTGGATTGCTCATGTCATGCCTCCGCCACGCCGAAGTACGCAGCGGCGATCTGATCTCGCGTGAATTCTGCGGGCCGTCCGCTCAGCGCGACGGCGCCCCTGCGCAGGCAGTAGATACGGTCGGCAACCGAAAGTGCCTGGCCGATGTCCTGCTCGACAACGACCAGCGCCGTGCCTTGGCCGCGCACCCGCCTGAAGTTTTCGTACATTCCCTTGACGACAACGGGCGCCAGGCCAAGCGAAATCTCATCGCAAAGAAGGAGTGTTGGGTTCGTCATCAACGCACGGCCCACCGCGACCATCTGCTGCTGCCCGCCCGAAAGCCTCGTCACCTGCCGCCGTGCGAGCTCGGGCAACGCCGGAAACAGCTCGTAGACACGGGCAAGATTCCAGTAGCCAGCGCGGCCAGCCGATCGGCCGATCGTCAGGTTCTCCTCAACCGTAAGGGAGGAGAAAAGCCGCCGTCCCTCCGGTACGAGCGTCATGCCGAACGCGGCGATTTCATTCGTCGCCACCGTGCCGACCTCCCTGCCCGCGAAGTTCAGTCGTTTGGCTGATTTGCCGCGGTGCAGGCCGGCCACCGACCTGAGGAGAGTTGATTTGCCCGCGCCGTTTGAACCGATGACGGCGATGCACTCCCCTTCGCCTACGGCAAGCCCAACGCCGAAAAGCGCTTGAAAGTCGCCATAAAAAGCGTTCAGATCTTCGACGTGCAACAGCGTCATGATGCGGCTCCGTCGGGTTCCGGTTCGACGCCGAGGTAGATTTCGCGGACATCGGGCGACCGCATCACCTGATGGGGTTCGCCGTCCCTCAGAACCGAACCGGCGTTGAGTACGACCAGACGGCCTACGACCTCAAGCAGCGCATGAACCACGTGCTCGATCCAGATGACCGTCACGCCGCGGGCATTGATGTCGAGGATCGTCTTCACCAGATCGGAACATTCGGCGTCGGTCAGACCGCCCGCGATCTCGTCGAGCAGAAGGAGTTCGGGCGACGAACCCAGCGCTCGCGCCAACTCAAGTCTTTTGCGGTTCAGGAGCGTGAGCGAGCTTGCCGCATTGTTCGCAAGTTCCGACAAGTGTGTCTGATGGAGGATCTCCTCGCAGTATTGGCGGGACTGGCTTTGAGAGCGGCCGCCGGCAAAGACCGCACCGACCAGCACGTTCTCGTAGACCGTCATGCCATTGAATGGCTGCGGAATTTGGTACGTGCGCGCCATGCCGGCGCGCGCCCGCCGCCGCGCCCCCCAGCTCGTCACATCGTCTCCCTTGAAGACGACGGTACCGGCTTCGCCGTGCAGGTCTCCCGCGATCAGATTGAAAAAGGTGGTCTTGCCCGCGCCATTGGGTCCAATGATCCCAATGGCTTCTCCGCGCCCGACACCAAGGTCAATTCCGTCCGCGACGCGCACCGCACCAAACGACTTGCGCAGCCCTTTGATTTCCATGTGCAACATGAGCCGACGACCTAGTAGGTAAGTTCCTCGAAATCGGCCCCGGCCGGAATTTCCGGAGCCGTCTGGTTCGACGTGATGACAAGGTCGTAGGCGTGCGGGCCGTTCGGGGTGCGGCGCCATTGACCACCGACAAGCGGCGTCTTGGCGACGTTCTTGATGGCCGAGTTCTTCCAGTCGACCTTTCCCACAATCGTGTCCAGAGAGGTATCTGATATCGCGGCGATAGTCGCACTCGCGTCGCCAGGCTCACCTGCCCGCTTCAAGACGTCCGCTGCGACTTCGAACAACGCATGGGCAAAGCCGATCGGTTGGGTCCATTGTTTGCCGGTCGCCTGGCTATAGGCAGCCGCATACTCACCGGCGCTAAGGCCCGAAAGTGACGAGCGGAATGGATGGAAGGGTGACCACCAGATCTCACTTGAGAGGTTGTGGCCGGCATCGCCGAGGGCTTCGACAGCGGCCGGGAACAGGATCGCTTTGGCGATGGAGGCGGCCTTCGGGCGGAAGCCCTGTTGGCGCGCTTGCGTCCAGAAGGTGGTGAAATCGGGCGGCAGGGGCGCACCGGATACGATTTCACAGCCACCGTCTTTGAACTTCGCGATCACGGCAGAAAAGTCGTCGCCGAGATTCCGATAAAAGCCAGAGGGCACGACGCCGTAGTTTCGCGGACCCAGCAAAGCAGGAATTCCGTTCTTATCGTCACTCCATGCGCGACCATCTTCGTCATTCGGAAACAACCCTCCGACTTTCCGGTTCGTTGTCACCGTATCCCACATGTTCGCGAAGACCGACATGATGTCTTCCAGGCCCCAGAAGAAATGGAACGTGCTCTCGAATCCTGTTTTGGGGTTGCTTCCCCGGTTGAACATCCAGGCCTGCCACGGCGCGACGGTTGAAATGCAGGGCGTGCCGTTCAACTCACATTGATCGGAGACAGGGTTGACCGTTTCCGGCGCAGACGACACCAGCACAAGGTCAACTTTGTCGCTCAAGATCAGTTCACTCGTGACCTCTGCGGCGCGATTGGAGTTGGATTGCGTGTCCTTGGAGACAATTTCCACCGGAAAGACTTTGCCGCCAATCTGCAGGCCTTTGTCGAGAGCGGACTTGACGGTGCCGAGCACGAACTCGTCAGCCTGACCGAAAAGTGCCAGCGGGCCGGATCTTGGACTGACATAGCCGAGCTTGATGGTTCGCGCCTGTGCAATGGCGGGCATGGGAAACGCTACAAATGACAAAGCACCTGCGGCTGACACCTTGAGGACGTCGCGCCGCGTCGGCATGGTGTGACTGAACGATTTCAACATCTTTTCCTCCCACTATGGTGGAGGAGAGCTTAGCCATGTCTTAGCCAGAGACTTTGCCCGGAAAGCACTGTCTTTGTTTCAGGACGGAAGGGCTGAAGTGTCGGGTCTGTCAGCCCAGGCGACCGCCTCTCCAACTGCGGAACTCGCGCTTAACCTCGGTATGGAGCCCGGCCCGAGGTCAACCGGGACGGTTTCACTGGCGAGAAACGAGCCGACCGCACGGCTACCTCACCCGAGCGTTTGACGCTGACCGGTTGCCGCAGCTATCTCGATCGCGCTCAGCATGCGATGGCGCGCGACGGCATCGTCGAACGTTGGGCAGAAATGCGTTCGTTCGCGATAGTCGCGGGCGAAACGCGCGTATGCCTGGGCGACGTTCGTGGAAAGGCCTTGCGGCGGCGACCACCGATACTCGTCTGGCACGGGCAAGACTTCGAGCCCGGTCTGCGCGCCCTTGCCACCGCGGACGGTCATCTCGAACATCTGGGCATGGCCACCGACGGCAGTGAGTTGCAGATCGCCCTCGGTGCCGTTGATCTCCCAGAGCAGATTCGTGCCGCGCGAAAGTCCGCCGCGATAGTGGATGGAGAACGCCGCCCCGTCATCAAGCAGTCCGGTGACGCACACCTGATCATCTGTGTTCATCGGCTGGCGCTCGGCCGTGCCGACGATCGTAAAGGACTTTCGGCGCGCGGTCATCGTGGCCGAGAGCTCTTGGACCTCACCGAGACAGTAACACAGCGCGTCCGCAGTGTGGCCGAGCGGTATCGAGAGCATGGTCGCGCCGTTTTTCCTGTCGTTGAGGTAGGCGTTGAACGCCTCGACCGTCGGTCCCCAGCCCATACCCGACGCGATCAATGAGGTGGAAAGCACCTCACCAACATAGCCTTGCTTGATCAGGTCACGCACGTAAGCCACCGACGGCGCAGAACGAGCTTGCAGCCCGACCACGGCAAGGACACCCCTCTTCTTCGCCAGCGCGGCAAGGTTCTCCGCCTCGTTCAAGCCGTTGCCGAGCGGCCATTCGCAATACACGGCCTTGCCTGCCTCGAGCGCTGCAGTCGCCAGTTCGAGGTGATAGGGTACCTTCACGGTGATGACGACGACGTCCACGTCCGCTCTGTTTACGAGATCCTGATGATTATCGAACGCGACAGGCACCTCAAAAAGCCTGCTGGCCGCATTGGCGGATTCACGCCGGCTGGTGGACAACGCCGTTATCTCGAAGTCATTCGAGAGCGACTTCAAGGCGGGGATGTGCGCCTCGGCCGCCCATCCGCGGTCCGGATTGGCACCGATGATACCGACGCGAATTCTGCTGGCTCCCATCTTACCCATGCAGATATTCACCAGTTTTCTTGAGACGCCGACACATGAGTCCGTTCTGGAACGTCATTGCGGCTCAGCCGTGCAGTTTGATGGCGATTTCCGCCAGCCGCTTGCCTTGAAACCTGGCGCCATCGAGCTCCTGGTCGGACGGCTGGCGCGACCCGTCCGAGCTCGAAGTCGTGGTCATGCCGTAGGGCGAGCCGCCGCGCACCACGTCATTGCCCATCTGGCCTTGGTAGGCATAGGAGAGCGGCACAATGATCAGGCCGTGATGCTGCAACGTGGCCTGCGTCGTCAGGATCGCCAACTCGGCACCGCCGTGCTGGGTCGACGTCGACGACATGACAGTCGCCACCTTGTTGACCAGCGCCCCCTTCATCCATAACGGTCCGGTCTGGTCGAGGAAGTTCTTGAGCTGCGCGGCCATCAGGCCGAAGCGCGTCGAAATGCCGAAGACGAAGCCGTCATAATTTTCGAGCTCGAGTGGATCGGCGATCAGCGCCTCCTGGTCGAGTTTGTAGTAGGCGGCCTTGGCCACCTCCTGCGGAACCAGTTCCTGCACCCGTTTGACGGTCACCTGGGCGCCAGACTCGCTTGCGCCTTCGGCCGCAGCCTTCGCCATCTGCTCCATATGGCCCCAGCTCGAGTAGTAGAGGACCAGTATCTTTGCCATCGCCTTGCTCCGCTCCTGAAATTTGGTAGCTGACCCCGCCTGCCCGCGCCCTGACGACACGGTCACAATGGCCGCGTGGTATCGTTTGCCTGCGGGCGGTTGCAGGCGAGCTTAGCCAAGTCTGGGCAAGCGACTTTGCCAGGAAGGCACTGTCTTTGTTTCCGGGCGGAAGGGCTGGAGCGTCGTCCCGGCCGGACCGGGCGATCAGGAATACCGATCAGCGTCGGGAGCGAATAAGCGAATCCACGGCGACAGCGCCAATGATAATGGTGCCTTTGATGACAAGCTGGTAGTGCGAGCTGATCGCGAGCGAGTCGAGCAGGTTTGTCAGGACCGCGACGATCAGCAGACCGATCGCGGTACGCCAGATCGAGCCTTCGCCGCCCAGCAAAGACGTGCCGCCGATGACCACAACGGCGATGGCATCAAGCGCCATTGCCGCCCCGATATCGGCCTGTCCCATGCCAAGCCGGGAGGCTATGAGCATTCCGGCTATCGCGGCACACGCACCCGACAGAGCATAGGCTGACGTCCGCAGCGCCGCCGTCCGAAGACCTGCGAGGCGGGACGCTTCGTCGTTACCGCCGATCGCATAGAGTTGTCGCCCGTAGACCGTTCGGGACAGCACCAGTTGGCCCGCGACGAGAAACGCCAACAGGATCCAGATTGAGATCGGTATGGAAAGCATATGTCCCCGTCCAAGCACGGCAAAAGCAGGATCGGGGGCGATGAACGGTGACGAATTCGAGTAGATCAAGGCAAGTCCGCTGAATGCCGACATCGTGCCCAGCGTCGCGACAAATGCGTTGACGTTCAGCTTGGTCACGATAAGGCCATTGGTGAGACCTGCCAGGGATCCGATGGCGATCGTCGCCACCGCAGCCTCCGCAAGCGGCCATCCTGCGACGGCAAGGCTCGCATAGATCGTGGCGCCCGCGGCGTAAATCGATCCGACTGACAGATCGAAGCCCCCGGTGATCAAGACGAATGTCATGCCCACGGCAACAATCCCGGTCGGCGCGCTTTGACCGAGGATGTTCCTGATGTTCTGAGGCATGAGGAAACCCGGATACAGATACTCGGAAACGACGATCAGCAGAAACAGCGAAGCCAGCAGACCGTGCCGGCTGGCCCGCGACAGTCGGGTTTCGCGTCGAACATTGCCGGTCTGGCTTTCGACCGTCGGCGCAGGAGCGGCGAGGTTATCGCCGAGGGCTTTCGACTGTGAGCTAGACATGATGGTCCTCCAAGTCGAAGGCCGCGCTGAGGATACGGCTGAGAGAAACTTCGTTGCGATCAGCGACGAGTTCTTTCACTTTCCGCCCCTCGGCCATCACGATGACACGATCGGCGATCGATACGATTTCCTCAAGCTCCGACGACACGACGACGACGCCCGTGCCGAGATCGGAGAACAGTCGAAGCGCGTCGAGAATTTCGGCTTTGGCGCCGATGTCGATGCCGCGCGTGGGTTCGTCGACAAGGAGAACGGTCGGCGGCGAGTACTTCCATCGGGCCAATAGCGCCTTCTGCTGGTTGCCGCCCGACAAATTCCGAACAGGCTCGGAAAGACGCGCCGGATTGAGACCGAAGGTGAAAGCTGCCGCTTCGGTGGCCTCCTTCAGCGTCGCATCAGAAAGCAAGCCCAGGGTGCTGCAGCCTTTCAGGCGCGGCAGGGCGATGTTCTCGGATGAGCTCATGCCAAGGACGAGCCCGTCTGTCTTGCGCTCTTCCGGCACCAGGGCGATGCCAAGCCGCCGCGCCTCTTTCGGTTGTCTGGGCCAGCTATGCTGCGCCCCATCGATCCAGAGCGACCCGGTCGCCTTGGATTCGGCGCCCGCCAACGCACGAAGAAGCGTCGTGCGGCCGGCACCTGCAAGCCCGGCGACACCGACGATCTCTCCCTTTCGCACTGAAATGTCGACGTCCCTTATCGCACCCGGCACCGAAACGTTCCGAGCCTTCAGCACGTCACCTCCGAACGGCACCGAAGCCTCTCGCCGGCGGTAAATGTCGGTCATGCTTTCGCCGAGCATTTGGGCGACGAGGGTTCCCTTTGACCATCCCGCCGCAGGCTTCGAAGCAACCATCTGGCCGTTACGGAATACGGTTATGTCGTCCGCAATTTCGAACACTTCGTCCAAATTGTGCGAGACGAACACCATCGTATGCCCTGCAGCGCGAAGATCGCGCATCAGGCGAAAGAGGGCTCTTCGCTCGGCCGGCGCAAGCGATGCCGTGGGTTCATCAAAGAGCAGGATGCGGGCGTCCGACTGGACGCCCCGCATGATTTCCAAAATCTGCTGGTCGGCTACCGAGAGGTATCGCGCCCTGGTATCCGCGGGAATCGATACGCCGAAGAGACCGCACAGCTCGCGAAAGCGAGCCTTCATGCGCGCTGGCGAAGCGAAGCCGCCATACGACAGGATCTGGCCAAGGAAGACATTCTCCACCGCCGACAAATGCGGGATGATTGTGAGTTCTTGATAGATTGCGACGATGCCCGCTTCGTGCGCTCTGCGAGGGTCGGACAGTTTTGCCGCCTCGCCGAAGATCTCGACGCTCCCACCACTCGGCGGGCTGCGGCCGGCCAGCACGCCGAGGGCGGTTGACTTGCCTGCCCCGTTCTGCCCCACCAGCGCGTGGATCGTGGCCGCTCGGACATCAAAGCTCATGTCTGACAACGCGGTCGTTGAACCAAAGTGCTTCGAAACGCCGTGAAAACCTATTGCGATCCCCTGCGAACGAGCAGGCCCGCCACCCTTGGTTTTTTCGAAGACCGTCGTCATGTAAAATCCCCTGGAACCCAGAGAAAAGCGGCCCGGACTGGCCGGGAGGGCACCAACGGGCCGCCAAGTGATGCTGCTACTGAGCTTCGGGTTCGAATTGGCTGATGTTGCTGGCGTCCAGAATCTGCAGCAATTTGCCTTTCGTGATGGGCAGGCCGTCGTTGGCGATGAAGCGAGGAACGGGCTTGCTCTGCTGGGCATCACGCAATGCTTCAAGCGCCTTCACAGAGTTCGTGCGAACCGTCAGCATCGACGATGACTGAAGTTCGCCATCAAGGATGGCTTGTTTCGACCATGTCGTCGCGCCGCCTTCGTAGACCTTGACCGACTTCAGCCGATCCAACTCCTTGAGGGCGGTGACCAGGCCCTTTGTCAGGTTGCCGTATGAGCTGAAGTAGAGTGAGATGTCCGGATTCGCCTGGATCATCGGAACCGACTTCTCGTAGGCAACGGGCGTCGAGTAGTCGGTCCTGGCTTTGGCGACGACCTGGATCTCGGGATGCTTCTTGAGAAAACGATCGAGGCCGATCTCGAAATTGCGGGTGATCGGGTTGAGTTCGGGGCCGGTAACAATTCCGAGTTTCTGCGGGCCAGGGTTTTCTTTCGCCATGTTCTCAAGCAGCTCGACCCAGGCGTCGCCGCTTTGTGTCCCGCCCACATAGGACAGCGTGCCGGGTGCCCACTGCTCCTCGCCCTCGTTAACCGAGCGGCCGCAGATCGGAAGCGTTCCAGTCACCACGAGGATGTTGTTGGAGACAGCCTGTTCGGTGGCAATGTCGCAAACCGTACTGCCCTCCGCGGCGCGAAGAAACCATGCATCGTAGCCACGGCTCAATGCATTCTGCATTTGGTTGGTCTGGACGATTGCATCCCATTTGGCGTCGAATACATCCATTTTCCAGCCAAATTGCGCCGCTGTCTTGACGGCTCCATCGAGCGTCGCCTGCATTGCGGAGTTGTTGGTTCCTTCGATGAAGAAGGCAACTTTGAGGGGCCGGTCGCTCGGTAGATTGATTGTGGTTCCGTCGCCCACGTCGATTGGGACGGTGCTGTCCGCGAACGCCGCCGATGCGGCAACAAATGATATTGCCGACGCCATTGTCGACCGGCGCAGTATTTTGAGCGTCATCATTCCATCCTCCCAAAGCAACTTCAAATTGCCTTTGCACTCGGACCGTCTCAGCTTGAAGGTCGATAGGGCGTAGACCGTCGAGAGCATTGCCAGGATATCGCAGCAAGGAGGCTGTCGCTCGTTCAGGAGAGCAATGAGAGTTGTATGTGTCGGAAGGGGTCGTTTGGCTGCCAACTGTCCGGCATTAATCGCGGATTGCGCGAGGTAGCGCTGTCAGGACCGACTGCCTCCGTGGCCGATAAGACGAGCACGCGGTCCGGCTCTAATTAGGGTCAGCCCGCTGGCAACCGCACCGTGCGATTTGCTTCGTGCCTTTGTTGCGGTCAATTCAGAGCCGGCTGCGCGGACTTCCGGGCTTGCCGCGGCGCGACGCCGAAACGTTCCCGGAACCGCTTCGAGAAATGGGACAGATCGTTGAAGCCGCTTTCGAAGGCTATGTCCGTCACCGACCGGCCGCGGAACTGGGGATCTCTCAGCAGCAGGTCACAGCGCTCCAGGCGCTTTTCCAGAAGCGTCTTGCCGAACGTGCTATTCATCCCGGCGAAGATGCTATCCACGTAACGTCTCGAAATGCCCATCGCCTCGGCAAGGTCGGTCGACGAGTAGTCGGGATCAGTGAAATTGTCTTCAAGGCACTTCACGATGCGGCCAGCAAGCAGATCATGCCGGACCGCCCGCCCTACCTCGCCTTCGCCTTCTTTGACGACGCAGTCGCCCAACAGTTTCACGACCGTCTCAGCCATCACCGAGACGGTGCTGGGCATCGCGCCGCCCAATGAGACGGTCATGTCCAGTATGCCGGCCGCTGCTTGTATTTCTGTTGCTCGCCCTTCAACGGGCCGATCCAGCATCGAGGAAACTGCGGGATGCAGCGAAATAAACCGCGCCCTCGGCATGCGGAGAACGAGGTGATCGAACGGCTCGTTCATCGCCAGTTCGTGCGGCTTCGAGCTGTCGAAGGCAATGAAGGATCCCTCAGGAACCGACCCGTCTTGCCGCCTATGGGAGACCGTCGCCTTTCCGGTCTTGAGATAGATCAACAGCACAAAATCGTTCTCGACTTCCCGCAGCTTGCGTTGCGGCCGCGAGGTCCGGTGCGCCGTTCCGAACAGCCGCGACGCCACGCAGTCCTTGGCGATCATGTAGTGGTAAGATCCCGAGAATCTCGAACCCGCTGCGGAGAAATCGAGGTTGATAAGGGTGCGGCTGACGCAGTCGCCCCACGCCCTCAACTCCTCGTAGCTCTGACTGCCCGATTCTATATTGTGTATCATGGCTTGGCGTCCTCCAACGCGCGCTTCTCTTCTTTTTCCTTGTCTGCCCTTATGCGCCTTTCGTGAATGCTATCCGCGTCAAGTCGGCTGCCCGACCGGGTTTTGCACCAATGCCCCTATCTGGGGCGGCGGTATGGTGCGCGACTCTCGTCGTTGTTTCCGTCCGCGACCTTCGCAAGAAGATCTACCAGCCGAGAACGCTCGCGCGCCGTCAGTGGCGCAAGGATGCGCTCCTGAGCGTCCTCCGCCAATGGGCGCGCCTTTGACAACAGTCTGCTCCCAGCCTCCGTTATCGAAGCAATTCTCGACCGTTTGTCGGTGTCGGAAGGCCGGCGCTCGATCAGCCCACACCGGTCGAGCTTGCTCAGCACGACCAGGATCGTGGTCCTGTCCAAGGCCATGACGCCGCCGAGGCTGACCTGGTCCATCGGCCCGAAACGGTCCAGAGCCGCGAGCGAACCGAATTGCAACGGCGTGAGCTCCAGTTGCCTGCACTCGTCAAGGAAGATCGCCACGCCGATTTGGTGACACCTCCGAAGCAGATATCCAGGCATCATACGGAAATCGGCGTGGTCCCCTTGCATCTGTTCGTTGATGTCGTTCATCGGCGGTACTGCTCTTCGTTCATTCGGCGTCGATCTGTGCTTCTGGCATCGCGTTGGCAAACGCCGGCATAGCCAGACAATTCTCGTAGATACGCCTGATCGTTGCGAACGGCGACATGTCGAAATCGAACCGCCGGTTGTTGACGATCTGGGCAAAAAGGCAAAGGTCGGCCAGCCCGGGCTCGTCGCCGTGACAGAAACGGCCAGTGCTTGTATCACCGGCAAGCATCGTTTCCAGAGGCACAAACGTCTCGCCAACCCAATGTCGATACCAGGCCGCGATCTTCGAGTCGTCGACCCCAAAGACGGTCCGCAGGTGGTTGAGCACCCGCAAATTATTCACCGGATGGATTTCACAGGCGATCGCATAGGCAAGCGCCCGAACACGCGCCCTGTCGAGCGGCGCCTTCGGCAGCAAGGGCGGGGCCGGGTGGATCTCGTCGAGATACTCGGCAATGGCGAGCGATTGGGTCAGCACCTTGCCGTCATCAAGTTCCAGAGCAGGCACAAGGCCCTGAGGATTGATCACGAGATAGGCTTGCGAACGGTTCTCGCCCTTTCTCAGATGGTGGGCTGCATAGCTGTAGTCGAGCCCTTTCAGGTTCAGCGCGGCACGCAACCGGATAGAGGCCGAACTCCGGAAATAATTATGCAGAACCAGCCCACTCACCGCCTGGCCCGTTCATTGATCGTAGTTGAAACTGTGCCCAACCCCTCGATCTCAACGAGGCAGGTATCCCCCGCGACCAATGGGCCGACGCCCGCGGGCGTGCCCGTGTAGATCAGGTCGCCTGGCTTGATCACCACCGACTGCGACAGAAAGGAAATGATTTCGGGCACCGACCAGATCAGGTCGGCAATGTCCGCGTTCTGCTTCGTCACCCCGTCGACGCTCAGCCGGATCGCACCGCGATGGATGTGCCCGACGTCCTTGGCCTGCTGGATTGGGCCGCATACCGCCGAACGATCGAAGGCCTTGCCCCAATCCCAAGGCCTGCCCTGCGCCCGCGCCTCGAGTTGCAGATCGCGGCGCGTCAGGTCGTTGCCGACGGCGTAGCCGTAAACATGGTCGAGCGCGTTGGCCAGTTGGACCTCGAAGCCATGTTTGCCGATAGCCACGACAAGTTCCGCCTCATAGTGGAAGTTGCCGGTCAGGGGCGGGTATTCGACCACCTCGCCGTCGTCGACGACAGCGTCGGCCGGCTTGGTGAAGAAGAAGGGCGGCTCGCGATCAGGGTCGCGCCCCATCTCACGCGCATGTTCGGCATAGTTTCGCCCAACGCAGAATATTCGCCGGACCGGGAATCTGGCTTGCTCCCCGCGGACTGCCACACTCGCCTGGGTCGGAGCTTCGAATACGAAAGTCATGTCCGAATCTCCTCAGTGATTGCCCCGATCCTCCCGCCACAGGCCAAGCTTTTCCTGGGCGGCACGATCTGAATAGGAAAAAATCACCGCATCGGTGAGCGGCGCGTGCGAAATCCATTTCCAGCTCGGCGCCACGAAAATATCTTTCGGCCCCCATTCGAACACCTGTCCATCGATCGTCGAACTGCCCGATCCTTCCACAACCACGAAAACGGTAGCATCCGTCGCACGGTAGGCGCTGGTCGAGAACGCCTTCGGCAGAAGCTGCAGGAAGGCCGCGATCGTCGGCATGGCGAACCCGCCGTCAACCGGATTGACGTAGCGCAGCTTGAGGCCGTGGCACGGATCCCACTCCTCCTGCTTTCGCATCTGGTCCAGGGCCCCGCGTGACCGCTCGTAGGGATAGTTGAAGATGGGCGAGGTCTTCCTGCGGGTTGCGAAATCAACAGGCAGCATGTTGGCGCCATAGCGGGCCAACGCGTCGCCGGTTGCGCGGTAGATCGGCTGCTCGTCCTTCGGATGCTCTTCGGCGAAGGACGCGTCGAACAACGAGACCATTGGAACATCCAGCCCATCCAGCCAGATCATCGGCTCGGCGGTTTTGTTGCCATGGTCGTGCCAGGCCCCCGGTGGGGTAAGCACAAAATCGCCAAAAGACATCTCGGTGCGTTCGCCGTCTACCGAAGTGTGTGCGCCCTTGCCGTCGAGCACGAAGCGGAGCGCGGACTGGCTGTGCTTATGCGCCGGCGCCACCTCGCCGGGCAGTACAAGCTGCAGCCCGGCATAAAGAGACGTCGTAATTCGGCTCTGGCCACGAAGGCCCGGATTCTCCAGGATGAGGACGCGGCGCTCCGCCTCCTTTGCGGTTATGAGTTCGCCGGATTCGAGAAGGTAGGATTTCGCTTCCGCGAAGTTCCAGCAGTGCGGCAAGCAGCCGCTCTTCGGCTCGGGCGTGATGATGCTGGAAAGCACAGTCCAGAGAGGCGTCAAGCTCCTGCTGTCGATCTTGTCGTAGAACGCTCTGCGCTCCGGCGTCTCTGCATGCTTTCCCGTCAGTGACATGTCGTTTCCTCCATCGCCTGACAGTCAGTAATATGATCACAATACTGACTATCTGTCAAATCGTCTTCTGTACCTTCGGCCTGCGGCGGGAGCCGCATCACGCCATGATCTATCGTCATCAACCTGAATTCGGGAACGGCCGATTCCTCAGCTAGTCCATAAGCAGCACGGGTTTGATCGTGCGCCCGGATTTCATGTCGGCGACCGCGTCCTCGATCTGGGCCAGCCGATAGTGGCTGATCAGGCGGTCGATTGGAAACAGCCCGTCCTTGTAGAGCTTGACGAGCTGAGGCAGGAATTTCTTCGGCTTGCTGTCGCCCTGCAGGATGCCGCGCACCGTTCGGCCGAACAGCAGATGTGTCATGTCGAGGCTGACCTCGGTCCCGATCTTGGAGCCGCCGATCAACCCGCAGACTCCGCGCGCGTGCAGCACCTCAAACGCGGATCGCAGCACGTTGGGATTGCCGGTGGATTCGATTGCGTAGCGCACGCCACCCGGACAAATCCGCTTTACGGCCGCGACCGCATCTTCCCGCGTCGCGTCAATCGTGTGGGTGGCACCCAGTTCCCTGGCGAGCGTGAGCCGCTCCGGCACGACGTCGATGACGATGATCGGATCGCATTTGATTATTTTGGCCGCCATCACCGCGGCCAGGCCGACATTGCCGGCTCCGGTGATCACCAGCGAGGATCCAACCTCAGGCCGCAGGGTATTGAGGACCGCACCGGCACCCGTCTGGAAGCCACAGCCCAAGGGAGCAAGAGTCTTCAGGTCGGCCTCCTTGTCGACCACGACGACGTTTTCTTCCGTCGCGATCGCATGGGTTGCCAGCGCGGACTGGTTGAAGAACGCCCCGTTGATCGGCTCCGGGTTGCCATGAGCGCACTTTTTTGACAGTGGTGCGGGGATCGTCCAATCGCTGCCCGAATACCGCTTGCCGGAGAAATTCATCTCCATATGGTGCCAGCAATAGGAGGTCGCTCCCTCCAGACAGCTGGGACAAGTTCCGCAATAGGCGAACGACATCAGGACGTGATCACCGGGCCTGACGGTCTTGACGCCCACCCCGACTGCTTCGACGATGCCGGCTCCTTCGTGCCCCAGAACGATCGGCAGCGGGGTGGGATAGAATTGGTCGCGGATGATCAGATCGGTGTGGCAGATGCCGCACGCCACGACCTTGACCAGAACCTCTCCTGCAGAAGGCGCTTCCAACTGAAGGTCTTCGATGAGGAACGGCCCGCCCCTCTCCCGGACGACGGCAGCCTTGATGTCCATTATCGCATCCTCGTCGACAGAGTCGGGAAGGCAAGCTGCTGCATATATCGGACAGCGAGCCCACGGTTAGAACGGATAGGCAGGGATCTCTTCGTTGACGGTGATCCATTGCCATTGGCTGTACTCGTCCATTACCGAGGGGCCGCCAGAACGGGCGCCATTTCCGGAGAAGCCCATGCCACCGATGGGACCGAAAACCTCGTGCAGGACAGTCTGGTCGTTGATGTGCACGATTCCCGTCTTGACCTTGTCGGCGATGCGCATGGCCCTGGCCTGGTTGCGCGTGAAGATCGCGGTCGCCAGGCCGAACGGAACGCCGTTGGCCAGCGCCACTGCCTCGTCCTCGGTCTTGAATGTCACGATGGGAGCTATGGGCCCGAAGATCTCATCCGCGTAGATGCCCATTTGGGTGGTAACGGCGGTCAACACGGTAGGCCTGAAATTCAGGCCATCGCGGCTGCCGCCCGCCAGCACATTGGCGCCAGCTGCAACGCTGTCATCAAGCAGCTTCTGGGCGCGGGCCGCCTGTTTCTCATTGATGATCGGCCCAAGATGGACCTGTTGCGTGAACGGATTGCCGACATGCAGGCTCCTGGCTTTTTCGGCCAGTTTCGCTGCATATTCCTCGGCGACCGCCTCATGGACGAGGTGGCGGCCGACAGTGAAGCAGATCTGTCCCTGGTGAAAAAACGACCCGAACGCCGTCGCGGAAACCGTGCCGTCGATATCCGCGTCCTCGAACACGATGGCGGCGTTGTTGCCGCCTAGTTCAAGCGCGACCTTCTTCAAATCGCGGCCGGCAGCTTCGCCCACCTTCCGCCCCGTGGCGGTCGACCCTGTGAAAGAGATCATATTCACGTCGGGGTTGTCGACCAGCGCTGCCCCAACGTCGCCGCCGCCGGGGATTACGTTGAATACGCCTTCTGGAACGCCGGCCAGTTCGAAGAGCTTGGCCAGCAGATAGCCGCCGCAAACCGGCGTCTGTAGATCCGGCTTGAGCACGACGGCGTTGCCCATGGCCAAAGCCGGAAGAATAGCGCGCGCAGCCAGGATGAAGGGAGAATTCCATGGCGTGATGACAGCGGCGACCCCCAACGGGACGCGGCGCGCGTAGCTCTTGCGCGCAAGCGCACTCGCCAATATGTGCCCGACCGGCTGACCGGTCGTGCCTGCGATTTCGATCGCCTCACGGGCCGAAGTCATGATTTCAAACGGGGCCTTCGGCGGAATGGAACCCGTCTCGCGAATGATCCATTTACCGATCTCGTCGGCATGGACCTCGCACAGTTGGGCGAATTTACGCAGAATGTCGCCGCGCTCGACCGGAGGCTTTTGCGCCCATTGCTCCTGGGCCTGCTTCGCTGTTCGGCAGGCATCGACTACGTCCTCAGAGCTCGCCACGCCGCTCGTGAACAGCATTTCCCCGGTCGCCTTGTCGGTAACGGACACCGTGCCGCCGCCGGCTTTTCGAAAGCGGCCGACGTAGACCGACCCGGCCATTTCGTCGTCCACCAACTCCCTTGCGAATGACACGTCTTGTCTGGTCATGACTTCCTCCACTCGATGTCTGCGCGTGCTTGAAAGGGCATTCTCCTCATCGGCGGCCGTATCATAGACGCGCGTTCATCCGCGACTTTGCCGAGACGGCATTGTTTGTGGTTCCGGAAGGAACTGCCGCAGCGATCGCACGCACTGTGCGAACGTGATTGTCGTGCGCCCAGAGCCCGGACGACCACCAAGTCGATTCCGGCCTGACAAAAATCCGGTGCTTCCACGGACAAGTAGGCCTGCATCGTTCGTCGTAGTTTTAGGGTCGATACGCTCAGGGAAGGTGAACCAGTTGCGCTTCGTCGGTTTTTGCATGGGCAACGAATTCGGCCTCGCGGTTGAGGTCGGCGGACAATTGCGCGGAAGCCTGAAGTCCAGCGCCAAGCACCCTACGGAACTCGGCGCGTTGATCGCGCTGGGCGACGATGAATTGCGGCGCGTCGGCAAGGCGCTGGCCAACGCGCCGGTGGTCGATCCAGCTTCGATCGCCTACCTGCCGCCGATCGCCAATCCGGCCAAGATCATTTGCGTCGGATTGAACTATGCGGATCACACCAGGGAATCTCCCTACGAGCAGCCTGACTATCCGACCCTGTTTCCACGCTTCGCCACCAGTCTGATCGGGCATGGTCAGCCACTTGTCCGGCCGCTGGTTTCCGACAGTCTCGACTTCGAAGGAGAAATGGTCGCCGTCATCGGGCGGGGAGGACGGCATATCTCGCGGGCGCGCGCCTTGGAGCATGTCGCCGGCTACTCGATCTTCAACGACGGCTCGGTCCGCGAATATCAGTTCAAGTCGCCGCAATGGACCGTCGGCAAGAATTTCGACGGAACTGGCGCATTCGGCCCGGTCTTTGTAACCAGCGATGAGCTGCCCGCTGGCGGCAAGGGGCTGCGCCTCGAAACCCGCCTCAATGGGGTCGTCGTCCAGTCGGCAACGACCGACGACATGCTGTTCGACGTTGCCGAGGTGATCGCGGTCGTCAGCGAAGCGATCACACTTGCGCCGGGCGATGTGATCGTCACCGGCACGCCGGCCGGCATCGGCTGGGCGCGTACACCGCGCTTGCTGATGCGTCATGGCGATATCTGCGAAGTCGAGATTGAAGGGATTGGACTGTTGCACAATCCGGTGATCGACGAAAAGCGCGTCATCGGCGTTGCTGCCTGACCTGCGAAGCCGCGAGGAGACGGCAGCCATATCGTGGGTTGGCTATCGGGAGGAGTAAGATGCCGCAGATCTTGGAGACGGATGTGCTTGTGGTCGGTAGCGGTCCGGCGGGTTCGGCCGCTGCGGCGTTGCTGTCGAGCTACGGGGTCAAGAACGTCCAGATCACCAAATACGGCTGGCTGTCGGATACGCCGCGCGCCCACATCACCAACCAGCGCACGATGGAAGTGCTGCGCGATCTCGGCGTCGAACACAAGGCGAAGCAGTTTTCGAGTCACCAGCACCTGATGGCGAACAACGTCTTCTGCTACAGCCTGACGGGCGAGGAATTCGGCCGAATCCTATCCTGGGGCAATCATCCCGCGCGCAAAGCTGACTATGAGCTCGCCAGCCCGACCGAGATTTGCGACCTGCCGCAAACGTTCATGGAGCCCATCCTGCTCGAGGCAGCGGTCAGCCGTGGCACGGCGCTGCGGCTCAACACCGAGTTCATCGAGCTCGTTCAGGATGGGGACGGTGTGACCGCCACGGTCAAGGACCGGCTTACCGGCGAGACATATCCGATCCGCTGCAAATATCTCATCGGGGCCGACGGCGGCCGCAGCAAGGTCGCCGAAGCGATCGGTCTGCCGATGGAAGGCCAGATGGGACTTTCAGGCTCCATGAACATCCTGTTCGACGCGGATCTGTCGCGTTATGTCGCGCATCGGCCGAGCGTGCTCTATTGGGTGCTCCAGCCGGGCGCCAACATCGGTGGTATTGGCGCCGGCGTTCTGCGGATGGTGCGGCCGTGGAATGAGTGGCTCGCCATCTGGGGCTACGACATCAGTGGCGGCGAGTTGAAGCTGACCGAGGAGAAGGCCGAAGCCATCGTCCGCAACCTGATCGGCGACGTCGATGTGCCGATCAAAATTCGCTCCACATCCACCTGGACGGTCAATGAAGTCTACGCCACCCGCTATTCCGAGGGACGCGTGTTCTGCATGGGCGACGCCGTCCATCGCCATCCGCCGCTCAACGGCCTTGGTTCCAATACGTCGATCCAGGATGCCTACAACCTCGCTTGGAAATTGAAGCTCGTGCTTGACAACAAGGCGGACGAGTCCTTGCTCGATACGTACAGTGTCGAGCGCCAGCCGATCGGCAAGCAGATCGTGACGCGTGCCAACAAGAGCATCGCGGACTATCCGCCGATCTTCGAGGCGTTGGGACTTTTGGCGTCGACGGACCCTGAACAGGTCAATGCCGCGATCGCGGGCCGCAAGGATGCGAGCGCCGAGGGCAAGGGCAGACGGCGCAAACTCAACGACGCCATCGCAAGGAAGAACTACGAGTTCAACACGCACGGCGTCGAACTCAATCAGCGCTATCGGTCAGCCGCTGTGGTTTCGGATGGAAGTCCCGAACCCGCCTATGTGCGTGATCCCGAACTCTACTACCACGCGACGACCTGGCCGGGTGCGACCGTGCCTCACGTCTGGGTGGAGCACGATCGCGTCCGCAAGTCGACACTGGACCTGTGTGGCAAGGGGCGGTTCACCCTGCTGACCGGGATCGGCGGCGAAGAGTGGCGCGACGCCGCGACGACAATTGAAAAGCGATTTGGCGTGGCCGTGGACGTCGTTTCGATCGGACCCTCGGGGTGCGATGCGCTCGACATCTACGCTGACTGGTACTGGCGAAGCGAGGTCGAGGAAGACGGCTGCGTGCTGGTGCGGCCCGACCAGCACGTCGCATGGCGAGCAGCGACGATACTGCAGGTTCCTCAGGGCGCGCTCGTCGATGTGTTTGCCAAGATCCTGGGCCGTTCCAGGCGCCTCGCAAGCACGAAGGCACGGACTGTCGAGAGCGTGAACTAGGCGCGCGCTCTTCTTCGCAACATTGGAGCCCAGGCTCCTGTCTCTTGAGAGGATGCAACCATGACCGGCATCGCAACGGGATCCTTCGTCGAGGCAAGCAAGGCCGGCGAACTCGGGATTCATTCGCTCGACACCTTTGTGCTGCAGGTTCCCAGCCTCAAGCAGGCGCAGATCTTTTTCGTCTCCTTCGGCCTGGATGTCCGCGAAGAAGGATCCGCGCTGACGCTTAGAACGTTCGGCAACGATCATGTCTGGGCGAACGTCGTGGAAGGACCGCGCCGCAAGATGCAGCACCTGTCCTTCGGCGCTTACGCCGAGGATTTGCCACGGTTCAAGGCGCATCTCGAAGGTCTCGGCATCCGGTTGATCGACGCACCTCCGGGCTTCGAATCCAACGGCCTGTGGTTCGTCGGCCATGATGGCGTTCTGATCGAGATCAAAGTCGCCCTGAAGACTTCACCCGACCAGAAGGCGGCGGCCTATTTCAATTCGGCCCCGGCCGGCCGTCGCGGCAGCGGCCTCGGTCATATCGAGCTGAAGCAGATCCTGCCGACGCGGCTCGCGCACTGTCTGATCTTCACCAGCGATGTGCACGGCGCCATCAGCTATTACGAGAAAGTGCTCGGGCTGCGGCTTTCCGATCACTCCGGCGGCAATGTCGCCTTCATGCATGGTGTCCACGGTTCCGACCATCACCTCTTGGCGCTGGCCCGCTCCAGCGGCCCTGGTCTGCATCACTGTTCATGGGATGTCGGCAGCATCGACGACATCGGCCGCGGCGCGCTCTATATGGCCGACAAGGGCTACAAGCGCGGCTGGGGTGTCGGACGCCACACGATCGGTTCCAATTATTTCCACTACGTACAGGATCCGTGGGGTGGCTTCTCCGAGTACTCATGCGACATCGATTACATCCCCAAGGGCCATCTCTGGGATGCGCGCGACTTCGCCGACGAGGACGGGCTCGCCTTTTGGGGGCCGCAGCCGCCAACGGACTTCGTCCACAATTACGAGATGGACCAGGACGCCAGACCGCCCGCCTGAACAGGCGGCCAGACGTTTTCAGACTTGAGACTTCCGAAACCTGAAGGAGGAGCCGTTATGGGCATAGTTCACACGACAATGACCGACGAGCAGCGAAAGTCGGTAGCCCTTGAGTACCTGAAGTCCCTCGATCGTGGCTCCACCTCGGACGAGCGACCTTTCCTGGAATTGTTTGCCGAGGACGCCGTCGTCTATTTCCCAAAGTGGGGGGTAGCCCACGGCCGTAGCGAAATCGGCGAGCTATTTGGCGATGTCGGAGCGACGTTCAAGTCGATCCGCCATCACAGCCAGGACTTCAACTACATCTTCTCCGGATCCGACACGATCGTGATCGAGGGCAGGAGCAGCGGCGAACACCGCGACGGACCATGGGAGGCAGACCATCCAGCCTGGGGTGCGGGTCGTTGGTGCGACGTCTTCGAGATCCGCGATTTTCTGATCCAGCGCGTGTCCATCTATCTCGACCCCGACTATGCCGGGAAGGATACCACCCGTTACCCGTGGATCAGTGCGTAACAGCAAATCTCCGATGTTGGTTCACCCCGGTGGGGCCAGCGGGCTCGCTGCTCTGCGTGTACGCGCACAGTTCATGAAATTTTTGCAGCGGGAAAGACAAGAAACTGCGCAGCATGATGCCTCTGGCAGAAATCCAGGTAGGCCCGGACGATGCTGGAAGGATTCCGATGCGAAGGATAGAGCAGGTTGACCTGCTGGTCCGGCATTGGGTGGTCGGCAAGCACGGCGCATAGCTGGCCGCTCCGTATGGGGTCGGCGGCCAGGAAGGGAGGCAGTTCCGTGACGACCTCGCCGGCCAGCGCCCGGCCCCGAAGCTGCAGGTAATCGTTTGTGGTCAGCACCGCCTTCGGCTCGACGATATGCTCGCCGAGCCGCCAGATGCCTTGCGTGTTGGCGTCCCGGCACCAGGTAGCGCAGGGAAAGCGGTGCAGTGCATCGGGATCATCGGGCGTTCCCAAACGCTCCAGTAGTGCGGGACTGACAACCAGCCCGTGGCGATAGGAGAGCAGTCGCCGCGCCACCATCGACTCATGCAGGACGTCTCCAACGCGCAACGCGACGTCGATTCCATCCTGGACGAGGTCGACCCGGCGGTCGGTGGTGTACACGCTGAGCTGAATGTCGGGATGTTGTCGTTGGAATGCGCCGAGCAGTTCCCACCAAGGTTCGAAGGCCGTCGGCAAGGAGAGCCGAAGTCGTCCCCTTAGACGCGCCTGGTCGCTCCTGACCGCCTGTTCGGCCTCCGCGAATGCCTCGATGCCTCTGGTCGCGTGCTCATACAGGCGCGTTCCAGCGTCCGTCAGCCGGGTGCCTCGAACGGAGCGTTCCAGCAGTTGCACCTTCAGTTCCCGCTCGAGTTCACGGATCCGGCGGCTGAGCGTCGGCAGCGCAACGCCCGTCCGCTGTGCGGTGGCCGACAGGCTGCCGGCCTGCACGACACTCACGAACATCTGCACGGCATTTAAGTCCATGGCTGCATTCCTATCAGTTATGAGAGGAATGTTACCAGATGCGTGGATATCGCACCATCCGTGAGCGGATTAGGTTGCCGTATCCGCAAACGGGAAGTGTTTACCGGCGAGCGGCAACAGGAGAGAATGATGTCTATAATCTTTCGCAAGAACCCGGCAGCGCTGGCGCTCGCAGCGCTTCCTCTGCTCATGCTGGCGGCGCCAGCCAAGTCGGACGAACCGGTCAAAGCCACCATAACCCAGCAGCTTCAAAGCTACGAGCAGGCGCTCAACAACTCCGACGTCAAGGCTGTCGTGATGCTTTACACGGACGACAGTGTGTTGATGCCGCAAGAGACCCCAACCGTCGTGGGCATCAAGGCAGTCGAGCAATTCTACGGTGCAACGTTCCAGGCGATCGATCTCAACCTCCATTTCCAGATCGACGAGGTGCAGGTTCTTTCGAACGAATGGGCGTTTTTGCGAACGACATCCACTGGCACCATGAAGATCCACGCCACCGGCAACGAGGTTCCGTCGCACAATCAGGAACTGTTTGTGTTGCACAAGGAGGTCGGGACGTGGAAGCTCGCCCGCTACAGCTTTTCTTCCACGCTTCCGCCAGCGCAACGCTGATCGTCGGGAGACTTTCGGTGGCTTAGCAAGCGCGGTCCTCCAAGGTGCCTCGTTGTGGACGGGCATCCTTTTCGAGGTCGATGCAGGTCGGTTGATCATCGTCGACGATCAGACACGGATCGTCGCTGATGCCCGCGTGGAAACTCGGCCGCTCGCCTCAATTCGGCAGTGTGCCCTTTCACCGCCAAACGAAACACTACTTCGCGAGGAACGACGATGCGTGCGGCATGGTATGAAAAGCAAGGCTCCGCCCGAGACGTGCTTGTGGTCGGGGAGATGACTGCTCCCGAGCCAACCGATGGTGAAGTTCGTATTCGCCTGGCCGTATCGGGGATAAATCCCGGCGATATGAAGAAACGATCCGGCTGGCAGGGCGCGCCGATGCGCTATGCCCGGGTGATTCCGCACAGCGACGGCGCCGGCGTCATCGACGCCGTCGGCCCGGGCGTGTCACCAGACCGCATCGGCCAGCGCGTCTGGTGCTATGGCGCCCAATCCTATCGGCCGTTCGGGACGGCGGCCGAATTGGTTGTGGTGCCTGCGGAGTTCGCAGTGCCCTTGCCTTCCTCGTCGCTCGTTGCAAGCGAACAGGACCTCGCGGAGCAGGCCGCATGTCTGGGGATCGCTGGGATCACCGCACATAGGGCCGTCTTCGCCGACGGGTCCGTCGCGGGCCTTAGCGTACTCGTTCACAGCGCAGCCGGCGGCGTTGGCTCGATCGCAGTACAACTGGCCCGCCGAGATGGGGCCCAAGTCATCGCGATTGTCCGTAACCAGGCACAGTTGAAGGCGGCCGGCGACATCGGCGCGCATCATGCGTTCCTCGCCGATGACCCGGACCTTGTCGCCCGGATCCGCCAGGCAGCCCCCGATGGCGTCCATCGCATTGCGGAGGTCGACCTCGCGTTCCACATCGAGGTCGACGCCGCGGTCATCGCGGTCGGTGGGGTGATCAGTTCCTACTATTCATCCCTAGATCGCCCGGCAATCCCGTACTGGCAGCTTGGCTTCGCCGACGTCACGCTGCGATTGCTCGGCAGCGACGATTTTACGCCATCGGTCAAAGCGCAGGCCGCCAGCGAATTGACCGACGCGCTGGTAGACGGATCGTTGCGTGTGAACATCGCGGCACGATTTCCGCTCAGCGAGATCGCATATGCCCACGAACTCGTCGAACAAGGCGCGGGTGGACGTGTGCTTGTCCAACTTGGCCAGCAAAATTTCGCAACGAACAAGCCCTGAACAGAATTTGCGATTGCGACACGGATCCCGAATAACCCTATACAGTTTGCCGGCAACTTCGCCGTACATACCGGGCGGGTCCTCTAACCATCAGAAACCCGCAAAAAGCCTCCATTCTTCAGCCGGTATCTCCAGAAATCCTTCGAGTTGTGTCGCAGCTGGCGTGCGAGCGACCGGGAGAGGAAGTGAAGCCTATCCCGTGTTTCCCAAGAGCAGCCGATCTGCTTGCTGACTTTCGGCGTGAACCGATGCTGATGCGACGCGGCTTCAGCTCTTTGGGAATCTCTCGGATGATGTCGATGGCGAGCAGGCCATTATCAAGGTAGCTCTCAAAATCTTCATGTGGTCGGCCAGCTTGAACGTCTGGCTGAAACTGACCCGCGTGGACAGCTACGGCTGGCCTTCCCTCCACTCTCCTACCCGCTTGAGAAGGCAAACAGCGATCTTTGCTCAGCGCTCGTAGTCGTTATCGTTTGAGCGCTGGGTCTTCCGATCCTGCTCTTCCGACTGCCGCGCCTTCTGTTTGTTGGCGTCCTTCTGCTTGGCTCTCACCTTCTCCTGCTCGGTGCCTGTGTGCGGCTCAACCGGCTGGCGGGGATCGTCCCGAGTTGGGAGGTCTCGCCCTCGCGCCTCGCGCTCGGGGATTGGCTCCTCACCGCCACCACCACGACGCTGCTGCTGCCGCTCGAATTGCAGCCGCGCCAGACGGTCGTGCATCTTGTCGTTGACCTCTTCATGATACTGTTCGAACTGTCCTCGATGCGCCGGCGGCAGCGTCTCGCGCATGTTGTCCAGAGCCTGATTGACGCGGGCCATCTGACGCCGCATTTCCAAGGGGGTTTGCGCCATGTCCAAATCTCCTATCAGTGCATTCAATTCTCTCATACCGGGATGGGACAGGAAAGACTTCTGCCCCGATTGATCAACTCCGCGACCCGCGTCAGGACCTAGTTGCCCCTCACCTGCCCGATCGCGACGGAACCGGAGAAAATTGTTGCCGATCGACTCCGCTGCCGTGAGAGCCTGGCCGACTATGCCCGCAGTCCGCATCGTCGTCACAGTCTTTTGCCATGCGGCAGCGATTGCATCGCCGTTCACGACAAGGGATTGTCGATCCAACCGGCGTTGCCGCTTGGCCTCCACCCGCTCGATCGTCCTCGCGCTGACCTGGTAGCGCGGATCGCTCTGAGCGCGGCTGTAGGCTCCGGCATGCTCCTTCGTGAATGGCCGCGTCATCGCATGATCCATGCGGCGCGTCGCCACCATCGCAATGCCGTTCTCGCGTGCTTTTTCCGCAAAGCTCTCGCGCCAGGCGATCAGGTCTGGCTTGTAGAATTTCAGGCGCTCGCCGTCGGCAGAGCGCGCCTGCACCATCGCATGGATATGGACGTGCTTGGTGTCCTTGTGATGAGCCAGGACGAACTTGTAACCTGGCGCGCGCTCCTCAAGCACGGCGCGCGCCGCGGCCATGACGGCATTGGCCTCGGTGCCGGCTCTCGCCGAGAAAAGCAGATGATAGGCATTGCGGCGCTCACGCCCCGAAAACTGCGGGCGCCATTGTTCGTAGACCGAAGCCGCCGCCTTGGCGGGGTTCCTCGCGCCCCGAATTGGCTCGCCGTTCGCAGTGCGGACGTCTTTGTTTGTACGGATGAACTTTTGCAAGAAGTATTTCGCTTTGGGTTCACGGCTGACGGCGGCAGTCACCTCTGCCTTGGCTACCACACCAGCCGCGCCCATGGCTTCAGACAAGCGCGCCTCGAACTTGTCGAGCGCCTTGCTGCGCGAATTTTCCCGACCACCGGCCAGCACCTTGGCAAGCGGCCCTGCCCGCTCAGCGGTGTGTGCGTAAACCTGCACCGTCTGTTTATCCTGCGCATAGACGAACGGTTTTGCACCGAAGGCCTCGTTCAGCGCCTCGCTCAGGGCGGCATCGGTGACCTCGCCGGCGAGCTCGAAACGAACCTCGATAAAATTGGTGTTTTCCAGGGGCGGTTCGAACGTCTCGCAAAACGTCTCCAGAAACGCTTTTCGTGCGCCGCCTGTCGCAAGGACCTGCCCGTCCTCGTCAAAAATCTCGATGTCGTGTTTCTCGCCTTTTTCGTCCTCGCGCTTCCCGATGTAATTGAGCAGCCGAGCAGCGGCTTGCCTAGTCGACGGAGGATTGGGCATGACTTTAAACACGGCAGGCTGCGCGCCCGCCGCATAGCCTGCCCGTGCCGCCACGGCCCGCGCCTGATAGCCCGCCCGCGCTGCTCGCCCTGTAGCGCTCGCGCGACCCGCACCACGGCCGCCGCCGCCGCCGCGCCGCTTCCAGTCTTCCTCCTCCTCTTCCGGCCGGAAACCGGCGAGCGTGGCGCCATAGACGATGATCGGCGCGCTAGCGGCCTTGGGCGAGCTCGCAACAACGGTCGGTGCCCTGTTGGACATGGAGCTCCCCGCCAGTCCTGTCCCTCCCGCCGACGAACGAGGGGCGTTCCTGCCGCCACCTAGCGCCGAGCCGGCTTGTCCTTGCCCGAGGCGTCCGCCGCCACCGGTCCCCTCATAACTCTTCATCGCCTGGAATTCACCGGCCTCGCGTCGGGCGCCCGTCACGGACTTGTCGTCGTCCAGCTCCTCACGCTTCACGCCGGACTCGCCTCGAAGATAGCGTTCGATTTCGGCCGCGTAGCCAGCAAGACGACCGCTCATGGCCTGACCTCCCTCGCCTTGCGTGACCCGCCAGTCATCGCCTTCAGTTCCTCGCGAAACTGCCGCACCAGGTTGCCCACGGCGACCAGCGCCTGTTCAAGATCCTCATCGTGGGCAACACGGCCGTCGCTCATCGTGCGCACGGCCTGATTGAAATTGACGCCGACACGCCGCAGCTGGTCGGTCATGTCCACGATCGCCGGCCGCAACGCCTCTGACGCGATGGGCAGATGCCCGACCTCTGCCCGCACTAGACGCCGCACGACCTCGCTGACGGTTATGCCGTCCCGCTCCGAAATGGCTTTGAGGTTAGCCAGCTCGTCAGCCGAAAACCGGATGTGCGTCACCTCGCTGTAGCGCCGCGACGCGTTCTTTACCGCTGCTTTCTGGGCGTCTGCATTCATCTCTCAAGCCCGCTTGCGGGCGCTAAGGCCCGCCAGGCCGCGCCGCCTACTTTGTGTGTATCACAAAATAGGCTATCCTGCCAATAGCAACCAAGGGAAGAATGAAAACATTTCAGGTCGCGCGTCTTCTCACCAGCCCAGCGCGGGCGAAACGTTCCCATCGTGGTTTGATGCGATGTGTCTATGATGCGTTGAGGACGATGCCTAGTCGGAAAAGCGTAGTCGATGGGCCACCGGACCCCTTCTTTCCTGAAGATAGCAGCTGCGCAAAAACTGCACCTTTAGCGAGCCCTTATCTATGCGCGCCTGGGTTGCCAACCCAGTCTTCCCCGTTGAGTATGTCACCATGTTTCGACCGTGATTTTGTTTCATGTGTCCATGATGACTTGTTTCCATGTTAACATGGAAACAAGGAGACAACGCCGGAAGGAGGCCCCCATGATCATCTCCGCTGCGATCCCAAAGGGCGGCACTGGCAAATCGACGATGCTGCGTGCCCTCGCATCCGTCGCACTGCATCGGGGTTATTCGGTCACTCTCATCGATGGCGACCGGCGGCAGAACATGAACCGCTGGTTCCAGATGCTCGGCGAAGCTGGCAATCGTCCTGACAAACTTACGATGGTGAGCGCGATGACGCCGCAGGAGATCCTTCGCGCGGCAACCACTCACAACGGAGAACGCTCGGTCGTCTTGATCGATACGGAAGGCACCACAAATGACAACCTCATGGCCGGGCTCTTCGCGGCCGACATTGTCGTCGTGCCGGTCTATTTTGCCCTCGACGATGTGACCGCCGCCATCCAGATCACCGACCACTACATCCCGCTGGCGGTCGAGAGCCGGGGTAGACCGCTGCCTGCGATATTCGTGCTGACCAAGCAGACCATCATCGATGGCAGGGCGCGAGCCCTGACAGAACTGCGCGCCATCATCCAGGCCAACGGGACACCGATTGCGGAACACGTCCTGCACAATCGCGTTGCCTACCGCGACCTTCAGACCGGGCAGACCCTTTACAGCCCTGAGGTACCCGACGCGAAGGCGGTTGCCGAAAGCGAAGGGGTCTTTGACGACCTTCTGCAAACCTTCATCGAAGCCACAAGGAACGCGGCATGAGTGAAGAGACCGCGCCGAAACCCGGTGACGACAAGAAGGCCCGCATGATGAAGGCGATCTCCACGCAGCCGCCCGCACTGCCGAGCATGTTCATCCCACCGAAGGTCGAGCCGTCAGGGATCAAGGAGCAAGCCACGCTACAGATGCAGGAAGAGACAAAGCCGTCCCCGGCAGTCGGGCCCGATTTCCGCAAGCTGCTGCGGCAGGGTCAGAAAAAGGACCCCATCGCCGGAAAGAAGATTCGCGAGGAGGAGATGATCCGCTGCGGTTACTACCTGACGGCTGCGGAGCAGCGGCAGTTCAAGTTACTGGCGATCAGCAACGGGCACAGCATGACCGAACTGCTGCGAAAGGCCGTGCAGGATTATATCCGCGTTCATAAGCACAAACTGCCAAAGGAATAATCGGCGGTTTGGAGTCGCTGTCGCATGCTGTGACGGGTGATGTTCGTGGCTCTTTGCGACGCGCAAAAAAAGGGCCCGCGACGGAGTGTTCCGTCGCGGGCCCTGAGATGTGTTTGCCTACTCGGGTTGGTTGAGGTGTCTCAGCAGTTCACCGAGGATTCCGTCCCGTTCCGAACGATCGCCAGCTGCCGCTTTATCCTCGACCAGCTTTGCAGCCATTTCGGGCGGCAGCGGCATGAAGTCGTAGCCGTGCGCAGTCGCGGCGTGGCGAAGATATCCAAGCGTTTCGAACGCGCGATCGTGGGTGCCAAGCCAAAGACGGGGCTCGTCGGTTTCTTCGTGGGGGAACGCTTGCAGGAAGTAGGTCCGAAGCGGTGGGTCGTAACCGATGACAGCGTCTTGGTCTGAGCGCCCCTGCCCGGTGACAGTGATGGTGTAGCGGCTCATTGCAACCTCCTTTTGCCGGTGGGGAGCCGGCCCCTCGCGGGGCCGGCCACCGATGCCTCACTGGGGGTTGTTCCAGAGGATGACCTTCTTGTTTTCCTCGCCACCCGGGGCGGGCGCGAGGTTGCCGAAGATGACGCCGATCTCGGGGGCTTCAAGCTTGACCGAGAGGTACTCCTCGCCCGAACGCTGGGAGATGCGGTGCCAGCCGGCTCCGATCTCGAAGCCCGTGCGCTTGTTGACGATCCGGTAGTCGGGCGCGTCCTCGCGCGACTTGTTGGTGTTCGGGATCAGCGTGATCGGGGCGTTGACCCGGAGTGTGGCAAAGACGCCTTCCATCGAGCCGTCGGCCTTGGTGGTGAGGTTTGCGATCGTGGTGGCCATGGTAGTTCTCCTTCGGTTGCATCGGGACCATTCCCGATGGCGCCAAAGGAGAGGGCCGTCCTGCTGCGGTCATCTCGGCGAAAATTCTGGAAAATTCTATTTGCCGAAAAATTGCGGGCAGGCCCTTCGCCTGCCCGCAGACAAAAACAGAAATCGAATTTTCCAGAATTTTCGCCGAGTGTACCCCCAACGGGGGTTGACCGCACAAAGCAGGCGGTCGTCTACAAAGGCGACATGAAACGGGAATGGCCCCGGATGCGACCGAAGGAAAAGAACTCAGGCCGCCATCGCTAGACCGCCGACGCAACGCTGCCGGATCGCAGGAACATGCTGCAGCCTCTCGGGTCATGTCGTCGGCATCGCCAACACATCGAACAGCAGCCCGGCGCGTGGCCGCCTTGCATGTTCGGTCTCGCGGCAGAGTGGTTTCGAGATCGGAGCCGGCTGGCAGCGGCCTTCACGCCCCTCGGGGACGATACCGCGCAGTCAGGTTGGATGACCCGGCAAGCCAGGATGTTGTTCGGCACGCTTGCACCCGCTTGAGGCGAGAAGCGTCAAGATGATCATCCGCACAACGCCCCGCGGCTCTGCGCGTGGACCGGTTTCGAAAGGGGCCGGCTCCGTCCGCACATACAGTGGATTAGGCGGCGCGGAGCCGGATCAACATATCGGATTGAACCCGCCGGGCTGTCGGCAGCCATCATCCTGGCAACGTTAGACGCTCCTCCGGCATCATGCGGGCTTCGGCTTGGCGGCGAATGTCCGAACCGGCATGGCGGAGCATGGCGCACCAGTCCTCCACATTGTACGTCGTTGCCATCCGGCCCCTGGCCAGATCGTAAATGACGCACGGCTTGTTTGCGATGGCGAGCCGAAGCACGTTGACGGCCGTACCGGGTGATGCGCCGTCCCAGACCATCATGCCAAAGTCGGCGCGCCGCGCCATCTCCCGGTCCTTGGCGGCGTCGTACCAAGATCCATGAGTGCCTCCAGGTGACGGGACATGGTAGGCGGCCCAGTCGCCCAGATTGTTGCGGGGTTCCTTGCCGGCATGGAAGACCCCGACATGCTCGTACTTGTAGCCCGCGAGCAGGCCCTGCGCCTCGGCATCCGCTCCCGACGCGTCGCTAACCAGCACGCCGTGCTCGGCAGCAACGATTGCGCCGATGCGAGCGATGGCAGGTTCCGGCAGCTCGAATATCTCGCGTGATCCACCTATGAATATCATCGACATGGTGACTTTCCCTTCTCTCCCGCGTCCCCGCCCCGCGCCGGCCGCCCTCTCCCCTGGCCCTGCGCGAGGGATCGTCACCCGAAGGCCGAGACGGCAAAGCCGGCTCGGGAAGCGGCGGGACGCCGCGACGAGAGCCCGGCCGGCCGCAGGCCGGCGCGCCCGGATCCTGCAGCTGCCGGAGGCGCTACGCGCATCTGGCTAGTGGCGCTTCGCGCTGGAGCTAGTGGTCTTGTCGGCCAGCCAGAGGCTCCCGTCCTGGATCGAGCGCATGGCCGCGAAAAGAGAACGTCAATCCAGACGGCTGACGCGGCGGCCCTCGCTGCGCGCTTCGATAAAGGCGCCTGCGATCTTCATCATGAATGCCTTGCTGAAACGACCGAGGGGCTTACCGTCGGCTTCGATGTACCAGGAGCGTTCGGCAATATCGTAGTTGTATTCGTCAACCACTATCCAGCAGCGTTTGAGATCGGTCAGACCGGCGCGGCGGCACTCGATAGCGGAGACTTCCAAACCGACCCGATCGCTGGTCGGTGGCTGGGTGGTTATAGCCAGGAGCGCGAGATGGGTCAGGCCATCCCTTGCGCCGCGGACAGCGATGACCACGCAGGTCGGCCGGCTCTTGCGGCCTTCCGTTTCGCCGCGCTCGTATTGCCATGCCCAAAGATAAGGATAGGAGATCACCTGACCGGGCAGAAATCTACCGCTCATCATCGTATCCTTCCCCGCGCGCCAATCGGTCGATCTCGGCGGCGAAGAGTTCCGTGTGTTCCTCCGGCATCTCGGCGACATGGTATGCGCGGCGGGGATCGCCGCCGATGCGCATCCGTTCGTAGTGCTCGTAACTCATCAGCACGAACCGGGGTTTCCGGTGCTTGGTAAGAATAACGGGTTCGCGGCTGGCAACGTCGGTGACGTCGCCAACCTGCTTGTTGAGATCCCCCGTCGTGAACTGGCGCATGGCTAGACTCCTTGATCGATCTCCATACTATCTGGATTCGCCAGATTTGCAAGAAAACGGCGCTCACGCGCCGCCCTCCGCGAACCGCCAGACGGGGATGCCGAGCCGACGGGCCTTGTCGGCAAGGTTGTCGGTAATGCCGGAGCCGGGAAAGACGATCAGGCCGTAGGGCACTACGGAGAGAAGCTGGTCGTTGCGGCGGAACGGGGCTGCCTTGGCGTGCCGGGTCCAGTCCGGCTTGAAGGCGATCTGGGTGACCTTGCGGTTCTCGGCCCAGCAGGCGGCGATGCGTTCGGCGCCGCGCGGGCTGCCGCCGTGGAGCAGGACCATGTCGGGATGCTTCTCGCGAGCCTTGTCGAGCGCGTCCCAGATCCTGTCGTGATCGTTGCAGTCGAGGCCGCCGGCGAAGGCGATCTTGGTCCCTGCTGGAACGAGCACCTCGGTTTCGGCGTGTCGGCGGGCGGCGAGGAAGTCGCGGCTGTCGATCACCGAAGCGGTCATCGCCTGGTGGCTGACCTTGGAGCCGGTGCGCGGTCGCCATGCCGATCCGGTTTGTGCCTCGTAGAGATCGGCGGCCTCATCGCGCATGATTTCGAGCACGTTGCGGCGCTCGATATAGCTGATGCCTTCCGCGGTCAGCCGCTCCAGCTCGACCGACTTCACCTCCGAGCCGTCCTGCTCCTGCTGACTCGAGCGCTGCGCCTCCTCGTTGCGGTCGAGGCTGCGGGCGACACGCTCGGCGGCACGGTGGAAGACGTTTGCGAACGACCAGAGCAGGTCGTCGAGATCGGGTTCGAGCCTGGTGTCCCCGAGCATGCCGGCGAAGGTTTCTACGATCCCGGCGAGGCCGGCCCGGATCACCTCGTCGTCGGGAAGCGGCCGAGGGTCAGGTTCGTCCTGATGCGGGCGATGGCCGTACATCTGCAGTTCGAGGATGACGCGGTCGGTCGGCGAGGAGGCGTGGGAGGGCTCGTAGGCGTCGTCGAGAGGAATGTCGTAGGTCATGGCGGTGTCTCCGTCGGTTGTGGCCGCGCCTATCGCGGCCTGACAGCGCATCCCGGCCGCGCGCCGGGCGCGGCCGCACCGAAGGCCGAAGCGCGAGCGGAGGACGGCGAAGCCGTTGCGGCCGTGACTGGGGGGTGGCAGGGGTCGCCTCTCAGGCAGGCCGCGGGCGCGGCCTCTCCGGTGGACCCCCGCCATATCTGCAGGCTGTCCGACGCCGCGCCGAGCCGCGTGCCGGCCCGACCCATTCATCCGGGCGGCAGGAAGAGACGGGCATCCTCCGGGACGAGTTGATCGCGGAGCCACGCCGCGAGGTGGGCTTGGCCGAGATGACGCAGATCGTCGTTGAAGTCGCCGAGCTGCGGCCGCAGCACCAGGGCGAGAATCCCTGCCTCGCCTGCGCGCTGGCTGAGACGCTCTATGCCGTGCCGGCCGGCGGCGTCGGCATCGGCTGCGATGTAGAGGCGACGGCAGCCAGGCGGGAAGATCAGGCCGGCGAGGTGATTGGCTGAGGTGGCGGCAGCCAACGGCAGCGCCGGCATCACCGTCCGGAGCGACGCCATCGTCTCGAAGCCCTCGCCGGCGGCCATGACGGGCGCACCGGACTGTTGGCCTAGCCAGATGCCGTTGCCCAGCAGGTGACCAAGCGAGCGGCGTGGATCGGCGACCGGCGCCTTGCCGACCTTGCCACTCGGGTCCAGCCCAGAGGACAGGTAAGTGCGCTGCAGGCCGGTGATACGCCCGTCGAGGCTGGTGACAGCGGCGATCAGCGCAGGCAGGGTCCGCGTCTCGCCCGTGACGAGATCCCTGTAGTAGCAGCCAGGATGGAAGCGCAGCGCGCGCTCATGCGTCGAAAGCAAAATGCCGCGACCGGCAAGATAGCGTTCGGCCAGCGTACCGGCGATCGGATGGGACATGGCGAACAGGCGACGCGCGGCGTCAGGCGAGCCGCGTGTCGCAGCAGGCTGGCGATGCGAGCCAAGGGGCTGGGGCGGGAGCTGGGGCGGTGGCAGCGGCATGGAGAGGAAGCGACGTGCTTCATCCGCGACCTCGCGGAAGTCGACCAGACCACAGCTCTGCTCGATGACGTCAAGCAGGTCGCCATATTCCCCCGATTGCTCGTCGACCCATTTTCCGGCTGCCTTGCCGCCAACCGCCTTGAGCCGCACATGCATGGAACGGCCGCGCGTGTTGCGGACATCACCGACCATCCAGTAATTGCCGAAGCGATGGCCGTTGGAGAGATATTCGCGGCACGCCGCCACGGCAAGTTAGCCGAGGCCGCGTGCCAGCTCGGATGCCGAGCCGGGCAAGACCGCCTCCCCCACAAACCGCTGCTGTACGG